>NZ_JAWUEH010000007.1:0-233588 GCF_033550225.1 Providencia sp. 2023EL-00965 | reverse complement strand
ACGTTTTACGACAGCGGCAGACCTGATGTTACAGCTTTCAACGGCAAAACGCCAAAACAAACTGAAACACTATTTATCACGTTCAGTGATGGCACCGAAGTTATTGATTATCGATGAGATAGGTTACACGCGCGTTGAAAACTCAGGTATGGCGGCTTGCGGGAATAAAATCGATCTTGGAAAAAGGTCTGGATAAACAGCCTGTTCCTGAAAACAAACCTGACCTGCTATCAACGTTGGAACATGAAAACGTTCGCGGCAGTAAATACTACCACTGATATGGAAGCCAATAATGAACCATCTTTATGAACAACTCGCTGAACTGAAACTCACAGGCTTCCTCGATGCCCTAAAAAACCAGATCGCACAACCTGGTGCATACCTGGAGCTGGGGTTCGAAGAGCGCCTGTTATTACTGGCTTCAGAAGAACTGACCTGCCGCGAAAACAGGAAAGCAGAGCGTCTAGTGAAACAGGCGCGGTTCAGACTTAGCGCCGAGTTATCAAAACTGGATTACCGAAGCAGCAGGGGCCTGAATAAGCCCCTCATCCGTTCGCTCGGTCAGGGAAACTGGTTGAACCTTAAACAAAACCTGTTGCTGACTGGGGCGACAGGCAGTGGCAAAACCTATCTGGCCTGTGCGCTCGGCCACAATGCCTGCCGACAAGGATATAAGGTCTATTACTACCGTCTGAAGGCGCTGATGGAGCTGTGTTACCAGGGACATGCGGACGGACGCTATAGCAAACTGCTGACAAAACTGAATCACAGCGATCTGCTGATTCTGGACGACTGGGGTCTGGAGCCTCTGTCGTCAGAACAACGCAGCGATCTACTGGAAATAGTGGATCTCATGTACCAGCGAGGTTCTATCATTGTCGTGAGCCAGTTACCGGTGGAAAGCTGGTACAAGATGATCGGGGACTCAACGCATGCGGATGCCATCCTGGATCGGTTGGTTCACGGGAGCGTCAAGATAGACCTTAAAGGAGAATCAATGCGAAAAATGCAAACCTTGTTGACCGAAGGAGATCAGTGAAGTTAATGTAACAATGGTTCTGTGAAAGTGACACGAACCGATCTTCATCAATGTTACTCACCGATCTCCTTCATGGTAATACGCAGCATGACTGAAAGCCAGATTGTGGCGATTTTAAAAGAAGCCAAAGCGGGTATGCCGGTGAAAGAGATTTGTCGTAAGTACGGCATCAGTAATTCAACGTTTTATAAATGGCACGAAAAATACGGCGGTATGGAAGCGTCAGATGTGCGCCGCTTGAAAGAGCTTGAAGAAGAGAACCGTCGACTTAAGCAGATGTATGCTGAGTTGAGTCTCAAGTCACAGATGCAAGAAGACATCATAAAAAAGCTCTAGCGCCCGTGGCAGAACGGAAAGTCTGGGCACACGAGTTACAGGTGCAGTATAACGCAAGCGTAGTGAAGTGCTGTCATGTGGTTGGTATCAGTCGTACCGCTTGCTATTACGAGCCAAAGCTGACCAATGATGACGAAATCATTGATGCCTTGAATGCTTTAATCGACAAGCATTATCGGTGGGGGTTCCCGAAGTGCTTTAAACGCCTTCGAAAGCTAGGCCACAGTTGGAACCACAAACGTGTTTATCGCGTTTATAAGGAGCTAAAACTGAACCTGCGACGCAAAGGCAAAAAGCGACTGCCCAACCGTAACCCAGAGCCGTTAGCTGCACCGAATGCATTGGGAAAATCTTGGTCAATGGACTTTATGAATGACAGCTTGCACAACAAAGTCAGGTTCCGCACATTTAACGTTATTGATGACTTTAACCGCGAAGTTTTAGGTATTGATATTGCGACCAGCATGCCGTCATTGCGTGTCATACGCTATCTTGACCAACTTGCTGAGTGGCACGGTTACCCTGAGAAAATTCGGGTTGATAATGGCAGCGAATTCACCTCGGAAGTGTTTGTAAATTGGGCAAAAGCACATGACATTATGATTGATTACATTAAACCCGGTTGCCCATATCAAAACGCATACATTGAACGATTTAACCGAACTTATCGCGATGATGTACTCAATTGCTACATTTTCAACAACCTGAACGAAGTGAAGCAAATAACCGAAGACTGGATTGAGCTATACAACAACGAACGGCCGCACGATTCACTCAATGACATGACGCCATTTGAGTACCGAAGTGCGGCATAAATATTCTACGAGATGACTGTGTTATAAATGGGGTATTTACATAGATTCTAAGTCATTTTTGCAACAAGCCCAAAAAACATGAGAAAACAATTAAAACAGGCCTTCTTTTTGTTTTTTTTAATTTTGTATCAGCAGCCATTTTTCCGGTGACAATAAAAGAAATAAAGACATTTTTTTTCATACGTTAAGCCCATGACATTCAATAAAAAGCAGATTTATATTTATGACAAAAATTTTCTCTTATTAATCTTCACATATTGATAAACCACAAATACAATCTGTTCTATTCTGTATTCTTTACCAATTGTTGAGTGAGTTTTTAATACTACAAGGTATTAAGTAAAGACCTATCACTGCATAATATTATTATTTAATTAGGCTAAAAAATAAGAATGGTGTTAGCTTAAATCACAACAATTCAAACTAACACCTTTCTAATTTAAATTAATCTATTTATATTATAGTATTAATATGCCCACACAGCTGCGTCAACAGACAATACATAAGTATCCCCCGCGACAACTGCTGTATCATGTTGTTGAACGGTGAAATTCAATTTTGATGTATCTTCATTTGTAGGAACAATCCAACCGTTGCCACCATTACTCATTTGTCCTGCCGAAGCGTCTGGTACTAACACAAAGTTAGCAATATGAGTCGGATTATTCGTTCCCTTAACTTGAATGATTGTGCTTAACTCATTTTCTGGCGTTACTGTACCAGATGCCGGAGTCCAGCGGATCGCCACTGAACTTTCTGTCGCTTCAGCTAAGCCCGTCGCAACCTGTGTACCTGCAGTTTGCGGACCAGCAACAAGATCATCACTCGCGGTTAATGTAACTGAAGCCGTTCCCCTAGCTGTAAAAATCACATCGGCCGTTGCTGTTACAACCTGAGAATCGATTTCATCTGCAATAGCTGAACCTGTTGATACAAATGCAATAATAGATGCCAATAAAGCGACTTTTAACTTTTTCATACATACTCTCTTAAATATTCAAATTAATTGTAATAACTTATAAAGCCCAAAATGCAGCATCTAATGACACAACATAAGTGTCCGCATTAATCATCTTGTGTACTACAGCTCCAATAGAATCAGTGGTCACTGATGATGGATAAATGAACCACTCTGTCTCAGATTTTGACGGAGAAGCGTCGCTCGCATAAAAGAAAGCTTCAAGTTTATTATTTGGATTATTTTTTCCAGAGAGAATAACTGCATTCTTAGTAAGGTCTGCTGACGCTGGAGTAAATGTTCCCGGTGTCCATCTAATGGCATAGTGATCGTGCCCATCTAGATTTGAAACGCTGAAGTTAGCAATAGGTTTATCAACTTGCCATAGCCCAGCTCTTAGATTGTCTACAGGGGTAATAGTGAGTTGTGGCCCTTGCCCCAACGCATAAGTCGCATTGGCTGTTCCAGTGAAGATATCACTCGCGATACCCGCTGCTAATGCCGCCTGTGAACTCATTGCGATTGCCGCAACACCTAATAATAATTTAAACCCATTGACTTTTTTCAATTTCATTTCTACTTTCCTTTATTTATATATGCACCATTCCAAAATAGAATAATGTGCGATAGGTACAAAAAAACTAAAATATTACTGACACTTCAATACAGAACCGTTTAATATAATTTCCCATGATGCAGACGATATTTTTTGTGTTCCATCAGAGACAATCTCAAAGAGTTCCGTTTTATTTTTGCTCTTTATAATGCTAATTTTATTTAATTCATCATGAATTAATTCTGGGGCACTTAAACGTATATTCAATTGCTTACCTGATGAAAATAAACGATAGCGTTGTGACCTGCCATTATTTAATGGAGCATCACTCCATATTTTAAATCCACAATAATCGCCATTATCAGAAATCTCGCCTTTCGCCAGTAACGTCCCATCGGTAATAACCCCTGATTTTAATCCATCAACAGGTCTAATATTTAAGGATAAAGCACTTGTTGCTCCCCCCCATCCTAGGAGAACGAAGGACAGGATAATTTTATTTATTTTCATCTTTTTCCTTACTGACAAATTGCGCTTAACTGATAATAAATATCATTGTTCTTCTTAGGCGGTAATTGATACTTAACTGAACATACCTCATTTTTTAATTTAATCTGTAATAGACCTTCTTCAGGAATACCCGATAAATACAAATTACCTTGTTCCCCGACAATACCATTGATCCCCAAACGATTATCAACTGTCACTAGCGTCCCAAAGGGAACGACTTTGCCATTTTTAAATTTCAAATTAAATAAAGCTTTAGCACCAATTTGGGTTATAAATTTGGCAGGGATAACCGCCCCCTCCGTTGGTACCACTTTAGTATTGGTATTTTTAACATCAATGTCCGATGAAAAACTCGCAGGGTTAAGCGTAATCGTATTTTCCTGATAAGGAATTAAATATGGCTGAATCGCATAACCTCTTCCGTCCGTTTCAATCCCAGGTAAACTACTGGCTTTAACATTTGCGGCCCCCGGTGCTTCAATGAGCGCAGCCGTCCCTTCAAATGGTTGAGACAATGTAATACCATCCCTATGTGCCACCACACTGCCACTGACACCAATCCCCGTTTGATTATAGTGATTGCTGTAGCTGTAATTGGAATTTATCTGCCCTGATGCTCCTCGCCATTGAAGATTCAACGTTCCATTATTTGAGTTTTCTGCCGAATTAGTTTTGTATTGTTGACTTATATTCCAATTCAAGCGTTGCTCATAAGCATTACCTGATAACCCTACCGCATGGGTATCCCCACCATTGGACGGTTCCGTGTAACGATAAGATACTCGGGTACTCCCGCCGACCCATTCATCTAATGGCACACTTAGCCAAACACTGATGATATTATCATTACTAGAACGTCCATTTTCTCTCGTATATTGCGTTTTCTGCCAATTCAGTGACGCTGTTACATTTCGGATTAAAACAGAATAGCTTATATTGTAAGTATTATCGGAGCCAGAACGATCCCAATAATCATCTCGATAACCTGATGCCGAAATATTTCCCCGCTCAGCTAACCCTTGATTCAAGGTGACCGCAAAACGGCTTTTTTGTTTATAGCTAGAAGATTCATTGTTTTTCCAACCGTTTTTTGTATATGTATTTAAGGTATCTGATAATGAGTCGAACCCTTTGCTGTCATATTGGTAACTGGCTAAAGATAGCTGAGTATTACTGTCAAATTCTTTGTTGTAACGAAATTGTAAAGAATGACCATCTTGAGTGTCATGGCCCCAACGTTGGCTGTGATTTTGGGTGATATCAACCGACAAAGCACCAAAATTCCCTAACGTCTTACCAACACCTAACAACAGTGATTGGTAATGCTCCGCTAACTGTATTCCGGTAAAAACCGTCATATCCCAAGGCAAACCATAAATTGCGGTCCCTTGAGCCAACGCTTGCTTTTTTATATTGTCATCACTCGGCCGGTATTGACCTGACATGACACTATAACGAAGGTAGCCTTCCTTAACTGAAACCGCAGGTGCTTGATA
The DNA here is from genome assembly GCF_033550225.1 of Providencia sp. 2023EL-00965. Classification (NCBI taxonomy): domain Bacteria; kingdom Pseudomonadati; phylum Pseudomonadota; class Gammaproteobacteria; order Enterobacterales; family Morganellaceae; genus Providencia; species Providencia sp. 2023EL-00965. The sequence continues at coordinate 227,878 of NZ_JAWUEH010000007.1, read as the reverse complement.
GGGGATAACAAACTCCTGAGGAGCACCGTCCGTTTCCCAAACCGTCACCGTAATATCGCCCGAGGCCCCACTCACCGATAAATCATTTAACTCAAATGGACCCGGTGCCACAACACCATCATAAATGGTGTAACCATTTTGTTTCACTTCCACACGCGCTTGCGTTCGTGCAACACCTCTCACTACTGGGGAATATTGATACTGACTAGAGGGTGACATTTTATCATCCGTAGCCAGCATGCCCCCTCGAAATGGAACACTATCAAACACATCACCTGAGGTATAACGTTCGCCCAACGTTAAGCGACTCTTTAAGCTATATAATCCACGCTCCGCATATAAAGCAATATTCTCCCATTGATTGGTATCACTTTTTGTATTTTTCCATGTGGAGTTATTCCTGATACGCCAAGCACCAAGATTCAATCCCGAATTAAGTTGAACCCACGTTGAATCATTTGATTCTCGAACATTTGATTTATACGTAGTATGTGTTGTTGTAGCTTTATAATTTAAAATAAACGCCGTTATTCCCTCATTCCATAATTCAGGATTCGCTATCCCTTTTGTGGATTTCTTTAAATAAATTTGAGGAACGCTTAACTCAAGGGTCAGGGCGTTAAAATTAAAATGGGCATTAGCACCAGATAACGAGGCAATATCAAAGCATGCATCTTCCGTTTGCTCAACTTGGGATTCTGTTTCCTGAATATCAACACCATACTGCACCAGCTGAAGACTTGATAAACAGGGAACCAAGAGCGATTTTTCGTCATCCTCATCCAATTTTGAAAAACGGATATATGATGTACCAACTTGCCTGCCATTAATCAGGACATCAACCAAGTAAGTCCCTGGCAACTGCCCTCCACCTTCAAATAAAGAGAGGTCAATAGAGTCACCATCAACCCCCTCTATTAATTTTGAATTAAATGTATATTGCTGTGCATAATTAAATGACGAAAATGATAAAATAGCTAAAGCGAATATGCTTAATTTAAATTTCATCATTACTACCCTTTTATTTTGGATTCAAACTTTCTACTTTCACCACCAAAATCGGTAATTAAATGCCATGAAACGGTACTATCACCCACAGCTTTAACGCTCACAGTGGCATCGCTATAAGGTAGGATATACCCAGAGTCAGGAAGGCTAACTTTTTTATTATTAATACTAATATCTTTAAAATTAAAAATATAAGGTGTTGGATTATGTATTTTTAAACGCTCACCCTCTTTTATCCATTCAATTGATGATGCAACATCTAGTGCTGTTTTATTAGCAATCGATTTAGGCCTAACGATTAACTTAATGCACGATTTTATTCTCATCTGAGTTAATAACGTGGCAGAGTCCAATTGTTTTGATTTTTCATCTTCGGTCACCCAATCCGAATCAATTTCTGGTGGGATACCCGTTATACATAACCAATACAATGACTCCCTATCATCAGGACCTAATTTTTCAGTATTGATTATACGTATACGATTACTTTGCTCACCATCCAATCTAAATAACGGTGGGGTGACAACAAAAGACGATTTTGTTTCTTTATCTGCTTGTAACACTTCCGACTGTACTAAAATCGGGTATGTTTGCGGATTAGTTACCGTTAAAGTTGAACCTTGAGAATTCGGCGTAAAAATAACTCTTGTTGCGCCCGTTTCCACAGAGAACTTTTGCGTTTCATGAACTAAATTAGTTGGGGATGAATTTGCTACAGATGTCTGAGTTACACACAAAGCCACCCATAACATGACAATTTTATTAACCTTTTTATGACTCATTAAACATTACCCCATTTAAAAACTAAGCAGCCTAATTTAATAGACCCGTATTTTATTAAAATACCGTTGTATAAAACGCACTCCCACTTAAAGAGTTATACAACCTTATTGATTACTACTTATCGCTGTTTCATCATTGTGTATTCATTCGCATTTGGCGGGCTGCGTGAGCACGCAACAAAGGCACGTAAGAACACCTTCGATATCGGTTTAATTATTTAATTGTTTAATTGAAATCAGGCAAAGATAGAAAAGTGTATTTCTATAAACTTTCTTTTTCTTATTTTCGTTCCGTCATTTAAAAATAACGACCACCAACAATAGATTAAGACGTTCTATTGTTGACCTAATGACCATGCATGATTAACGATATTTAAATTAATTAGTGATTCAGGGTAAATGACGATTAAAAATGAATTCCCAATTATATTCCTCAATCACATTCCGAATAAGATCTTGCCAAGAAATACCTAGCACCATCAAATATTGATTTAATTGCGAGATTGTCAAATTGGTCACACCGACCTCATACCGAGAAACTTGTTGCTGACTAACATGCATCAGCCGCCCCAGTTCTTTGCCTGTCAAATTCACCTTTAATCTATTTTCTCTTAAAAAAAAGCCCCAGTTTTTTATTTAAATCCTGAGTGCAGTTAATTTCATTTTCAGAGCGCATACATTAACTCCATTCATTATTGGTTACTCAGTGATAACAAGGCTAAAAATTATTTAACAGCTGCGATTAATGTGAATTCAATATAAATAGACTCTGAACAATTGTAAAAACGATTATAACGATCAAATAAGTCAAATTTGATAGGTTTCAGCTATCGCCAACTGATAAATGATCGATTTTATCGATCAAAAGGCAACCCCCACCCCCACAGAGAGTATTCAACCGATTGATCCACAAGTATTTTTCCCGCATGGCGCGTAATTGATTTTTTATTGGTGAAATCTTCTAAAAATACCGTTCCCTGTATTTTGTGATAAAACGTCTTTATTTTTTTCATTTTGTTACACTTTAAATCTAACCAACCATTTTCTTAGATAAAAATAATCTTAGTTTCAACTGAATTAAAAAAAGCAAAATGAAATGGCTCCACAGAGGAATACGGGGTATTTTGACTTAAAGAACGGTTTGTCTGATAGTGTCTTAAAACGGGCTTGTTGCAAAAATGACCTAAGTGAGAAACACTCACAGTATTGATTATGTCTTATTAGAAATAGGCCATGCCATCGAATGAGCTTAAATGGAAACATTTTGCTCCCCCGATCATCATTTGGTGCTTGCGTTGGTATGGTTCTACGACATTAGGCTATGCCAACGTCAGTGATACGCTCACCGCTCAACGATTTATCGTTGATTTATTGAGTATGCCCCCATTCTCCGTAAAAAATGCAAAAAATATCAATTCATTCGATCGGTTTCCTCTTGGCAGCTCGATGAAACCTACGTCAAAGTTAACGGTATAACTTGGAACAACGGCAAATCAAAACTCTCAACAACCGGATTGAATACATGACCCAAAAATCATAATAAAAATATTAACGAAATTATCGAGGCGATGATTGATCAAATTGATCTACCACGGGATCCCATTGAAGAACTCATACTGTTAGTTAAAAAGAAAAATTTAAAATAATTTCAAATATATATTATCACCTTGAATAATGATAATTTTATTTTCAAGGAGTTTGTATGAATCAACATATTGAACTGGAGAAGGCTCTCGCAGTCTTTCCCTTTTCATTTAAAACATCATTTTTTAACCAACTCAGTCAGCTCATCAATTACTCCCCTACCATTGGTCTAATGGGTAAAACAGGGGCTGGAAAATCCAGTCTGCTAAATGCGCTGTTCCAATCCCAACTATCGCCTGTGAGTGATGTCTCCGGCTGCACACGCCAAGCGCAACGCTTCAGTATGACGATGAACAACCATACACTCACCTTTATTGATTTACCCGGTGTGGGGGAAAGCCTTGAGCGAGATAAAGAGTACCACCAGCTCTATCGCAACTTATTACCAGAACTCGATTTAATCATTTGGGTTCTCAAGGCCGATGACCGAGCATGGTCTTCTGATGAACAGTGTTATCGCTTTCTCACGAAGAAATGCGGTTACCAACCTAATCAATTTCTATTTGTCTTGAACCAAGCCGATAAAATAGAGCCTTGTCGCCAGTGGGATGAATACAAGCATCAACCATCCTCAGAGCAGACCTATAACTTAAAATTAAAGCAACAAGCCGTCATAACCGCCTTTAAGCCACATCATCCTGTGATAACAGTTTCTGCGGTCGAAAACTATCAACTCACTGAATTAGCAGAGCAACTCATACAGGCGTTACCGGCGCAAGCCAGTAGCGGGGTAGCTAGGCAACTAAACAGCGCTTACCGGACGCAATCCGTGGAGAACGCCGCACGTAACGATTTTGGGCAATGCGTCAGTGATATCGTCGATACTCTGATAGATATCCTTCCCCTGCCTGCATTAATAAAAGGAACGATGAATACAGTCAAAAATAGCATCGTATCCGTTGCTAAATCCCTGTGGAGCATATTCTTTTAGCTTCTTACATTAATACAACATTGATGACATCAAGCGCCAGTCCTTAACGGGATTGACGCTTTTTTATTTCTTTTTCTTGGAGTATCAACTGATGAATAATACAACTGAATCCGCTATTGCAATGACACTCGTCCCCAATGAACAACGCCTGGATTTTTGGCTCAACCACTTCGGGAGTGTGAAAGGCTGGACCACCTTTGAAGTGGTCATCTTTACCACTATGGGGCAGTTTTGTGATGACTACCACGGCGGGTATTGGGAATATTGTACCTTATCCAATGGTGGCGCCTTTATTTATCCCGATTTACCTCAAGAGACACTGACGCTGTTCAACCCACATAACGGTAACGAAGCCAACGTCAGTTGTGAAGCCGCAGGCATTGCCGTGTGTTTGATGATGTACAGTTTATGGTCATTTCAAACGGAAAGTGACACCCTCGTCGATCGCTTTTATCAATTGCGTGATTATGCTGCGCAACACCCAGAACGTTCCGCCATTTTCCATCTAATCGATTAACCACGTCCTTATTTACGCCTTCGTATTACCTATCCACTTAATTTTAAAGGAAATTCATTATGACTCGCTTAGCATCCCGCTTTGGTGCGGCGAATAGCATTCGCCGTGACCGCCCGTTAACTCTCGAAGAGTTATTTCGCACCGTACCCAGTGCGTTCTCTGAAGAAAAGCATGAATCTCGTAGCGAAAAGTATACTTATATTCCTACGATTACCTTATTGGATAGCCTGCAAAAAGAAGGTTTTTATCCATTCTTTGCATGCCAAACTCGTGTGCGAGATGACAGCCGTCGTGATCATACTAAGCATATGTTACGGCTCCGACGTCATGACCAAATTACGGGTAGCCAAGTGCCTGAAATCATCTTACTTAATAGCCATGATGGTTCAAGCAGTTATCAAATGTTACCGGGCTTTTTTCGCTATGTTTGTCAAAATGGGCTGGTTTGTGGCGATACCTTTGGGGAGGTCAGAGTTCCCCATAAAGGTAATGTCGTCGATAAAGTGATTGAAGGGGCTTACGAAATGTTAGATACGTTTGATGCTATCGCTGAAAAACGTGAGCAAATGCAGTCCTTACTATTACCGCCACCAGCACAACAGATCTTCGCCCAAGCCGCTCTCATGTATCGTTATGGCGAAGAACATCAACCGATCACTGAAGCCCAAGTGTTACAACCTCGCCGCTTTGAAGATAAGAAAGACGATCTTTGGACCGTCTACCAACGTTTGCAGGAAAATTTAATCAAGGGAGGATTATCAGGCAGGAATGCCAAAGGTAAACGCGCTCGCACGCGTTCAGTGAATGGGATAGATGGGGATATTAAGCTCAATAAAGCGTTGTGGGTACTGACAGAACAAATGCATGCGCACTTTTCTGGACGCGAACAACTATAGCCACAGTATACGTTAAATAATTGGATCTTACGGTGAACGCGATGAAATTATCAGAACGGCAACTAAAAACCTTGAGTAATGTGAAACTCAATTATGGCTCACTCAGCAACAAAAGGGCGCTCAACTCGCTGGAGAAAAAAGGCTTAATCCACTGGAATACATCAAACCATTGGGTCTTAACGGAGTTCGGTTTTCATATCTATAACATGAGTAAACAGCGTTGCTTATAAAGCGTTAGCGCTAACATAAAGACTTATCCCGTATTTTGGTACTTGATAATATCGAGCATACCAACCTATTCAAGAAAGGAGAGCATTCTTTAAACATCATTTTATTCCCTTCCATTTTGACTCACTCTCTCATCAACGCTTTTTCTTATTTAAGCACCAAAACAACAGTTGATCGATTACGCCGATCGATAACCGTTTATTGATAGTTATGATCGATATTACCGATCGTATTTTAATTATTAATAGGTAAAACAGATCGATTAAGTTAAACTGTCTCACGCTAAATTATCTTTATGTCAGTGATATTAAGGTGATTGAGTCAAATCTTTCATGCCTTCCACTGACATAACGCGATTCAACCATACTTAATGTGATGTTGATTAAAAGGAAATCAATCATGAAAAAAGCGTTTATTGTTTCCGCCCTAATGGGGTGCATTTCATTACCGGCATTCGCTAACACGAATGACAGTAAAACGGGGCTTTATATCACGGGTAAAATGGGCGCATCCATTGTGCAAATGTCTGGCCAGCAGTTTGTCTACAGCGGCTATGCTGATGCCGGTGATAATGGTACAAAAAATGGAGATAGCCATCGTACGGGTGTATTTGGCGGCGGACTTGCGTTAGGTTATGACTTTTCCAATCAGTTTGATATCCCTGTTCGAGCTGAATTGGAATTTATGGCGCGTGATAAAGCGAATTCAACCTACAATATCCGCGACCGTGTGCGTAATGGCGTACATCAAACTCGTGATATTAAAAACCAAATCAAACTCAATACGTTAATGGTCAATGGGTACTACGACATTAAAAATAGCTCAAATTTCACGCCGTATATCTCTGTCGGGCTAGGCTATGCGGCCGTGGATTTTAAAACCACCCGTGCTGATGCTTATACCCCAGGACTCTCTCTGCATGATACTCACACGCATACCGCCAATAACTTTGCCTGGAGTGTCGGTGCGGGGGTGAACTATGCCATCAATGACGATTGGGATATGGGGCTGAGTTATCGCTATTTAGATGCCGGAAAAGCCGACATCACGACAGCGGTAGGTGATGGGGAAAATACGTCAAAAATCAAAGTGAAGGCCAACGATATCATGCTTGGTCTGACTTACCGTTTCTAATCTCTGTCATTCAGCCTTAAAGATTACCCTCAACTTACCTAGCCAACATGCCTTTTTGATGTTGGCTATTTTATTGATTAAACAAAAAAAATAACCACGGTTAAATTTCAACCACAAAAAAATTGTAATAAAAAGAGGTAAAAATGAATTCAATTAATCATATTCGTTTAGGTGTTGAACGAATTTTTTTCATCATTAGCTTAGTGCTAGTATTCGGTTTTACAGTCATCATCGCCAATCACTATAGTATCGACTCATTTATTGGTAAGCCCTTAATGTATCTACTGTATTACCTTATCGCGATGTTAGCTCCACTCTTGATTTCTCAAATATTGTTGTGGGTCATTTATGGGTTTAAGGGTATCCCTTTCCGTTTAATGCTAACGCGAAAAATTTTGGCATTCGTCTTCGCTTTCATCGCCTCTTTATGTGTTATCTACTTATTGCTCATCGGGATTATTCCTTTTATGGTTTTTGACCATGCTTTAATTTTTATACTTTATGAATACTTTTTTATTTTCCTCCTTTTCGCCTGCCTTATCGGACTGAGCGCTGGCGTTATTGTCTATATCCATACCGTTAAAAATGTATCCCATCCATTTCAATACCCGCATCCTATTTTCCGTTTAATGACATTCTTAGCGCTATACCTTGTCATTATGAATGCCTTAGCGATAGGCATTGGCAACCAAATCAATCTCAATATCATGGTGATTCTAGCGGGTACTATCGCAGGTTATGTGGGGTATTGGGGGTATGACTTCCTACAACAATACACGGCAACGCGTTCTCGGAAACTCAGGATAACCCTGTCAACAATCATTTCCCTTGTTATCTTAGCGCTACTGGCACTCCTTAACGTTCTATTGCCTAACCGATTAAATATGTTCGGATTATTCCTGCTATTTTTTATCGAACTGGCTATTGCAATCACATTAGGTCGACTCACCTACCAGAAAAACAACCATCAGAAAGACGGTTCAACAATGAGGATAAATCATGACTAAATACGTATTTATTTTCATGGTGTTTTGCCTCAATTTTACCGCGAGCGCCTTTAACACGAATGTATTTGATACCGCCATCGATAAAAGTGGTTTTACACCAATGTGTAATAACCAAGCGATTGCCGATAAGGATTGTCGTGTTGACGATTACCTCGAGGGACGTTATGTCGTCACGAGCACAGTAAATCTGGGCGCTAAATGTGCCTTCGTAATTGCCGAAGTGATTGATAGTCAAACCAACCAACTATTTAGTACATCAACTGGCGATTGTGAAGACGGCCCTCTCGATACCTATTACCGCTTATCCCGTATTAACAAAAAAGTGTGGCTGGATGCTTACAGTCAAGGAAAACACATTGACCATGTGGAGGTTATCTTTCAATGAAAAATCGCACATTAAATAGCCTTCCTTTTGTGGGAATTATCGCAGTCGTCATATTGGGGATTTATTTCGGCAAACAACCTAAGCCAACCTATCGAGATTGTGTTGAGTTCAGCCCATCTCCTGCCAGTACGCTTCAGGTTTATGATCAACCCGATAGAGCTTCCAAGTCTATCAACTATCAACCCACATCAGGAAAAGAACAATTCTGGGTCGCTAAACGAACAGCTGATGAACAATGGGTACAACTCTACCATGCCATAACACTTTTTGATGATTTACCTGAATCAGCTAAACTCGGATGGGTTAGTACCTCGAACATAAACACATTGGGGATATTTGAGTGCATGACTAAGAATTAGCACTCATGATAAAATAATAATTGAAGGTGGGTAACCTCACCTTCATTATTGTCCATCTTAATTAGAGTTCACTATATACCTGTATTGCGTCCAATACTCACTAATGCAATTGAAGGAGAACCAAAATAAAATGGCATACTGGATGGCATACCATAATAACCTCAAAAACAAAAACGCCATGCTAATCAATAGCATGGCGTTATAATGTGGCGGAACGGACGGGACTCGAACCCGCGACCCCCTGCGTGACAGGCAGGTATTCTAACCAACTGAACTACCGCTCCGAATGTTCCTTCAGGGAACGGGGAGCATATTACGAACACTTCCAAAGACAGTCAATACTTTTTCTTGAAAAATCGTGCAGTTGAACAGTTTTTAGCCTTAAAAAAACCTTTATATTAATGGAGCGTCTCTTCTTCATCAGGTGTTTGACGCCACAGACAAGGCTTTCCACCTTTTTTATCAACAATATCTAGCCTTTTTTCATGCTCGATAAGTTCTTCATCTGAGGCATACAATACTTTAAGACCTGTCATAGGACGCTCAATGCGCTGGACTTCTTCCACATAGTTTTCAGTTGAAGTATCTGCATCCATTGAGAAAGCAAGTGATGTCTGCCCACCTGTCATCGCTAAATAGACATCGGAAAGTATCTCCGCATCCAATAACGCGCCATGAAGAGTTCGCTTAGTGTTATCAATCAAGTAACGATCACATAAAGCATCCAAGTTATTCCGTTTTCCGGGGAATAGCTGGCGCGCCATGACTAAGCTATCTGTAATTTGGCAAAACTCAGTCGTTGGTGGTATCCCTTTATTCAATTTGCGGAATTCATAATCCATAAAACCAATATCAAACGGCGCATTGTGGATAATAAGCTCTGCGCCACGAATAAATTCGAGAAACTCATCCGCAATATCGGCAAATACAGGTTTATCCTGCAAAAATTCATCACTAATACCATGAACTTCAAATGCTTCAGGATCAACTAAACGGTCAGGTTTAATATAAACATGGAAATTACGCCCCGTTAATCTACGGTTAATCACCTCAACGGCACCAATTTCAATAATACAATGGCCTTCGTAATGAACGCCTAGCTTGTTCATACCTGTCGTTTCAGTATCAAGGACAATTTGTCTTGTTATCGCCGTGCTCATCATGAATTTTTGTGTCAAACTAAGGATTAATGAATAAGGTAGAGTGTAACAGAAATGACAAAGCAGGTAGAAATTTTCACTGATGGTTCTTGTTTGGGTAATCCAGGTCCCGGTGGTTACGGTGTTCTCCTTCGTTACCAACAACATGAAAAAACACTCAGTGAAGGTTTTTTTATGACAACCAATAATCGAATGGAGCTGCTCGCAGCAATTGTTGCGCTCGAATCGCTAAAACGCCCATGTGATATTATTTTAACCACCGATAGCCAATACGTTCGCCAAGGAATTACGCAATGGATCCATAACTGGAAACGTCGCCAATGGCGTAAAGCAGATAAATCGCCAGTGGTTAATGTAGATCTATGGAAACGTCTTGATGAAGCGATTACTCGACACACCATTGATTGGCGCTGGGTAAAAGGGCATGCAGGGCACCCTGAAAATGAAAAATGTGACGAGCTTGCAAGGCAAGCTGCTGAATCACCAACACAAGAAGATACAGGCTATCAACCAGCTCAAGACTAGCCAATATCTCTTATCGATTCTTTGAACGACTAGATATGCGCTTTGCGGCCCCAATAGCTGTCCCAATCTTAACTTTTGGTTGTTTAAATTTAAGTAGAGTCGGTGTTAATGGGTAAGTTCGTTTTCTGGCAACAATAACATTTAATGCGCCAACCCCACCGATGTGCTTATTCAACCAATTTTCAGGATCATGCCAAGGGAATACTTGGCAATTACGGTGATAGAGCACTTCGTAGTTTAGTACACTAAGCCAGTCAAATACCCGTAATGTTGGGAAGAAACGACTACAATAAGGCTGTTGCTTACGAAGAAAAGGGAGCGCTTTCCCTATACCTAGTAAACTAAATGGATTAAAACCTGAAATAATTAACCAACCGTCATCAACCAACACCCTATCAACCTCACGCAACACCCAGTGTGGGTCATGGCTATATGCCAACATATGAGAGATCAAACAAGCATCGATAGATTTATCAGCAAATGGTAATGCCAAAGGCTCTGCTAAGACATGAAATCGCGGATCATCATTCCCCACGCTAAATTGATGGGCTATCATACATTCTTCAGTGTCGATCTCGGTACTTAAATGTCCTAATTTAAGCAAATGAAAACCAAACATTTTTGGCCACCAAGGACGAAGCTGGTATTGTAGTGCTTGGCGATATTGTCGCCCGAAAGGAATATCAGACCAAGATACTGGTATCTGGAATTTTTTTTCAATACGCGCTGGCTTCATCAAATTCCCCTTAATCAAACCCTAGAGGTCATTATGGAGTTAATACGAGTTCCTGCTTTAAATGATAACTACATTTGGATCCTATCGGATAATCATCAACAGTGTATCATTGTTGACCCAGCAGAGTCAGAACCTGTTCTCGAAATATTGGCACAAAATAAACTCACTCCAATCGCTATCTTGCTCACTCACCACCATCATGATCATACTGGCGGTGTAAAAGGCATTCTGCAATCATTTAGTCAATTGCCTGTTTTTGGGCCAGAAGAAACAGAAGCTAAAGGTGCCACTGAATTAGTTAGCCAAGGTGACCAAATAAAAATCGGTGAATTTGATTTTCATGTGATTGGGCTACCGGGACATACCCTTGGACACATTGGTTTTTATCAAGCGCCTTATCTCTTCTGTGGCGATACTTTATTTTCAGGTGGTTGCGGTCGTATTTTTGAAGGAACACCAGAGCAAATGTTTCAGTCAATTCAAAAAATAGCGGCTCTCCCCGATGATACTCTTATCTGTTGCGCTCATGAGTACACACAATCTAATCTTAAATTTGCTCATCATATTTGGCCTGATAATCTGCAAATTAGCAAATATCAACAAGAAATTGACCTTAAACGCAGTAAAAATCAGGCAACAGTACCCACCACACTTGGAACTGAGCGAAAAATAAATGTTTTTTTACAATGTGATAATGTTGAACTACAAAAAAACATGAATATTAATCAAGCTAATCCACCACTTAGAGCAATTTTTACCGTTTTACGTCAATTAAAAGATCATTATTAGCGTTTAATTATTGTCTTCTTTGTGTCTGCTCAGTATTATTGTTCGACTTTCACACATACAACAATGAAGAATAATGACACAATGAAGACAATAGCGACGATTATCGCCATTGTTCTGCTGGCCGGATGCCAAGCTTCCCCACAAAAAACCAAGCAGAACAGGTCTTCAGCAAACCACACTATAGAAACCATTGCTCCACATAATCAGGCAGCAAGTAGACAACTTCCAAAGATGGATAATGACCTTTGGGGGTATATCAGTGATGAGCTGAAGATGGATATACCTGATAATGCTATCATCAGGGAACAAGCCAACAATTACTACACAAAACAGAGTTTTCTCTACGATGTCACATTAAGGGCTGAACCTTACATGTATTGGATCGTGGATGAAATTGATAATCGTAATTTACCGATGGAATTAGCTTTAATTCCAATCATTGAAAGTTCATTCAATCCAAAAGCAACTTCCCCTGCCCAAGCTGCTGGTCTTTGGCAAATCGTTCCTATCACCGCACGATCTTATGGTTTAAAACAAGATCAATGGGTAGATGAACGCCGTGATCTTGTCACATCGACTAAGGCTGCTTTTGATTTGCTCGAAAATTTAAACATCATGTTTGGTCATGATTGGGAATTAACCTTGGCTGCCTATAATTGTGGCGAGGGCTGTGTGTTAAATGCAATCAAGAAGAATGAAGCCGCAGGGCTACCCACCGACTTTTGGTCATTATCTTTACCAAAAGAAACCAAACAATATGTCCCTAAAATATTAGCATTAAGCCAAATTTTAAGATCTCCAGAAAAATATCAAGTTAAGTTACCTCATAGCAACCGCAATAGGGCATTAACACAAGTTGATGTTGGTCAACAAATTACATTAATCCAAGCCGCTGAACTGACGGGAATTTCAGAAGAGTCCCTCAAAACCTATAACTCAGGTTATAAACGAGGTATTACTTCACCAAATGGTCCCCATTATATTATGTTGCCAACCGCTAAAGCGGAACAACTTAAACTATCGCTCTCAGACCAATCAGTTTTAGATAATATTCGTATGGCTGCCGCTGAAAATCAGAAAAGAAGGCCTGCGCAACAACAGAAATCTAGCCACTTTAATTACAAAGTCGCTAAAGGTGAGTCCGTAGCAAGTATCGCCAAAAAATTTAATACCACCAGTAAGAGTATAAAACAACTTAATGGCATGAAAACGGCTAATATTCGTCCAGGGCAAATGTTAAAAATTAAAGGGGTTGCTCCAGTCGCTAATAGCCGGAAATCTAAAACTTACCGGGTTAAGAAAGGCGACTCTTATTACAGTATTGCTAAAAGACATGGTATCAAGCTAAATGATCTAATGAGTTGGAATTCAGGTGTCAAAATGGCAGATCTAAAACCTGGCGTTACATTAAACCTCTACTTATAATTACCCACATGTAATACCTATCGATTAATCGGTAGGTATTACATATTGAATAACAAAAATTAATTATGCTTATCAATATTGAAATCATATTCAATTGTCGTTAATTCCTTCACTATTATGTTAAAAAATCGCATTCAAATTATTTAACACACCGCTTTTTAAGTTAAAACCATCGTTATTTTTTGTAAATAAACGCAAAGTAGCTCTGATTCGATATAAAATCTCCTTAAAATTGTGTTTAATTGATATAAATAGCACTATAAAACCCTTATCAACTATTAATTTTGAAAAAATTTGCTGGTCAGGTGGTGACTTATGTAATAAAAGTGCTATATTATTAGCACAGCGAAAACAGTTAGCGCTGCTAGCCCGTATTTGAATATTACAGATATAATTATTGATAATTCTAAAAATTGCACCTGTTTCACACAGAATCTATATAACCTAAGATATTGATTAATAAATGCTTATGTTAGTAATTCAAGGTGTTTTATTTAGTTTGCACTAAATTATTTTGATATAGAAATACACATAGCAAAGGTTAGTCTCGCCTGCGGAGGTGATTATGGATGAATATTCACCCAAAAATTATGATATATCTGAGTTAAAATATTTGTGTAACAGCCTGAATCGAGAAGCAATTTCTAGTTTACAGAAAACAAATACACACTGGGTAAATGATTTAAGCTCACCACAAAGTGCCAGCCTTAATGAGCTTATTGAACATATTGCCGCTTTTGTATGGCAATATAAGATAAAATATCCCAAAGAGAATCTCGTTATATCATTAGTTGAAGAGTATCTTGATGAAACTTATGATTTGTTCGGTAGCCCTGTAATAACTCTAAGTGAGATTATTGATTGGCAGAGTATGAATCAAAATCTAGTTGCTGTACTTGATGATGATTTAAAGTGCCCTGCAAGTAAGACTTAAGATACCGTTTATGTCCAAATAACTATAACATGGCATGTTATAAAGCTTTTTTAATTATCAATAAAAGAAAGGGTATTATGACCAAAACTGATTATCTGATGCGTTTAAGAAAATGCACGACTATCGACACGCTTGAACGCGTGATCGAGAAAAATAAATATGAACTATCTGAAGACGAGTTGGAGCTATTTTACTCGGCTGCTGACCATCGCCTTGCAGAACTCACGATGAATAAACTTTATGACAAGATCCCTGCATCGGTTTGGAAATTTGTTAGGTAACTACTCATTAATATACACAGATAATGACTGGTTATAGCCGATAATTCATTTTATCGGCTCAATATATTTCGTATCCCCCTATTATTGCATTACAAAATAATGCAACCACCCCGCTTGTAATTTATACATTTGGATAATAGCGATAAGTAATAAAGTAACATTAGCACTAATATCTAACTTATTCGTTCGCATCTATAAATAAAAATGTTATAAATAAAGGCCGTTCTAACTTATAAATGTTTATATTAAAATTAATAACATTCATTTTATTCTTTAAATAATATGAAATTAGAACTAAAGTGGTAAGAGAAATAAACTTTCAAAACGACTAAAAAAAGTCAATATAACGTCATAATCAGTCTGATAACGAGTAGAACTCATTTTTCGTGTAATATCACTGTGGCAATAAAACGATAAATAATAACGATAGGCTAAAATAGAGGGCCATTATTAAGCAATAAGCGATATAGCTAGAATTGGGTGGGGGCCCTGCCAGCGACATCCCGGCACACACATCCCCTGCTATGGCTGCTTCCTTCCGGACCTGACCAAGTTAACAAGTTAGCGTTGCGGGAGAACCAACAGAGCCCCCATAGATTGCTTCCTAAAAAGCAGGTGGCATTATGCTTGATGATAACTGAAATAGCAAGGAACCCACCACTGAATGCTGTTTTATTGTGCAACAATAGCGTATTTAA
Source organism: Providencia sp. 2023EL-00965 (assembly GCF_033550225.1). Classification (NCBI taxonomy): domain Bacteria; kingdom Pseudomonadati; phylum Pseudomonadota; class Gammaproteobacteria; order Enterobacterales; family Morganellaceae; genus Providencia; species Providencia sp. 2023EL-00965. The sequence goes on along the minus strand of NZ_JAWUEH010000007.1, from coordinate 212,439 downwards.
CTTTACTGTGCTGGTACAAGACGCAATTCTATATCCCGAGTAACTCCGTTATTAATCACAACACTCTCGACATTAGAAATAAACCAAATATCACCTTCAACAGAGACTGTCGCTCTCACTACCAAATGTGCACTAGAGCGAATTTCATCTTTTTGATAGCTTAATTCAAACGGGAATGGTGATTGCTTACCCTGCGTATCGTAATATTTCTGCGATAAAATTAAAGCAGGTAGCTCTGCAATTGACGTGTCAGCTAGGGTGACTGTAACAACTGCATTGACTGGTAATGCTACGCGCTGTTGGATCACAACTTGCCCGCTAATTACGCCAGATTCAATACTCCTATTTGTTGTATCATGAGAGCGATCAAGCTTGGCTTCTTTCGCTTTATTGTTATTTCCCTCACAGCCCACTAATAGAGTCATAAGGATCAACCCCATGATGACTTGGTATAATTTCATGATAAGTGCCTAAAAAACAGATCATTGCCAAAATATTTTTATATTATTTATCTTAAGGTGCAATTTTTTACTGAAGACACTTCAATTATAGCGAAAAAATCTCATTAATGAAATATCATTTCCAAATGTAACAAAAAATTTCAAAAAAATATTTTCACTTCCATACCATGTTGAAGTAGCTCAATAACAATTAGATATAGATTTTATCTATAAAAACCTTACCACAAAAACTGCCTACCTATTTTTGTGTATTAATGGGAAAATATAGTTATCTGATATTTTTTAATTGATACCAAGGTCGCTATGAGCCCAGAATTGCAAAATTTAATTAGCTTATTAGAGCTAGAAAAAATAGAAGAAGGTATTTTCCGTGGTCAAAGCGAAGATCTTGGCCTACCCCAAGTTTTTGGTGGACAAGTTGTTGGCCAAGCTATGTATGCCGCGGAACAAACTATCCCTGACGATCGCGTCATCAACTCGTTTCACAGTTATTTTTTACGCCCTGGAGATAGCCAGCGCCCTATCGTGTATGACGTTGAAATACTCCGAGATGGCGGCAGTTTCAGCACGCGCCGCATCAGTGCAATACAACATGGAAAACCCATATTTTTCATGACCGCATCTTTCCAAGCGCAGGAAGATGGTTTTGATCATCAAAACTTAATGCCAGAAGTACCATCACCAGAAAAACTGATCTCTCAAGATGAGATTATCCAACGTTTAGCCGCTCAGTTACCTGAATCAGTCAAGAAGTATGCTTTACGTCCGAATCCATTTGAATTCCGCCCAGTGCAATTTTATAGCCCATTTGATGCCCCTCCCCAAGAACCATTCCGCTATATTTGGTTCAAAACAAAAGGGCAACTTCCTGATATCCCATCACTTCATCATTATTTATTAGGATATGCATCTGACTATAATTTTCTTCCTGCAACCCTACAACCTCATGGTCGTGGTTTTATGGAGAGGGATTTGCAAGTTGCGACAATCGACCATTCTATGTGGTATCACAGACCATTTAAAATTGATGAGTGGTTACTGTATGCGATAGAAAGCCCATCTGCATCAGGTGGTAGAGGCTTTGTTAAAGGGCAAGTTTATAATCAACAAGGAGAGTTAGTCGCAACCGCGGTTCAAGAGGGGGTTATTCGTAAAAGAAAGCCTCGTTAAAAATATGTTAGTACTAACTAACAAGGCAGGGAGTTATTCTTCCTGCCTTGTCATATTTTATGTGATATCGTTATTCATGGATATCCACTATTACGGCTTAATTAGCCCCCATAACATGAATGTTAGTACTAACTTACATCATAATTAGTTATATGCGCTTTCACCGTGATGGGTAATATCCAGTCCTTCTCTTTCTTGCTCCATATCTGCACGTAAACCTGTTGTTTTATCTGCGATTAAGAAAGCCAGATAGGCAATTACCGCGGTCCATATCACACAAACAATAATACTAAATGCCTGTATACCGACTTGTTTCATCATGGTGACACCTTCGACATATCCCATCCCACCTAATGCCGCAGAAGCAAATACCCCTGTCAATAAACACCCCACAATGCCACAAACACCATGTACCCCAAATACATCGCATACATCATCAACTTTTAACCAGCGTTTTAAAATAACCACTCCCCATAGCCCTGCAATACCAGAGATTAGGCCTATTATCAGTGCACCAGCAACACCAACAGCGCCTGCACCGGGTGTCACACCCACTAATCCTGCAAGGCAGCCAGAACAAGCGCCGAGCAACGAAGGCTTATTTCTAAAAATCCATTCCGCGAACACCCATGACAACACAGCACCGGACGTTGCGACAACAGTATTGATAAAGGCAAGCGCAGCAATTGAGTTCGCACTTCCTGCTGAGCCTGAATTAAAACCGAGCCAACCAATAAATAAGATTGCCGTCCCCATAAAAACCATTGGCAAATTATGTGGTTTTATTGCTTCTTTTCCGAAACCAATTCGCTTACCAAGTAAGTAAGCACCAACAAGCCCCGCAACTGCCGCATTAATGTGTACAACGGTTCCACCAGCAAAATCTAACGCACCATCCTGTGCTAATAAACCACCACCCCATACCATATGTGCCATTGGTATATAAGCAAAAGTCGTCCAAATAAAGGCAAATATTAAGACCGCAGAAAACTTGACCCTCTCACCTAAAGCGCCAACAACTAACGCAACAGTTAAACAAGCAAAAGCCCCTTGGAATGCAACATGTACAAATTGTGGGATCGTTGCTGAAAGGCTTTCAATACTAATTCCTTTCAACATAAATTGGCTAAAGCCGCCAAAAAAATCATTTCCTTCGCTAAATGAAAGACTGTAGCCATAAACAACCCAAATGACAGAAACTAGAGCTAAAATCACCATAGTTTGCGCCATAAGTGATAGAACGTTTTTACTACGTAATAACCCGCCATAAAATAAAGCGATCCCAGGTACAATCATAAACAAAACCAGTGCAGTGCAAATCATCATAAAAGCATTATCGGCTTTATCTATACCCTCTTCAGATGCGAGTACACTCGCAGGAAAACTCGCTATTAGTAGCAAATAAACGCATTGAAATAGTTTACTCATCGCCATTCTCCTAAAGTGCCTCATCTTGTTTCTCACCGGTACGGATCCGTATAGCCTGCTCCAGTTCAAACACAAATATTTTTCCATCCCCCACTTGCCCTGTATTTGCAGCTTTTTCGATTGCCTCGATAACCTGATCGGCAAATTCATCTGATACAGCAATTTCCATACGTACTTTAGGCAAAAAATCAACGACATACTCTGCACCACGATATAATTCAGAATGACCTTTTTGGCGCCCGAATCCACGAACCTCAGTAATTGTTAAACCTTGGACACCAATATCTGAAAGCGCTTCTCTTACTTCGTCTAACTTAAAAGGTTTAATGATTGCGATGATGTATTTCATTTTGCCTCCAATTAATTTAATTCCCTGTCACCCCATGCTAAATATTTCCCATAACAACAAGACCAACCGCAAAAATACTTAGAGTAAATAGTGTTGAGCAAATAGCGTGCCAAAATTAATTACACTTATAATTCAAAGAGTCATGACAAAAGAAAAGGCCACTCAACTGAGTGGCCTTGCAAAATGCATTATAAGTGTGCAAAAAAACTAAATGAGTACCGTTTCAGACTCAGTATCATCATGTTGGATTAAAGATTCACCAACTTGCTGTAATTGATACATTTGATAATAGCGCCCTTTTTGCTGTAGTAATTGCATATGATTTCCTTTCTCAACAATTGCACCACGATGGAGCACAACCACCTGATCCGCATCAACAATCGTTGATAAACGGTGTGCAATAACCACCAAAGTGGTCGTTTGACGAATAATACGTAGCGCTTTTTGAATAGACTGTTCAGTGCCTGAGTCAATATTGGCTGTAGCTTCATCAAGAATAAGAATTTTTGGTGTAACAACTAACACACGAGCCATCGCCAGCAGCTGCCTCTGACCAACTGACAATGTATTACCTTGTTCACCAAGCATTGAATCTAAACCATCCGGTAACAAGCGCACATGTTCAGCAAGTTGCACCATTTCTAGCACCTGCCAAACTTTGTCTTGTGACACATCGCGCCCTAAGGCAACGTTATCAAAGAAAGAAGCGGCGAGTACAACAGGATCTTGTTGCACCATAGCAATACCGTTACGCAAAACTTGATGCGACAACGAATGTAAAGGGCGACCATCAAGCAAGATTTCACCTTGTTGCCATGGGTAATATCCCATAATCAAGTTAGCGATAGTACTTTTACCGCTCCCTGTATGCCCCACTAATGCAACAAAACTATTTTCTGGTACATGAAGATTAATATCATTGAGTACCTTTTTGTCTTCACGGTAGGCAAATGATACATGTTGGATATCAATAGCACCGCTTTTTAATGGAGCTGCATGCTCACCATAACCTTGTTTTGGGCTATCCATTAATTCGAATACTCGCTCCCCTGATACTACAGCTTGTTGTAACATAGACTGCTGAGAGGTCAGTTCAATTAATGGCTCATTTAAACGCCCAAGGTAGTTAATAAAAGCATATAAAACACCAACACCTATCGTTGTAGCACCATCAATACCAAATAAAAATAGTAGCCCACACAGAACAGATGCAGACAACAAACTCAAAAGAGGACGCAATAATAAGCCATCTAATTTCAATGCCTTCATACGTTCATGATAATGATCTTCGCTCGCTTGCAACATTTTCTCACCAAATCTAGCTTGCTGGCGAAACTGTTGAATGACCGTCATACCATTAATCACTTCATTAAAACCATTGTTAATCTCAGCCAGATAAGAGCGTACTCGTCTGACAATTGGCGTGCTTAAGCGTTGGTAAGCAAACATCACCACCAACACAGCGGGGAAAATCATAATCGCCACCAAAGCCATTCGCCACTCAAGGGTAAACATCGCAATCAACATGGCACAGATAAGCGCTAAGCTACGAAATACCGTAGGCACAACCATAACAAATAAGTCTTTAATGACTTCAGTATCATTGGTTACCCGAGAAATAATTTGCCCTACAGGTTGTTTATCAAAAGCACTTAAAGGCTGCCTTAACGCGGAGTTCATCACATCAGTGCGTAGCGCTTGTACAACACCAACCGCGGCTTTATTAAAAAGTATCGTTTGGTAATAATGAAGTAGTGCCGCTAAAACCTGTAACACCACAAACCCAATCACCATATATAAGGCTAATGGCATAATTATTTGCTTCTTAGCAACCATATTGTCGATAAAATAGCTAATCAGTAATGGACCACTCACTTCCGCCGCCGCTGCAACCCATAACATGATAATTGCTACCGACATCGTTCCACGATGTACTTTTCCATAACCCATTAGACGCTTTAATGCAGGCCAAAGAGGCTTCTTCTGACTCATAAATCACCGTCCAAAGCTGCTTCAATCTGTTGATAATGATACATATCCTTGTACCAACCTGATTGAACCGATAGCGTTGTATGAATACCTTCCGCCGCGATACTCCCTTGGGATAAAACCAGAATATTGTCCGCTTCAACCAATGCAGATAAACGATGTGCGCTGATGATCAGCGTTCTTCCTTCACGCCAACGGCTAAGATTTTGTAAAATTGTAAATTCAGTTTGCCCATCCACAGCGGATAACGCATCATCTAAGACTAAAATTTCTGCATTTTGTAAAATAGCACGAGCAATAGAAATACGTTGCTTTTGCCCACCAGACAACATAACACCTCGTTCACCGACTTGAGTTTGATAGCCTTCAGGCAACCTCAAAATATCATCATGTACACAGGCAATTCGTGCGGCTTCTTCTATTTGCTCAACCGTTGCCTGTGGATGGCCTAACGCAATATTGCCTGCAACAGTATCAGAAAATAAAAATGGCGATTGATTAACAATCGCTAACCGGCTACGCCACTCATCAAGTTGAATAGTTGGTAACGAATGGCCCTGATAACAAATTTCACCTTCAGTGACATCAAATTGCCGCTGAAGTAGAGTAATTAATGTTGACTTGCCTGAGCCTGTTGGGCCACATAACCCTAAAAATTGTCCTGGTTGCAAATCGAAACGGATATCATGTAATGCCACTCGCTCAGCTTCAGGATAGCGAAATACCTTAATATTTACGCTTAATTTACCTCGTTCTGCCTTTAGAGATTGTTGACCATCTGCAATATCTAAAGGCTCATTCAACAATTCTCGAATACGGCTATACGCCGCACTACCACGCTCTACAATATTGAACATCCAAGCCAGAGCAAGCATCGGCCAAATCATTAATCCTAAATACATCACAAAGCTAGTCAGTTCACCAAGAGTTAATGTGCCTTGTAATACCATCCAACTCCCCCCAGCAATTGCTAGAAGGTTTGCCATACCGATAGCTATAAAAATAGTTGGATCAAAGCGTGCATCTACTCGTGCCACATGCATATTACGACGCCCTGCTTCGGTTGCCACTTGCTCAAACTGATTCGATTGATGATCTTCAAGGCCAAATGCTTTGATCATCCGAATACTGGTCAGGCTTTCTTGTGCATGGTTATTTAAAGAAGAAAATGCTCCTTGTGCATGCTTAAAGCGGTGATGTAACTGGTCACCAAAGCGTTTGATCACTATCGCCATAATTGGCATAGGGATCAGAGCTAATAACGTTAGCTGCCAACTAATATTGACACTCATCATGAGTAGCACCGCACAGCCCATGACTAACGAGTCAACAAAGGTTAAAACCCCTTCGCCAGCAGCAAATACCACTCGGTCAACATCATTGGTAGTACGAGCAATTAAATCGCCAGTGCGATAGCGCAAATAAAAGGATTGATTCTGAAGACTGAGTTGCCGATAAAACTTTTGTCGTAGCTGTACCGCTAGCTTATAAGAGGCACCAAATAACCAGAGTCGCCATACATAGCGCAAACCATAGACAACAACCGCAATACCTAGCATCAATGTGACATAAGATACTAACTGGCTGGTTGCCATGGTTTGGTTACTAATACCATCCACCACCACGCCAACTAATCTAGGTGGAACAAGTTGTAAAATCGCAATAATAATTAAAAAGCAAACAGCGCCACAGTAACGTCGCCACTCACTAAAAAAATACCAGCGTAGTTGTGAAAATAATCGCACTTAGTCACAGCCTTGAATCAAGTTTAATGGTCTATCGTTATCATCATAACAACAATAGCGGTAATACAGCGTTAACATCGCTAGTCAGGGATGGGTAACACAGTCGTATATTTAATTTTTTCCATGGCAAAACTGGAGGTAACGTCAATCAACCCATGAACACCATTAACCAGTTTTTTGTAGAATAGATCGTAAGATTTCATGTCTTTAACTTCAACCTGCATAAAGTAATCATACTCCCCTGCCATACGATAGAATATCAGTACTTCAGGAAGCTGGCTGACAAATGACACAAATTGCTCATACCATTCGCTGTTATGGTGTTGTGTTTTAATCATCACAATCACCGTCAATCCTAATCCTAATTTTTCGCCATCGAGTAAAGTCACCCGACTGCGGATATAGCCATCATCTTCAAGGCGTTTTAACCTTTTCCAACAAGGAGTTGAAGTTAAACTAACGTGTTCTGCGAGTGCATTTAAAGAGAGGCTACTATCATTTTGCAGTAAACGAAGTAACTTTTTATCTATCTTGTCTAACATAAGCGCTCTCTGTTGATTATAAAATGCCATTAATTACGCTATATCATAGAATAATTTTACCTAAATAGGCGGGAAGAGTATAAATAATTCATCAATTAACGATAAAAGGTCAAATTAAGTCTGTGCATGTTAGCCTAGCACCGCTAACATGGCTGATGAACAAACTCAGTACTTATTTTTTATCAAAGGGAGTATTTATGAAACGTGCGGTTGTTGTCTTCAGTGGCGGACAAGATTCGACAACGTGCCTTATTCAAGCACTAACAACTTATGATGAAGTCCATTGCATCACCTTCGATTATGGTCAGCGCCACCGTTTTGAAATTGAAGTAGCACAAAAACTTAGTCACTCCCTTGGGGCAACCGCACACAAAACACTTGATGTCACTCTACTTAATGAACTTGCTGTGAGTAGTCTAACTCGCGATAACATCCCAGTTCCTAATTATCATGAAAGCGAAGCTAGCGAATTACCAACCACCTTTGTTCCCGGTAGAAATATCTTATTTTTAACCTTAGCGGCTATTTATGCATACCAAGTCCAAGCTGAGGCAGTGATCACTGGTGTCTGTGAAACTGACTTCTCAGGCTACCCTGATTGCAGAGATGAATTTGTTAAAGCTCTTAACCATGCTGTTAGCTTAGGATTGGCAAAAGATATTCGTTTCGAAACCCCACTGATGTGGCTCGATAAAGCACAAACATGGGCACTTGCAGATTACTATGGCCATTTAGACACCGTCAGAGCCCAAACATTGACTTGTTATAACGGCATACAAGGCGATGGCTGCGGTGAATGTGCCGCCTGCCACCTTAGAAGTAAAGGCTTAACGCATTATTTGGCCAATAAAGACGCTGTTTTAGTCTCCTTAAAAAACAAACTGGATCTCCCTTAGCTTTGTACTTATGTAATCGGAAAGTGTTTCAACACTTTCCGATTTCTCTTTTAAACCGCAATAAAATCACCAGTCTCACTGAGTGATAGTTGTTGTAATTTCTCTAGTATTTCACCATTAAGTGGGACTGATTTATTCGCAACTAAATCAACTATCACAAATGTCAGTACTGCATCTGATACCAGCTCTTTTTTACCATTCCTTTCTCGTGATATTTGCTGATAGCATAGTGCACTCTTGGTGTTAATTTTATCGATACGCGTTACAACGGTTAGTTGGTCATTAATTACCGCCCCTTGAAAATAGTTTACATTGATGTTTACAACCACCATAGCCAACTGTTTTTTAAGTGCCCATTCAAGAAAACCTTGATTAGCCATTACAGCCCATCGATCAGTTTCATAAAACTCAAGGTAACGTGCATTATTAACATGTTGAAATACATCGATGTGATAACCACACACTTTTATTTTTGTTGCCATAACTACTCCGACCAGTCGCCATGTTTTTACAAAAAGATAACAAAAAATCATGACTCATGCACAAATCATTTAGTTTATGTGATATACATCGCCGTTATAGCCACTAATGAAGCAATCACAGATTGGAAACATTAAAACAAGTACCCATGAAACATAAATGGGTACCAAGTGAATTACAGAGTTAACTTACTCCTATTTTTTTCTAAAAATGAGGGACCTATTCCTTTCACCTCTAAAATATTTTCTAACGAACTAAATGCACCATATTTGTCCCTATATTCAACAATTGCCTTTGCTTTTTGGATCCCTATCCCACTCAGTTTCTTAGCCAGTTCCTCTGCGCTTGCTTGATTAATATTAACTTGATGAGTACTGCTAGAATGAGTTACATCGACAACCTGCTGAGACGTTTGGTTCGTTACTGCTAATGATGGTTTCTCAGTTTCCGTTTTTTTAGCTAATGCTTGCTGTTGATACATCAACATTGAAAACATGATCACAACACTACCTAAAAACTGTTTTGTTAATTGCATCCATGACATCGAGTTTCTCCTGTTTAAAGTGAGATAACACAATGCCAAGAAGATAATAGAAAAGCTTTTTAATCAGAGTAGAAATAAGAAAGGCCACCCAAAGGTGGCCTCAAAGAATGCTATCTTGCAATAAAAATTGCGAGGAGCTTCCCAAATTACTCGACGTTGAACTCTTCAATTTTTGCGTTATTACGCAGGTTCAGCATCAATGCTTCATTCACTGAAGCTGCCATCATGCCTTGATACTCTCGAGTTAACTGCGCTAACTCTTCCTCAGAAGCTTTACCTGCGGTTACTTTATCAAGTTGAATGATAACTAGGTTATCTTGTGCATCACGCGCTGTTGCATAAGTTGCTTTACCATCTACTGGTTTCGCCATTGCCATCGCTGCACCAGTAATTGGTGTTTGTGGCATAACACGAGAAACCGTTTCAGGGGCAGTAAATGTCACATTAGCCGCACTTAGCGCTGACTCACCTTTACCTTCTTTCAGTGCAGCAAGCAATTTATCGCCTTCCGCTTTTAGCACTGCATTTGCTTTTTGACGTTTAACTAGTGCTTCAATTTCAGGTTTGACGGTTTCTAAGGATTCGATTTGCTCTGGTTTGTACTCTGTAACACGAACCACAAATGCACGATCACCTTCAACGTTAATCACGTCAGAGTTGATACCTGTAGAACCATTTTTATCTACTAGGCGTTCACTGAAAATCTCATTGATCACTTTAGGGAATTTCAATGCCTCTGGTGGATTGTTCTTATCAAACCAGTCAGTTGTTGCCACTTTTAGGCCTGAAACTTCTTCGACAGATGCTAAAGATTCATTATCGTTAGTTGCAGCTTCACTGACTTTTTGCTGTAAGTCATAGAACTGTTTAACATTTTTCTCTTGGTTTAATGTCGTTTTCAGTCCATCTTTTACTGAATCAAATGATTTAACGCTTTCAGGTTTAATATCATCCAAACGGAAAATAACAAAACTTTCTCCGGATTTAACTGGCGCAGAAATTTGACCTTTTTCTGTTAGCTTAGCGTCAGCAATTTCAGCAGGGGTAGACGCCTCTTCCATCCAACCGATAACACCTTTATTGCCAGCACTGAATTTATCAGTCGACTTTTCAGCCGCGAGGGTTTCAAAATTAGCCCCTGCTTTTAGCTCATCGACGATTGCATTCGCTTCTTTTTCAGAGGCGACTTGGATCATGCTGTAATGCTTTTGCTCCGCCTGAGTATAATTTTTCAGGTTTTGCTCATAGTAGGTTTTCAGCTCTTCATCAGAAACGGTTTGCTCTGGCAGCGTCGTTGCGTCAATCTCAACGTAGCTGACTTTAACTTTCTCAGGTGAAATGAAGCTATCGTGGTTTGCATCATAGTAAGCTTTAATTTCATCTTCAGTCACAGACTGTTTAGCTTGTGCATCCGCTAATGATAACGTCGCTGTGCGAATTTCACGCTCTTGTAAAAATAGCTCCGCATACGTTTTGACTTCTGAAGGAAGTGCAAAATCGCTGCCTGTGAAAGCTTTAGCTAACTGTGCGCGCACCAAATCATTACGGATTTGGGCAGCAAAGTTGTCCGCATTGACATTATATTGCTTTAATATCAAACGATACTTTTCGCTATCAAAGTTACCATTAGTTTGGAAAATTGGCATCGCGAAAATCGCTTTCTCTATCTGCGCATCGCTCGCAGACAGGTTTAATTCTTGCGCATACTGATTAATCAGCTCACTATTAATTAAGTTGGCAAGTGCTTGAGCACGCAATGCTCTCATGGCTTCTTCATTACCAGCTATTTCAGAGAATCTGTCTCCCAAATTCTCTTGTAAGGACTGACGCTCTTGCGAGAAAGCCTGTTGTAGTTGCTCCCTGCTAATTGACTGTCCATTTACTTCGGCAGCATCATTGCTCGACCCACCAATCATGTAACCGGCAACCCCTGTCAGCACGAATGACAGAATAATAATAGCCAGTAGCACTTTGATAAAAGGACTGTTCGCTTTCGTGCGTAGATTGTCCATCATAAAAAGGCTTAACTCCGCTTGGTTGAATTCATTTCCTAATAATACGCTAATCTTAACCCAGATTGAAAAAAAAGCGCATCATTTCCATGATGCGCCTCTATATTAGCTGATTAATAATATTCAGTCAGTGTGAGTTTTAGAAAAAATAAAACAAACTCAAAATAAAACTGGATTAACCATTAACCGCGTCTTTTAAACCTTTGCCCGGACGGAAAGCAGGTACTTTCGCCGCAGCGATTTTGATTTCTTTACCTGTTTGTGGGTTACGTCCTGTGCGAGCAGCACGTTCACGAACTGTGAATGTACCAAAGCCAACTAAAGCAACATCATCACCTTTGCTCAGTGAGCCAGTTACAGATGCAACGAATGCATCAACAACACGACCAGCTGCAGCTTTAGAAATATTCGCTTCAGAAGCGATTTGATCAATCAGTTGAGACTTATTCACTCTTATCATCCCCATATTAGTTTTGACTATGATCTTAATTAGGCTATTAAGCTAATTAATGATGCAGCCGTTATATCAATCCTTAATGCCAATGGCAAGAGAACAGATAACATCCAAATAATTATCAGAATCATCGTTAAATTAGCGACGAAAAAAAAGGCTGACAACCCCTAAATAGGTCATCAGCCTCATTTTTATTTAAACTTCTTGATTCAGCTCACTCTTTTCGACTTATTTTTTACGACTTCCGCACCAAATGGTGGGTTCACTAATGCCAAAGAGAGTACTTCTTCAATCGTTTTCACTGGATGAATTTCCAAATCAGCAATAACATTTTCTGGAATTTCTTCCAAATCACGCTTGTTCTCAAATGGAATTAACACCGTTTTAATACCACCACGATGTGCAGCCAGTAATTTTTCTTTCAAACCACCGATAGGTAACACTAATCCTCTTAGGGTAATTTCACCTGTCATTGCCACGTCAGCTTTAACTGGGTTACCTGTTAAACAAGAAACCAGCGCTGTCGACATCGCAATACCAGCACTTGGGCCATCTTTCGGTGTTGCACCTTCAGGCACGTGTACATGAATATCACGTTTTTCATAGAAATCACTGTTAATACCCAGTTTTTCTGCGCGTGCACGTACTACTGTTAAGGCAGTTTGAATCGATTCTTGCATCACTTCACCAAGAGAACCTGTATAAGTCAGTTTCCCTTTACCCGGTACGCAAGCCGTTTCAATAGTTAATAGATCACCGCCTACTTCAGTCCATGCCAGACCAGTTACCTGACCGACGCGGTTTTCAGTATCTGCTTGGCCGTAATCGAATTTGCGAACCCCTAAGAAATCTTTCAGGTTATCAGCATTAATTTCGATGTGTTTAAGCTTTTTATCCATCAATAAGGATTTAACCGCTTTACGGCACAGTTTCGAAATCTCACGCTCAAGACTACGAACACCCGCTTCACGAGTGTAATAACGAATGATACTAATTAATGCACTGTCATCAATGGTTAATTCACCTTTTTTCAGGGCATTACGCTGAATTTGCTTCGACAGTAAGTGTTGTTTAGCAATATTCAGTTTTTCATCTTCCGTATAACCTGACAGACGGATCACTTCCATACGATCAAGCAGCGGAGCCGGTATGTTCATTGAGTTTGATGTTGCAACAAACATCACATCAGAAAGATCGTAATCAACTTCCAGATAATGGTCGTTAAATGCGACGTTTTGCTCAGGATCCAATACCTCTAACAAGGCTGAAGCTGGATCACCACGCATGTCTGATGACATTTTGTCGATCTCATCGAGTAAGAACAGTGGGTTTTTTACGCCTACTTTTGCCATTTTCTGGATCAATTTACCCGGCATGGAACCGATGTAGGTGCGACGATGCCCACGGATTTCCGCTTCATCACGTACGCCACCTAGCGCCATACGGGTATACTGGCGGCCAGTTGCCTTAGCAATAGATTGGCCAAGTGAGGTTTTACCAACCCCCGGAGGCCCTACCAAGCACAAAATAGGCCCTTTGATCTTGCTGACACGGCTTTGTACTGCCAGATACTCTAAAATACGTTCTTTTACACGCTCTAAACCATAGTGGTCAGTATCGAGAATCTCTTGAGCCTTCACGAGGTCTTTTTTTACTTTACTGCGTGCGTGCCATGGTACCTGAACCATCCAGTCGATATAGCTACGCACAACCGTGGCTTCAGCTGACATTGGAGACATCATTTTTAGCTTCTGCAATTCCGCTTCTGCTTTTTCATGTGCCTCTTTTGGCATTTTTGCTTCTTCAATTTTGCGTTTTAGCGCTTCATATTCGTCAGGAGCATCATCCATTTCACCAAGCTCTTTTTGAATCGCTTTCATTTGCTCATTCAAATAGTATTCACGTTGGCTTTTTTCCATCTGCTTCTTAACACGGTTGCGGATGCGTTTCTCAACTTGCAGTAATTCAGTTTCTGACTCCATCATTGCCATCAGGAACTCAACACGCTCTGCTACATTTGCCATCTCCAGCACTCGCTGTTTATCAGCCAATTTCAATGGCATATGAGAGGCAATCGTATCAGCAAGTTTATCCAGCTGATCTTGCTCAATGGAATGCAGTGAAGTCAGTACTTCAGGTGGAATTTTTTTATTGAGTTTGATGTAGCTCTCAAACTGACTAACAATCGTGCGATAAAGAACTTCTTGTTCTTTTTCATCAAGAAGCTCTGCCGCAGGTGCAGCAGCTTCGTTATAAAAATCTTTAGCCTCTGAGCTATTTTTCTCAGATTCTGACTTCAAATATTCGGCTTGTGCTATGAAATATTCACCATTATCAGTCAAGCTACTAATGTGTGCTCTTCTTAGGCCTTCAACTAAAACTTTAACGGTGCCATCAGGCAGCTTTAGCATTTGGATAACTGAAGCAACAGTACCAACTGAAAATAGGTCATTGACTCCAGGCTCATCAGTTGAAGCTTCTTTTTGAGCTACGAGCATTACTTGCTTGTCATGATCCATCGCTGCTTCCAGACTGTGAATGGATTTTTCACGTCCAACAAACAGTGGGATCACCATATGTGGGTACACCACTACATCACGCAGAGGCAATACTGGTATTTCAATGCGTTCGGAACGCTCAGGATTCATAAAGCTCTCTCTTCGTTTAGCTTGCGCTAGTTTAAGGGTTTCCAACAATTGCTCAAAAAATGTTTATTTTAGGAGCAAAGAAACCACACTCAGAATATAAACTATATGGGGATAAGATTTTAGCATTCAATGGGTCATTGAAGATAAAAAATGAAATGAGGGATAACCCTCATTTCATTCATAAATTGTTACTGCTAAATCTTAGGTGTTAATTATCACCAGAGGCTTGAGCATCAGGCTTGCTGTAGATCAGTAATGGTTCAGATTGTTCGTTAATAACGTTTTCATCAACCACCACTTTTTCTACATTTTCCATAGAAGGTAGGTCATACATTGTGTTTAACAACGCAGCTTCCACAATAGAACGTAAGCCACGGGCACCCGTTTTACGTGCCATCGCTTTTTTAGCAATTGCTTTTAACGCATCTTCACGAAACTCTAATTCAGTTCCTTCAAGGTTAAATAACGCTTGATATTGCTTAGTTAATGCGTTTTTCGGCTCTTGTAAAATTTGGATCAATGCTTCTTCACTAAGTTCTGTTAATGTTGCCACAACTGGCAAACGACCAATAAACTCAGGGATCAAACCAAATTTGATCAAATCTTCTGGCTCAGTCTTCGCTAATAATTCACCTTCAGTAATTTTTTCAGATTCGCCTTTCACTTCTGCTGCGAAACCAATGCCTGAACGTGTATTTAAACGCTGACCGATCACTTTATCTAGGCCAGCAAAAGCACCACCACAGATAAATAAGATCTTAGAGGTATCAACCTGTAAAAACTCTTGCTGAGGATGCTTACGGCCACCTTGTGGTGGAACGGCTGCAATCGTGCCTTCAATCAGTTTTAGCAACGCTTGTTGCACACCTTCACCTGAAACATCACGGGTGATCGATGGGTTATCTGATTTACGAGAAATTTTGTCAATTTCATCGATGTAAACAATACCACGTTGGGCTTTTTCTACATCATAATCGCATTTTTGGAGCAGTTTTTGGATGATGTTTTCAACATCTTCACCTACATAACCGGCTTCGGTTAATGTTGTAGCATCCGCCATGGTGAAAGGGACATCCAAATAACGCGCTAATGTTTCAGCAAGCAGGGTTTTACCACTACCTGTTGGCCCAATCAGCAAAATGTTACTTTTACCCAGTTCTACACCTTCGTTAGTGGTATCACCATTACGTAAACGTTTGTAGTGGTTATACACTGCGACAGCAAGAACTTTTTTCGCTTGTTCTTGACCTATGACATAATCATCAAGGTGCTCGCGGATCTCATGGGGTGTCGGCAGTGCACTGCGTTCACGATGAGGAGCTAGTTCTTTAATCTCTTCACGAATGATGTCGAGGCATAAATCGACACATTCATCACAGATATAGACTGACGGACCTGCAATCAGCTTGCGGACTTCGTGCTGACTTTTTCCGCAGAAAGAGCAGTACAACAGTTTACCTGACCCCTCTTTGCGCTTTTCTGTCATCAGTTGACCTCACTTATCGTCAAATTGCCCTGTTTAATTACCATCTGATAACCCGAAACAGAGCAATAAATTTCTTCAATATTCAGGGAATACCCTAACTAATTAACGGCTGGTATAAATTTGATCAACCAACCCATATTCTTTGGCTTCATTTGCAGATAAGAAACGATCACGTTCAGTATCACGGTTAATCTCTTCAATCGATTTACCCGTATGCAATGCCATCAATTCATTCATTCGAGACTTAACTTTCAGGATTTCCTGAGCGTGGATCTCAATATCTGTCGCTTGACCTTGATAACCCCCCAAAGGTTGGTGGATCATCACACGCGAGTTTGGCAAACAGAAGCGTTTACCTTTTGTCCCAGCAGTCAGCAAGAAAGCGCCCATAGAGCAAGCCTGCCCCATACAAATCGTACTAACATCAGGTTTAATAAACTGCATGGTGTCATAAATTGACATACCCGCGGTGATCACACCACCCGGCGAGTTGATATAAAGCTGGATATCTTTTTCTGGGTTTTCTGCTTCCAGAAATAGCATCTGTGCGACGATGAGGTTCGCCATATGATCTTCCACCTGACCTGTCAGGAAGATAATACGTTCTTTTAACAGACGTGAATAAATATCGTATGAACGTTCACCCCGAGAGGTCTGCTCAATGACCATTGGCACAAGTGCCATTTGGGATGCTAGGTTTTCCTGACCGCCAAAATGTGACATCGAAATCTCCTATTAAAAACTTTCTGGTGCTTGCGCCTAAGTTGACTGTTTGCTTATCTTTTGGGCAGCAAACAAACAGTTTGTCTTTAAAAATTATCTTTATCTTGCATAAATCACAATCATCTCACCGCTTCTACGCTTTTAAGTTGACTAAAAAGCCTTCGAAGAAATGTGCACTTATTTATACTCATCATGCTTCAAGTTGCAGCATTGTTGCCTTCGCTTACCCACACTAGCCACACACTTATGTATGCACCTAGTATCTCATGCGCTTGTCCCTAGCTGACCTTGAATAGTTTAGAGCATAGAGTGATTATGTCGTAGAAAATAAGACGCACTTTAAAATAGTTTAACACAAGTCTGTAAGGATTCACGGATTTGTTGCTTACGTTAACCCAACAATATTCAGCCAATATAACTAAAATATACCGTACCGCCTTTAATCAAATTAGGGCATAAATGTTATTTTCAAGACTATTTTATACTCAAAATAATTCGAAGTGCAGCTAGGCGACAAGCGAAGATAGTCGGGGAGCATAGATAAACTCTATGACTCGGCTAGCTGAACGAGGTCAACAAAGCAGCAACTTGAAGTATGACGAGTATAATCAAATTGACAAAAAACCCGCAATGCAGCACAGCATCACGGGTTTCTAATTTGCATAACTTAAAAAATGAAATTAGCCAGCTTGAACTTGATTCATCAGTTCAGTGAAGTTAGTTTCTTTTTCAGTTACTTTAGCTGCTTCTAATACTTTCTCAACAGCTTGTTCTTCTAGCGCTAAGTTACGAACACTGTTCATCAGCTCATTATTTTTGCTGTAGTATTCAATAACTTCTGCTGGATCTTCGTACGCTGATGCCATTTCTTCGATCAGAGTTTTAACGCGATCTTCGTCAGCTTTCAGTTCGTTAGAGCTGATCACTTCACCTAACAGCAGGCCGATAACAACGCGACGTTTTGCTTGTTCTTCGAACAGTTCACGAGGCAGTTCCATCGCTTGTTGTTCGTTACCACCGAAACGTTGAGCAGCTTGACGACGCAGAACGTCGATTTCGCCATCAACGACAGCAGCTGGAACGTCGATTTCATTTGCGTTAACCAGACCATCCAGAACTTGTGCTTTAATACGGTTACGAACCGCATTTTTCAGCTCACGTTCCATATTTTTACGTACTTCTGCACGCAGGCCTTCTAAAGTGCCATCAGCAATACCGAAACGCTTGATGAACTCTTCAGTGAATTCTGGCAGTTCACGTTCTTCAACTTTCTTCAGAACGATAGCAAATTTCGCTGCTTTCCCTTTCAGGTTTTCAGCATGGTAATCTTCTGGGAAGTTAACTTCGATATCGAACTCTTCGCCTGCTTTGTGACCAACGATGCCATCTTCAAAGCCAGGGATCATACGACCTTCGCCCATAACCAGTGCGAAATCTTCTGCTTTACCACCTTCAAATTCTTCACCATCGATAGAACCAGTGAAGTTGATAGTAATGCGTGAATCAGCAGTTGCAGCTTCAGCGATTTCTTTCCATTGAGCTTGTTGCTTACGCAGAGTTTCCAGCATGTTTTCCAGATCTTCATCTTTAACAGTAACAACTGGTTTTTCTACTTCGATAGTTTCCAGACCTTTCAGTTCGATTTCTGGGTAAACTTCGAATTCCACTGAGTAAACAAAATCTTTACCATCTTCAAGCATTTCAGGCTTGTAGCTTGGCGCACCAGCTGGATTGATTTTTTGCTCAACGATAGCGTTGATGAAGTTACGTTGCATCACATCGCCCAGAACGTCTTGCATAACAGACGCGCCGTAACGCTGCTTAACGATGTTCATTGGTACTTTCCCTTTACGGAAACCATCAACACGTACTTTCTTCGCGACGCTGACTAGCTCGCTGTTTACTGCTTTTTCAATATCGGCAGCAGGAACGGTGATTGTTACACGACGCCCAAGGCCTTGAGTCGTTTCAACAGAAACTTGCATCTTCTTACCTCAAAAAAAATCTTAGTGATCGGTCTACTCCAGAGTTATGCCATTAAATCATAATGACCATCTCCCTTCCAGAACCGGGGCGTTGTTTTCACAACGGTCATCCCTGATATCAGAAGCGTCCCGAAACCTTACTGAAAATTAGACGCAACATTATACCGATGCGGATGCTCTGAGTCGAGAAAAGCTGATAAAAGAAGCGATTATTCCTCTTTATTTGTGACTTTTCTGACTAAAATAAACATTCTTCAAGCAAATTGAAGAAAAAATCACCATCGATATGGATGTTGACATCATAAAACGAAATCAATTATTCCATCACAATGACAGTAACGGTCTCTATATGTCAATCAACCGTTTGTTTTACCACCACCACGACATGCAGGGGAGTTTAATGCAGTATCTGCTAATCCCTCCCACTCAGTAGGCGTATAAGTATGAAGGGCTAATGCATGAATACTCCCCGCTAGTTCGTCCGCCAAAATAGCATAAATTTCACGGTGGCGACCAACCATACGTTTATTTTCAAATAGTTCACTCACGAGTACGACCTTAAAATGGCTTTCTGAACCAGCAGGAACGTTGTGCTGATAGCTTTCGTTAATCACTTCCAAATGAACTGGCGCAAAGGCAGCCTGTAACTTTTGCTGGATATGAGATTGCATGTTGTGCCCCATAAAATAACTCCTAAATTGCTCCTAGATTATCGTTCTTCATTATCTTTTTTTGTACTGATAGTGGAGAATCATTCACAATGATATGATTAATACCTACTTTGACGAATTTTTTCAGAAATAGTTGTCTAACCATTCATAAGAAAGAAGCGTCAAATGGCAATTTATACTCTAAATAATTCGCGATTCAGGTAGGCGATAAGCGAACATAGGCGGTGAACATAGATAAACTCTATGACTCGGCTAGCTGAGCGTAGTCAACAACACTGCAACTTGAAGGATTTCGAGTATATACCCTAACTCAATGGATGAGTGTTACACCATAGCGGAACACACTCAATTAAGAAAGATGAACTGGAAAAAATTATGTTAAGAAAACTGTGTTTTCCTCTTTTTGCACTATTTCTTCTAGCGGGTTGTGCAACCAGCAACAATACCTTATCGCTTGAACCTAAGATCACTTTACCTGCACGTAACCCAACACTCAATGCAACCGCAATTAGTGTGAGTAGTGTGGATAATAGAACCTCAAAATCACTAACAGAGATCAATCGTAATGGTAGTTTAGTGGTGCTATCACCTTCTCGTGATCCTCGTTATTTAATGCAAGAAGCCGTTGAAAAACAGATGGCCGCTCGTGGTTTTATGGTGTCCTCACCTGCTAATGTGAACCTCGTTGTCCAGCTAAATCAACTCAATGCTCAAGTCTCTGAGGGGAGCTTACGCCATAATATTACTGTGAATTCAAGCGTAACGGTTACAGCCACAGCACCTAATGGCTCAACCAAATCACGTACGTTTACGCGTAATTACAACAACCAAGAATTACTTGGCGCAAGTAACGAAAAAATCGAAAAAGCCATCAATCTTGCTTTAACTGATTTAATCGCTGATATGGCTAATGACCAAGAGTTAACCCAGTTTATCCGTCAAAACACGCGGTAATTTCACGTTATGATGAGAGTTTGTTTGTAGTTGGCTCTCATCATCTATATATAAGTTAAAAGAACACGGAAGCGCCACTTTTACAAAATAATTGGTATTTTAAATATACTTTAAATAATTCAAGATGCAGCTAAGCGAGCGGTAAGGGGATGAAAAATACGGCGACTGGCGTCAGTGAGCTTAGCCCCCTAACCAAAAACGCTGCAATTGAACTATGACGAGTATCTACCAAGCACATATTAGGAAGATTATGTCCCACTCGTTATTACCAAAACTGCCTAACTCAGTCATTTTAATCCTATTAGGTTTTGTTTCTGGCCTTCCTCTAGCACTGACGGCAGGTACGCTACAGGCCTGGTTGACCGTCGAAAATGTTGATATAAAAACGATTGGTTTCTTTTCTCTTGTTGGTCAAGCCTACGTATTAAAATTTCTTTGGTCTCCAATGATGGATAGGTATACCCCTTCTTTTCTTGGGCGCCGTAGAGGATGGCTACTAACAACGCAGATCCTCTTGATCATCAGCATTGCAGCGATGGGTTTCATGAGCCCAACGGAGCACTTATGGTGGCTCGCTGCGTTCGCAGTTATGGTGGCTTTTTGCTCTGCCTCGCAAGATATTGTTTTTGATGCCTACAAAACAGACTTACTCAGCGCTGAAGAACGAGGATTTGGGGCTGCGGTTTCTGTGATGGGCTACCGCATCAGCATGTTAGTTTCTGGCGGGCTCGCATTATGGATGGCAGATAAATTCCTCACATGGCAACAGCTCTATATGGTAATGGCAGGGCTGATGCTAATTGGTGTTTTTGCAACGCTACTCGCCAAAGAGCCAGAAGATAATGGGACCCCTCCTGCCTCTCTGAAAGATGCGATTTATAAGCCACTTTCCGAATTTTTTAGCCGTAACAATGCATGGTTAGTCCTCTTATTAATCGTGTTTTATAAGATGGGTGATGCATTTGTAATGGCGCTAAGTACTAACTTTTTATTAAGTGGTCTTGGTTTCACCTTAAGTGAAGTTGCCGCGGTCAATAAAACCGTCGGTATGGCTGCCACTATTTTTGGGGCTTTGTTTGGTGGTTACCTCATGAAGAACATGAGCCTCTTTAACGCCTTATTGGTGTTTGGTATTTTGCAAGGCGCTTCAAACATCGGCTACTGGTTCCTTGCGGTAACGCCACCAAACATTATCAGTATGGGTTCAATCATTGTTATCGAAAATATTTTTTCAGGGATGGGAACCGCGGCATTCGTAGCGTTATTGATGACATTATGTAATAAATCATTGTCGGCAACACAATTCGCTTTATTATCCGCACTTTCGGCGATAGCTCGTGTGTACATCGGCCCAGTTGCCAGTATTGTGGTGCTTTCTTATGGCTGGCCAACCTTCTATCTTATTTCTATTGTTGTTGCGGTACCCAGTATCCTTCTATTACTTGCCTGTAAAACCTCTTTAGCCTATACGCAAACCACAGGGTTATTCCAACGCAGGGAGCTGTACCCACAAGCGTATAAAATTGCCGTTTATATCCTTTTAACCGCAATTGGTATATTGGCTCTATGGCTATTAACCCTCTTATTTACCTCGTTTGCTTCAGTCAAAATTTACTTATTCACCAATTACATTTCTCTTTGGCTTGCATTACCTGAATATAAAAACTTTATTTTCAATACTGGCGCAAGTATTGGTGCACTCAGTTTAATCATTGGTGGCTGTCTCGATTTCTTCGCTGTCCGCAAAATAGTTAAGAAATAAAATATTAACAATGAAATCATCCCTAACTGAAATTAATTCGGTTAGGGTTTTTATTGACCTTTTAAATTAGATCTGACTAGCAAATATTGATATATCCATCGCCATAACGTGACAGACATCACTCATTGCGTGAAATATATTTTTTTATTGCAAATGAAAAGTCTAATATCTCACACGTTAAGGGCTAATCAGCCTTTCGGCTGACAACAATAAATCTCGTTAATACTCAAACGAAAATAATATATCATGAAAAAACAACTTCTCTGCGTCGCGGCAATCGCTTCTTTAGCTGGAACGGCCAATGCTGACGACTTTTTAGGCTATCAGAATGGTTTCGCGGATATCAATGTCAACTATCTAGACTGGTCTCACCGCACTGAAACTAAATCAGAAAATACCACTCGTAAAAAAGACTTTGCTTATATTGAATTAGAAGGCGGAGCTAATTTTAATTGGGGTGAGCTATACGGTTTTTTTGATGTAGAAAACCCATTCCACAAACGTCGTACAGAACCGGGACGCAACCAACGCTATACCATCAAAACAACAGGTCGCTTCTATTTAGGTGATACTGGTTTCAACGTCTATGGTCACGTATATGGTACATGGTCAATGCCAGGTGCAAAATATGGCGGTAATTTCCATGAAGTCAATACGTTATACGGTTTAGGTTATAACACTTCATTTGGTGATCTGTGGTTTAAACCTTTTGTGGCAATGCACTATGTTGACCAAACTTACTATTCAGGCAATAACGGCTATGTCGTTGGTTGGGTTGCAGGCTATGGCTTTAAGATGTTTGAAGAAAACTTCATGATCACTAACTGGCATGAAATGGAGTTTGCTCGTCATAAGCGTTACGGAAATGGCGGACGTGATGGGGTGAACGGGGCGCTAGCATTTTGGTGGAATGCAACACCAAACTTAGCAGCCGGTGTCCAGTACCGCTATGCAGACAATAAATTGGGGGATGATTTTTATCAAGATGCGATCATTTATACATTAAAGTATACGTTCTAAGACGGCCTATTTGATTGTAATAAAATTTTAAAAACACTCTTTTATTTTCAATGAAGTAAAAATTTTTCTTAGCTATTTTGCCGATAAGGTAGTGAAAACTGCCTTATCTTGATAAATAATCGTATATTTACCTACCATTTTATTTAACATTCATATCAGTTTCCCTGTTTTTAGCTCACTTTTGTATATATTTTTCTTTGATAAATGACAAAGATACTTTAAAATCTGTTCTGTTTTAGCAAAGAATGCCTATAAATTAGATAAGCTTTAACTTTTTCATCATAAGTTCTTCACATGTGATCATATTAACATAAAGAGCTAACAATCCAGCTTCTTTACCTTACAATTGTTTACACTCACATAACCTTACCGTAGAATGCCCCCACTGATGAAACGACAATTAGAATCTTTGTCATTTGGGGTCGTGGATGAGACTTATGAACTACAAAAAAAGCATTGGGGCAATCTCACTGGTTGCTGCTGCCTTACTATTAGGTGGCTGCGATATGGTGTTGATGGATCCTAAAGGCGCCGTTGGCGTTAAACAAAAAGAGCTGATTCTTATTGCAATCGGCTTAATGCTCGTTGTTGTGATCCCGGTTATTTTCATGGCGTTTATCTTTGCTAGAAAATATCGTGAATCCAATAAATCAGCAACCTACCGTCCTAACTGGGCTCACTCAAATAAAATTGAGTTAGTCTGCTGGACTGTTCCTATCATCATTATCATTATTCTAGGTGCTATCACTTGGAAAACGACTCATGAGCTTGACCCATATAAGCCATTAGTCAGTGATCAGGAACCTGTCACTATTGAAGTTATTTCAGCTGACTGGAAATGGATATTCATCTATCCAGAGCAAGGCATCGCAACAGTGAATGAAATCGCATTCCCTACTGGTGTCCCAGTTAACTTCAAAATTACGTCTGATTCGGTGATGAACTCGTTCTTCATTCCATCTTTAGGTGGCCAAATCTACGCAATGGCAGGTATGCAAACTAAACTTCACCTAATCGCTAATGAACCAGGTACCTACAAAGGCTTCTCTGCAAGCTATAGTGGCCACGGTTTCTCTGATATGAAGTTTAATGCGATTGCAACGGCTGATCGTCAAGGTTTTGATGAGTGGGTACAAAAGGTGAAAGCTTCACCGAAAACAATGGATACCATGCAAGCTTTCGACGAAGTCGCGAAGCCTAGCACAAACGTTCCTGTTACCTACTTCTCTAGCGTGAAACCAAACCTGTATAACGACATCGTTCTCAAGTTTGGCCATGAGCATCATAAGGGTCACGCTCCTGTTGAATCGAAAGATGAAAATACAGGTCACACTATGAATATGGGCCATTCTGCTCATACTGGCGTTGAGGAATAAGGGCATGTTCGGAAAATTAACACTAGACGCAATTCCGCTCCATGAACCTATTATCGTTATCACACTAATTGCTATCGTTCTTGGCGGATTAGCGCTAGTTGGTGCGATTACGTATTTCGGTAAATGGAAGTGGTTGTGGAAAGAATGGTTAACCTCTGTTGACCATAAAAAAATTGGTGTCATGTACATCATTGTCGCAATGGTCATGCTGTTCCGTGGTTTCGCGGATGCCATCATGATGCGTGGTCAGCAAGTACTTGCTTCTGCCGGCCAAGAAGGGTTCTTAAACCCTCACCACTATGACCAAATCTTTACCGCGCACGGCGTTATCATGATTTTCTTCATGGCTACGCCTTTCGTTGTTGGTCTGATGAACTTAGTTGTTCCTCTGCAAATTGGTGCGCGTGACGTTGCTTTCCCATTCCTTAACTCATTGAGCTTCTGGTTCTTTGTAGTGGGTGTTGTTTTAATCAACATCTCTTTAGGGGTTGGTGAATTCGCTCAAACAGGTTGGTTGGCTTACCCGCCATTATCTGGCTTGGAGTACAACCCCGGGGTCGGGGTGGATTATTGGATATGGAGTCTCCAGATATCCGGTATTGGTACTCTATTAACTGGTGTTAACTTTATTGCGACCATTATCCGTATGCGTGCACCGGGTATGTCGATGATGAAAATGCCAGTATTCAGCTGGGCAGCACTGTGTACTAACGTACTGATCGTGGCAGCATTCCCTATCTTAACTGTCACTATTACCCTTCTGACTCTTGACCGTTATCTGGGCACCCATTTCTTCACTAACGATATGGGCGGCAACATGATGATGTACATCAACCTGATTTGGGCCTGGGGCCATCCAGAGGTGTATATTCTTGTTCTACCAGTATTCGGTGTGTTCTCAGAAATTGCAGCGACTTTCTCCAAAAAACGTTTGTTCGGTTACACTTCCTTAGTGTGGGCGACTATCGTTATTACTGTAATGTCCTTCATCGTTTGGTTGCACCACTTCTTTACGATGGGTTCAGGGGCGAACGTCAACGCCTTCTTTGGTATCGCTACGATGATTATCGCAATCCCAACTGGGGTTAAGATCTTCAACTGGCTATTCACTATGTACCAAGGTCGTATTGAGTTTAAATCGCCAATGCTGTGGACTGTCGGCTTTATCATCACCTTCTCTGTTGGTGGTATGACCGGTGTTCTGCTAGCGGTTCCAGGTGCAAACTTCGTTCTGCATAACAGTCTATTCCTGATCGCTCACTTCCATAACGTTATCATTGGTGGTGTTGTATTTGGTTGTTTCGCAGGTATGACTTACTGGTTCCCGAAAGCGTACGGCTTTACTCTGAATGAGAAATGGGGTGTTCGTGCCTTCTGGTTCTGGATCACTGGTTTCTTCTTAGCATTTATGCCGTTGTATATTCTTGGCTTCATGGGTATGACCCGTCGTTTAAGCCAAAACATTGACCCTACATACCATACAATGTTAGTTGCTGCTGCTTGTGGTGCTGCATTGATCGCTATCGGTATTGCATGTCAAGTTATCCAAATCATTGTGAGTATCCGTGACCGCCATGAAAACCGCGACTTAACCGGTGACCCATGGGGTGGACGTACACTGGAGTGGGCAACTTCTTCTCCACCACCATTCTACAACTTCGCGATTGAGCCAAATATTCAAACTCGCGATGCATGGTGGGATATGAAAGAAAAAGGCATCGCTCATAAGAAACCGACTTCATATGAAGAAATTCATATGCCAAAAAATACAGGCGCTGGCGTGATTATCGCTGCATTTAGCTTGATTTTAGGTTTCGCGATGATCTGGCACATCTGGTGGCTGGCAATCGTTGGTTTCGGTGGCATGATTGTTACTTGGATTGCAAAAAGCTTCGACGAAGATGTTGATTACTACGTACCTGTTGCTGAAATCGAGGAAATCGAGAATAAGCACTTTGAAGACCTACGTAAGGCAGGTGTGAACGATGTCAACTAACACTATGACTAATCATAACGCAGCCCATGCAGAGCATGGGCACCACGATGCAGGCGGAACTAAAGTATTTGGTTTCTGGCTGTATATCATGAGTGACCTTATTCTGTTTGCCAGTTTATTTGCAACTTATGTTGTTCTGGCTGATGGAACTGCGGGCGGCCCTGAAGGTAAAGATATCTTCAGTTTGAAGTTCGTTTTAGGTGAAACTTTCCTACTATTATTTAGTAGTATCACCTACGGCTTCGCCATGATTGCAATGCATAAAGGTAAGATTGGACAAGTCAATTTATGGCTGTTCGCAACCTTCCTGCTCGGTCTTGGCTTCGTTATCATGGAAGTCTATGAATTCCACGAACTGATCGCTGAAGGCTTTGGCCCTGACCGTAGTGGTTTCTTGTCTGGCTTCTTTGCTTTAGTTGCAACACATGGTTTGCACGTAACTGCTGGTCTGATTTGGATCATTATTATGATGATTCAAGTCACTCGTCGTGGTCTTACTGACGTGAACCAAACTCGTTTGAACTGCCTGAGCTTGTTCTGGCACTTCTTAGATGTTGTTTGGATCTGTGTATTTACCGTTGTTTATCTTCTGGGGGCTATTTAAATGAGTCATGCAAAAGATGCTCACACTGGAGCAAGCCACGGTAGCGTAAAAACATACATGATTGGTTTTATACTGTCGGTTATTTTGACAGTCATTCCTTTCTGGATGGTGATGGAAGGCACAGCTTCACAAGCAGCTATCCTTTGGACAGTTGTTGGTATGGCTGTTGTGCAGATCCTCGTACATTTAGTATGCTTCCTGCACATGAATACTTCATCAGATGAGCGCTGGAACCTGGTAGCATTCCTGTTCACTATGCTAATCATCGGTATCGTTGTCGTTGGCTCTCTGTGGATTATGTACAACCTGAACATCAATATGATGCTCGACTAAAGAGTTGCCGATATGTTTAAGCAATACCTGCAAGTGACCAAGCCAGGAATTATTTTCGGAAATCTAATTTCTGTGATCGGCGGTTTTCTACTGGCCTCAAAAGGCACTATTGATTATCCGCTGTTTATTGCGACTTTGCTGGGTGTATCACTGGTCGTGGCTTCTGGTTGTGTTTTTAACAACTATATCGACCGTGATATCGACCGTATCATGGAAAGAACGAAGAATCGCCCTTTAGTTAAAGGGCTGATTGACCCGAAAATTAGCCTGATTTACGCCGCTGCATTAGGTATTGCTGGCATGCTGCTACTTCTTGTAGCAGCTAATGCTCTGGCAATGCTCCTTGCGGTAATTGGTTTCATCGTTTATGTAGGTATTTACAGCCTATATATGAAACGTAAATCAGTCTATGGCACGCTAATTGGTAGTTTATCAGGCGCAGCGCCACCGGTTATCGGTTACTGCGCAGTCACAAACGAATTTGATACAGGTGCACTGATCCTGTTATTGATCTTCAGTTTGTGGCAGATGCCACATTCGTATGCTATCGCGATTTTCCGTTTTAAAGACTATAAAGCAGCCAATATTCCTGTTTTGCCTGTTATTAAGGGGATCTCTGTCGCTAAGACACATATCTTCTTATACATCTTGGCATTTATGGTTGCCACTTTGATGTTAGCCATCAGTGGTTACGCAGGGTATAAATACCTCGTGGTGGGTGCTGCGGTCAGTCTTTGGTGGCTTGGCATGGCAATTTCTGGTTTTAAAACCGAAAATGATGACCGTGTTTGGGCTCGTAAACTGTTTATCTTCTCCATCGTTGCGATTACTTCATTAAGCGTGATGATGTCAGTTGATCCGACAGTTTCAACCGATACTGTTATAGCTTTGGTGAGATAATTTCTATACTCTAAATAATTCGAGTTGCAGGTAAGCGACAAGAGAAGATAGCCGATGAGCATGGATAAACTATGTAATTCGGCTAGCTAAGCTTAGTCCCTTATACCTTAACGAAAAGCCCTGCAACTTGAAGGATGGCGAGTATAACCAAATTAATTCTAACGGCAGGCTTGTCCTGCCGTTTTTATTTGCACTAATTAGCCTACCCTACTGAATAACTTTTATGTTCTAATAACGAGATATTCACTTCTAAAATAGCTAGATAAACAAAGCCTTTCTGACTAGTAAATAATTATCTACTCTAAAGATTCGGGGTTCAGCTAGGCAACTAATCCCTAACCCCATGAGTAATGATGTGAATAGCGTTTGTAATTAAAGAGGTCACCGCTACAGCTTGAAGTTTCACGAGTAGAATACTCTAAATAATTCGAGTTGTAGCAAGGCGGCAAATGTAACTAATCCCTAGGAGCATACAAAAGTATGTGACTAGGGTTAGTGAATGAAGCCAACACAGCTACAACTTGAAGTTTCACGAGTAGAATACTCTAAATAATTCGAGTTGTAGCAAGGCGGCAAATGTAACTAATCCCTAGGAGCATACAAAAGTATGTGACTAGGGTTAGTGAATGAAGCCAACACAGCTACAGCTTGAAGTTTCACGAGTAGAATACTCTAAATAATTCAAGTTGTAGCAAGGCGGCAAATGTAACTAATCCCTAGGAGCATACAAAAGTATGTGACTAGGGTTAGTGAATGAAGCCAACACAGCTACAGCTTGAAGTATGACGAGTATTTATGAATGACAACAAAATGACGCCTAACGAACTCCGCGCTACTTGGGGGTTAGGATCTGTTTTTTCCCTACGCATGTTAGGGATGTTTATGGTATTACCTATCTTGACCAGCTATGGCATCCACTTAAAAGGCTCTACTGAATTTTTAGTGGGTTTAGCTATCGGAATATATGGATTAAGCCAAGCCATTTTCCAAATTCCATTTGGGTTACTGTCAGATAAAATCGGTCGTAAACCTCTCATTGTATTCGGATTGATCATTTTTATTATTGGCAGTGTGCTGGCAGCCATGAGTGATTCTATCTGGGGTATTATTATTGGCCGTGCCTTACAAGGTGCAGGGGCAATCTCCGCGGCGGTTATGGCCTTACTGTCAGATTTGACCAGAGAACAAAACCGTACTAAAGCGATGGCATTTTTGGGGATTAGTTTTGGTATAACTTTTGCTATCGCGTTGGTTTTGGGTCCTATTATTACCCATTGGGTTGGTTTGAGTGGGCTGTTTTGGGGAATAACGCTACTGGCAGGCGGAGCCATCGTCGTTACTCTATTTGTTGTCCCTAATAGCCATAATCACGTCACTAACCGTGAATCCGCCTTTGTGAAAGGTAACCTACGAGCAGTTCTAACGGCGCCACAATTACTTAAACTCAATTTTGGTATATTAAGCTTACATACATTATTAATGTCTAGCTTTGTAGCTTTGCCGTTACTTATGGAAAAAGCGGGCTATTTAGCCAAAGATCATTGGAAAGCTTACCTAGTCACCATGTTAGTCGCGTTTGTTTCAGTACTACCTTTCATTATTTATGCTGAAAAACACCGTAAAATGAAACAGGTATTTATTTTTTGTATTACCCTACTCGCATTGGCTGAAATCACGCTATGGCTATCAGGTGATCATTTATGGGTGATCTTTGTCGGCCTGCAACTCTTTTTCGTTGCTTTTAATATCATGGAAGCCATTCTGCCTTCACTGATCAGTAAAGAAGCGCCTGCTAGCTATAAAGGGACTGCAATGGGGGTTTATTCCACCAGCCAATTTATCGGTGTTGCTATCGGGGGAATACTTGGTGGCTGGTTATATGATGTTAATGGCGCCGCTGCGGTGTTTATTGGTGGGCTATTATTAACAGCAATATGGCTTATCGTTAGCTTAACCATGCAGCAACCACCTTATGTCAGTAGTATTCGCTTAGAATTACCTAGCCACTTTACAGATAGCACACGGTTGCAAGCATTGTTAGCATCACAACCCGGTGTTATTGACGTTGTCGTTGTTGCCCAAGAATACAGTGTGTATCTTAAAGTCGATAGAAAAGCCACATCAAGAGAGCAGTTAGAAACAGTTATCTCACAATTTTGATGATAACTGCACCTTCTGTTGTTTCGAGTATAGGGCAAAAAGTGCAGTCAACTCATGCGATCATTTAAAATATGACTGTTTTTATCGTGGTGCTATACCTGTTGGATAGCAGTTATAGCTCATTTTATAAATAAAGGCTCCCGCACGTGAAGTTTGGATTTCACCTTGACTGGTGATACCCAAAAATTTTCCTGTACAACGGCCAATAATATAATCAAAGAAAAATACCGAACAAACAGGGATAATTTTTTCTCTAAACGTAAAAATATACATGTCTTCTTCAAATTTGTAGCAGGTAGCATAATCCATATCACCATGACCGAATTGCTCACCACGTAAATTCTGCCATGCATAGCGTTCTGAATTAACATAGAAGTGTTCGTAATAATGATTAGGACTATAAACATTCAGTGTTCTATAACCAATAAGCTCACGAGTTGGCCGAGGCTCCTCACCCGTGACCTCACCACCAAGGATCACCCCAGCCTGAAAATGCTGTACTAACCGCGAGCCATTACTAACTTTCCCCTCCGGTAATAAAATGCTACGAACAGTTAATACGCGCCGTGTTGCTATATTTAAGATCAAGGTTAAACTTTCATTTTGTTTATCCGTAAACTGAATATCGAAAAAATAATGATCTTTTGAAGTACAAACTTCTTCGCAGGGATCACAACCATATTCATCGTTGTATTGCCAATTAACCAATAGGTGACTTTGCTCTCCCTGAACAAATTGTAACTCCATAATACCGCCATCTGAATACTCTATAGTGATGGTTTTATCTAACCAATCCTGTGTATTAGGTAATCGATTCGTATCAATTCCTTTTGCAAAATCATCATAATTTTTCCAGCCAGATTCAGCATTTTGGTTTAATACATCTTGTTTTTCTGATCTCGACATATTCACCTTCTTTTTCTAAGTTAATATCATTACTGACTGCTAAACGTTTTATTCACAATCAACCAACGTGAATCGATTTCAACAAGAGATAAATAATCGATAAATTGCAATCCGTGGTAGAGTAATTTGACTTTCACATTGGCTATTCCCCCAGAAATATCAATAGTGACAATCTGCATAGAAAAAACTTCACCACATTCAGACGGGATCGGCATATGACTGATTTTATCTAGCCACTGTGATAACGATAATTTTTCAAATTCCCCCACAAGATAGCCAAATAATTGAGCATCTGGATGAAAAGCTTGGGTAAGCAAGCCAATATCGCGATGATGCATTCCAAGAAAATAGGATTGTACAGTGCTATTGATTTCGCTTAATAGAGTATCTGACATCGTTCACTCTCCTGTTATAGGCATAGATTTTGATTGTGTTCGCTTTGCAATAACCAATGGCGCGGTTTCTTTCAAAAAGCAGGCTAGAATGCAAGAAAGTAATGCACCAACTGAAGCGATCAACAGAGGGCTAGCTAGTCCATAGTTATCAGCAATAAACCCAGCGGTGAAAGGTGCCACAAAGCCACCAATAAACTCGCCAATTCCCATAATCAAGCCTAATGTTGAGGCTATCATGGTTCTAGATACGGTTTCCGAAGGAATTGTTGCCATGAATAAAGTAAAGCAGCCCATTCCGGTATAAGTCAAAAAAACAATAATCCCTAATAAAAATGGATTATTGATATAGCAAAGAAATAAAGGACAGCTCATTGCAATCAATGAAAAAAAGATAAGAATAGGTTTTCTGCCTAGACGATCAGAAATCGCGGGGATCACAGTTCCCCAAAATACCCACGCAAAACCAATAGCACTGACAATCAACCCCATAGATTGTTCACTGAAGCCACGCTCTTTGACAAGAAAAGTCGGTGTGAAAGTGACAATAAGAATAAACCATGTCACAAAAAAGCAAGATATAAAAATACACAAGATAACATTTTTATTTTTACAAATTTCTTTATAACTGTTTTTTGCTATTTCTTTTTCATTTTTTTCAAATTTGCTATCCGCTATATCAGTCGTCAGATTTTTATTACCATTAATTTTGACCAATTTATAAATCAAGAAAGCTAATATCAAACCAGGAATTACGGTCATATAAAAGGCATTACGCCAACCATAATCGAGAGCAATCATAATAATAAGTGGCGGTGCGATAATTGCACCAAGCAATCCCGGAGCCGTGGCTTGAACTAAGCCCATATTTAATCCACGGCGTTTAACTTGTGATGCTTCTAACATCAAAGATTGCGATATTGGCAATACAGGCCCTTCAGCGATCCCCATAAAGGCTCGAAAAACTAATAATAGAGCAAATGAAGACACAATCCCTGAAAGCCCTGAGAATATAGAGAACATCGCAACACAAATCACTAACATTGGCTTTCTAATATTAAAGCGGTCTGATATCGCCCCTAAGCCAGCGCCAGATAATGCCCAGCATAGCGCTAAAATAGCCGATAGCATTCCAAGATGTGCATTAGTAAGATTTAATTCATCTGACATCATCGGAAATAAAAAAGAAAGGGACAAGCGATCAACAAAAACACAGCCAAATACACAAAATAAAAGTAGTAATAATTTGTTTTCATAGCTAAATAAATTTAATTTACTAATAATTATTTTCATTATTAAAACCTCAAAAATTAGGCTTATTCAGATATTATTTAGCCTAATCTAGCAAGTCAATTTATTTGTTATTATTTTGTTAATGATATATTTTATCTATTTAAAACAACTCAACGAAAGAAAAATAAAATTAATTTATAAAAACAATTAATAAAAAAATAAATTAGCCAGATGTTTTTATTATATTTTAGAATATCATTCTTTAGGTCGATATTCATTCAAAGTTAATTATTTCTATATTAATTATATGGGCTAAAATTTTAAAATAAAAAAGAGGAAATATGAAACCAAGGAATATCGTTATTACAGGCGGTGGAACAGGGATTGGTGAGGCTTGTGCCCATTTATTTACGCTTTTGGGAGACAACGTTTTTATTATTGGTCGACGAGCTGAACCTTTGCTAACCGTTGCTTATCAAACTGGCGCTATCGCCATTACTGCTGATGCCGCCACTGAAACTTCATGGAATGAGGTTATTTTACCGCAAATTAAACAACATACCGATACTATAGACGTTTTGATTTGTAATGCAGGCGCGATGGGGATAGGTAAAGCCGAAGATATCAGTGACCACCAATGGCATCAGGCTATGACCGCTAATTTAGACAGTGCTTTTGCGAGTGCCCGTGCTTGCCTACCTAATTTAGTTCAAAGCCAAGGCAACATACTTTTTATTGGCTCAATTGCTTCATTAGCATCAGGGCCTGAAGTTTGTGGATATGTTACCGCAAAGCATGCAATCATTGGGTTAATGCGTTCTATTGCTCGTGATTATGGTCGTCAAGGCGTAAGAGCCAATGCCATTTGCCCTGGATGGGTAAAAACGCCAATGGCTGATGAAGAAATGCAACCGCTGATCAATCAGTATCAATTTACGTTAGATGAAGCTTACCAATACGTTTGCCGTGATGTTCCATTACAACGCCCTGCTACACCAAAAGAAATCGCCCTTGCCTGCAAATTTTTGTGCTCAGCTGATGCCGCAATCATTACAGGAACAACACTGGTTATTGATGGAGGTGCAACAGCCGTTGATTTGCCCACTCTCGCTTTTACTGAAGGCGCTATCAGGGCATAACGTAAAGTCCTATTGATAGGTACTTTATCTAGCAAAAGTACCTATCAAATCAATGACGGATTACTGCAACAGTAAAACTAGTCGCGGAAGTTATTGAATTGGAAAGGTTGCCCTAAATCACTTGAACGCACTAACGCCATAACAGATTGCAAATCATCGCGCGATTTTCCAGTGACACGAACCTGCTCACCTTGGATCTGAGCTTGTACCTTCAATTTGCTATCTTTAATTGCTTTGACAATTTTCTTAGCAACCGCTGACTCGATACCTTGTTTTAAGGTCACTTCAACGCTATAAGTTTTTCCGCTGTGAACAATCTCCTCAGGGACATTCAATACTGCGCCATCAATACCGCGTTTAGACATTTTTTCTCTTAAAATATCCAGTAATTGTAGAACCTGAAAATCGGACTCACTGGTTACCTTGATGGATTCACTTTTGTCGTTTAACTCAAAACTCGCCGTCACATTTTTAAAATCCCAACGACTGGTTAATTCACGCTCGGCATTTTCTACCGCATTTCGTACTTCATTCATTTCAACTTCAGATACAATATCAAATGATGGCATGGTTAAGACCTCCTGATAATCAATATGATGCATGATAGCTGCTTTCTATTGATAGCAAAAGTACTATACTGGAAATCTACACTCATCACTGCCTTTAGGAGGAATATGAGAATAACGCTTATTGGCTGTGGTGCCATTGGCAAGCTATGGCTCGCTGCGCTAGCCCAACAAGGCCATGATATCCAAGGCTGGCTACGTATGGCTCAGTCTGATTTATTCGTTGATGTTAATGAACCTGATGGTCGCGTTTTTCGTGAACTGATCCCTTGCAACAACCTTAATCATCTACAACATAGTGAGCTAATTATTGTCTGCTTAAAAGCATGGCAAGTGTCTGATGCACTACTCCCTTTAATTCATAATATCCCTGAATCCTGCCCAATTTTATTACTGCATAACGGGATGGGGACATTAGATGAATTAACACCTTTACGTCAGCCATTTTTATCGGGTGTTACAACGCATGCCGCTTGGCAAAAAAATAATCAAGTCTTTCATGTTGCAAATGGCATAACTCACATTGGTGCGGTTAACTCAATTGCTGAAAATTGCTATCCTATCGCGGATATTTTGCATACAGCCCTACCCGATGTTGCGTGGCATAATGATATTTTAGCAACCTGCTGGCAAAAACTTGCCGCAAACTGCGTAATTAACCCGCTAACCATTATCCATGATTGCAAAAATGGTGAATTACTAAACCATACAGCCCAAATCAATTTATTAATTGATGAAATTTGCCAAGTGATGGATATAGAAGGATTGCATACCGATAAATTACAGCTCACTGATTATATTTATGGCATTATCCATAATACCGCAGATAACTATTCTTCTATGTTGCAAGACATTCGTAACAAACGACGCACTGAAATTGACTACATTACCGGTTATCTGATTAAACAAGCACGCGCACATGGGCTAAATACACCAGAAAATGATCGCCTATACCATTTGATTAAACAACGAGAAGAAAAAAATGACGGCTTCCGTACTAATATGCATCGCCAATGGCAGTGAAGAGATAGAAACGGTAACAACTGCCGATCTATTAGTCAGGGCTGGGATCGCAGTCACCTTAGCAAGCGTGACCGACGATGGTTCAGTGGCAATAACTGCATCAAGAGGAATTAAATTAATTGCAGATACACCACTTATCAAAGTGGCCGATGAACCTTTTGATGCGATAGTCCTTCCAGGAGGAATGGGAGGCGCCGAAACATTTAGAGATAGCCCATTGGTGGTTGAAAAAGTCAGAAGAATGCATCTGGATGGAAAAATTGTCGCCGCTATTTGTGCAGCACCCGCTATGGTTTTGGAATATCATCAATTATTTCCTATCGGCAATATGACAGGCTACCCAAGCACACGAGAGCAAATTGCAGCCAACAAATGGGTTGATAAACGCGTTTATTTTGATGAGCGAGTTAATTTACTGACTAGTCAAGGACCTGCAACTACCTTTGATTTCGCCTTAAAATTGATTGAATTACTGGTTGGCCGTGATACCGCGGCAAACGTTGCTTCACAGCTCGTACTCCCACCCGGTATTAATGATTATTTAGAACAATAATAAAAACCCCCAGTAATTGGCTATCCAACTATTGGGGGTACGGTACAGCCATCTCGGCTTTTATCTTGTCGAAATGAACAATTTATGGACGATAAACTTTTACATTATTAAAACCTTGCTCTTGCAAATAGAGCGCCTGTAAACGACTCATCACACCACGGTCACAATATAATAAGTAAGTTTTCTCTTTAGGTAGATCACCAAACTGAGTACCAAGACGATAGAATGGAATGTGTTTAACGTCTATCCCTTCAATCGCCAACGGTTTGTCTTCGTGTTCATCAGGGGAACGGATATCTAAGATCACTTCATTTTCAGCTGAAAGCTCACTCACCATTTCAACTTCAGCCACTTGCTCGCGGCTTTCTTGCGCAATTTGGCGGATATCAATATTTTGTGATTGCTCAACCACTGAGTCTAAAATAGTGAAATCAAAGTTTGCTTCTTCGGCCTCGATACGTGCTTTGACTGCTTTTACCGTAGGGCTTTTCGAAATCACACCACAGTATTCAGGCATGGTTTTCGCAAAGTCTTCTGTACCAATTTGGCGCGCGACTTTAATGATGTGTTCTTTATCATGAGAAATTAGTGGGCGCAGTACCAATGTATCTGAAGCATTATCAATCAAACGCAAGTTAGTTAAGGTTTGGCTTGATACCTGTCCTAATGCCTCACCCGTGACTATCGCTTGAACGCCATAACGCTCAGCCACTTTTGAGGCAGCACGTACCATCATACGTTTTAACACAACGCCCATTTGGCCATCATCGACTTTTTCTAGAATTTCAGCCACAACGGGTTCGAAGTTAACCGCAATAAAGCGTACCTTATGTGAGCTGCCAAAACGGTTCCATAAATAATGAGCGATTTGTTTTACGCCAATTTCATGAGCCGCACCACCTAAGTTGAAGAAACAATAGTGAACTCGACAACCTCGGCGCATTAACATATAGCTGGAAACGCCTGAGTCAAAGCCCCCTGAAATGAGAGACAATACATCTTCTTGTGTACCGATAGGAAAGCCACCAATGCCTTCGTAACGTGCTTTCACGAGGATCAGGTTTTCATCTTCAATTTCTAGATGGACTGTGGTGTCAGGATCGGTGAGTTTCACTTTTGCTGAAGCGATATGTTGGTTTAAACCACCACCAATATAACGTTCTGCCTCAATCGAGGTAAATTCGTGCTTGCCTCGACGTTTTACACGAACACAAAAGGTTTTATTTTCTAGCGATGCACCGTATGCCTCATGTGCCATTTCATAGATATGATGTAGGCTAGTAAACGGTTTTTCTTCAACTTCTAAAATATGATGAATACCAGGGATACGTGTGAGCATGTCACAAATTTCGTCGTGCTTTGTTTCCCCTTTAACACGCACTTCAATGTTATCCCAATGACGAACAACCGCGATTTCTTCACCTAGCGGCTTAAGCACATTGCGAATATTACTGGTTAGGATCTTAATAAAACGTAACCTAACGGTCTGGCTTTTAATGGTAATTTCTGGAAATAACTTAATGATAAACTTCATAATAGCTGCATGTTAATGTTGTAGGGGCAAATGAACGTATTGAAAGAGACACACGCACAGGTTACCAATTGTCAATAAAGAAGCGTATTATAGCACCATCTTGCGGGTTGAATCTAAAAACACCAATAATAAATTGTATCCGCTGTCAGACTAAGTTAGTCTGCTGAATGAATAAAACACCCTAGTCGAATGATTGAACATTTGCGGTTAAAGAAATATGGCTAAAGAAAAACCTCAACAAGTCCCAGTAGTTAGCTTTGAAAATTCGCTTAAAGAACTTGAGGAAATTGTTTCTCGTCTTGAGTCTGGCTCGCTACCCCTAGAAGATGCACTCAATGAGTTTGAACGTGGCATCCAAATCGCTAAGCAAGGGCAAAAAGTCCTACAACAGGCTGAGCAACGCGTTCAGATCCTACTGAGCGATGATGAAAACAAAGCGCTTGATGATTTTTCACCCGATACTGAATAAATTATGTCTGAACAACATTCTAACAGCTTCGCAGTACAGCAGCAGCAAGCGTATGAGCGAGTTAATCAATATTTATTGCATGCCTTAGATGCACTTCCATTCTCTGATTTACCCCTTGCAGCGGCAATGAAGCATGGCGCCCTTCTCGGGGGTAAGCGCTTACGTCCATTTTTGACCTATACCGTAGGTGAAATGCTTGGCGTGAGTCGCAATAATCTTGATGTTCCCGCAGCAGCTGTTGAATGCATTCATGCCTACTCACTGATCCATGACGACCTTCCAGCGATGGACGATGACGATCTACGACGTGGACAGCCCACATGCCATGTCAAATTTGGCGAAGGAAATGCCATCCTTGCTGGGGATGCGTTGCAAACATTGGCATTCCAATTATTGTCATCTGGCTCAATGCCTGATGTTACAGATAAAGACAGAATTGCTATGTTAGCCGAGCTCGCTTATGCAAGCGGTTTAGCAGGTATGTGTGGTGGCCAAGCATTAGATCTCGAAGCCGAAGGCAAGCAGGTAGATTTAGTGGCACTTGAGCGTATTCATCAACATAAAACGGGAGCTTTAATACGTGCCGCAATTCGTATGGGAGCCTATTCAGCAGGAACAAAAGGCCATCAAATTTTACCAGCGCTAGATAAGTATGCAGAAGCTATCGGCCTCGCGTTTCAGGTACAAGATGACATTTTAGATGTGGTTGGTGACAGTGAGGTGACCGGTAAGCGCCAAGGTTCAGACGCAGAACATGAGAAAAGCACTTATCCATCATTGTTGGGGCTTGAAGCCGCTCAGGAAAAAGCCCGTGAATTGTATTATACTGCGCTAGAAGCATTAAAAATAATTGAAATTCAAGGCTATAATACACAAACCTTAGTCGCACTTGCCAATTTCATTATCGAGCGAAAAAGCTAATGTAATACAATGTCATTTTACATTCAGACGAAGAATGATAAAGGTGGCATAATAGATATGTACTTTAGATAATTCGAGCGCTGGGTTGACCGGCGCTATACTCTTATGTGATTCAAATCACCATTCTGTGATAACTGAATAACACACTAGTAGTAAAAATATTACTGTGGCAAAGGCATATTTTGCTTGCAAAAAACGATGCCACTTAATGTGTATACTCTAAGTCATTCGAAAGGGCAGCTAGACGATAAGATAATAGGTCGCTAGGAACATAAAAGACACTTTGACTGGTATAAATGAGAGCAGTCACCACGCCTTAACGAGAGGCGCTGCAACTTGAAGTATGACGAGTCATACTCTAAATAATTCGAGGTGCAGCTAGGCGACAAGTGAATGAGTCCCTAGGAGCATACAAAAGTATGTGACTAGTGCGAGTGAATGCAGTCAACAACGCTGCAACTTGAAGTATGACGAGTATATTACTTTATTAACAATTATAAATAGTAGTGAGCCCCTAATGAGTATTGATATCGCTAAGTATCCAACACTAGCGCTGGCAGAAACACCAGAAGAGCTACGTTTACTGCCAAAAGAGAGCTTGCCTAAGCTGTGTGATGAACTCAGGCAGTTTTTACTTAGTAGTGTTGGTCGTTCTAGCGGTCATTTTGCCTCTGGTTTAGGCGCGGTTGAACTCACCGTTGCATTACATTATGTTTATAAGACGCCTTTCGATAACTTGGTGTGGGATGTTGGTCATCAAGCCTACCCCCATAAAATTTTGACGGGTCGCCGTGATCGTATTGATACTATCCGTCAAAAAAATGGCTTGCATCCTTTCCCATGGCGTGGAGAAAGCGAATATGATGTATTGAGCGTTGGTCACTCATCGACTTCAATCAGTGCTGGCCTAGGTATGGCAATCGCCGCTGAAAAAGAAGATAAAAACCGTAAAACGGTGTGTGTGATTGGCGACGGTGCTATCACAGCAGGTATGGCATTCGAAGCGATGAACCATGCTGGTGATGTCGCGCCTGATATGTTAGTTGTCCTAAATGATAATGAGATGTCAATTTCTGAGAATGTTGGCGCACTCAATAATCATCTAGCGCATCTGCTTTCAGGCAAGTTGTACACCACGTTACGTGAAAGTGGTAAAAAAGTTTTCTCTAATATGCCTCCCATTAAAGAGCTATTAAAGAAAACTGAAGAACATATCAAAGGCATGGTCGTTCCAGGCACCATGTTTGAAGAATTAGGCTTTAATTACATAGGCCCTGTTGATGGCCATGATGTGATCGCGCTGGTGCAAACGCTAAAAAATATGCGTGATCTAAAAGGCCCTCAATTTCTACATATCATGACTAAAAAAGGTCGTGGATATGAACCCGCAGAAAAAGATCCTATCAGCTGGCATGCCGTACCTAAGTTTGATCCAAGTACCTTTACCTTGCCAAAAAGCAAAGAAACCGGCCCAACCTATTCGAAGATCTTTGGTGATTGGTTGTGCGATGAAGCACAAAATGATGACAAATTGATGGCGATCACCCCAGCAATGCGTGAAGGATCGGGCATGGTACGCTTTTCAAAAGAGTACCCTGATCAATATTTTGATGTTGCCATCGCCGAGCAACATGCCGTAACTTTTGCCGCGGGATTAGCGATTGGCGGCTATAAGCCAATCGTAGCTATCTACTCTACGTTCTTACAACGTGGTTATGATCAGGTGATCCATGACGTTGCTATTCAAAAAGTGCCTGTTTTATTTGCAATTGATCGTGCAGGTATTGTAGGGGCTGATGGGCAGACCCACCAAGGATCGTTTGATTTGTCTTATCTACGCTGTATTCCAACGCTAGTCATCATGACACCAAGC
This sequence comes from Providencia sp. 2023EL-00965, assembly GCF_033550225.1. Lineage (NCBI taxonomy): Bacteria > Pseudomonadati > Pseudomonadota > Gammaproteobacteria > Enterobacterales > Morganellaceae > Providencia > Providencia sp. 2023EL-00965. The sequence goes on along the minus strand of NZ_JAWUEH010000007.1, from coordinate 171,142 downwards.
GATGAAAACGAATGTCGCCAAATGCTGCATACAGGCTATCACTATAGTGATGGACCAAGTGCAGTACGTTACCCTCGTGGTACTGGTACAGGGGCAGAATTACAGCCTTTAGCGCCATTACCTATCGGTAAAGGTGTTATTCGCCGTCAAGGTGAAAAAATTGCCATCTTATGTTTTGGTACATTACTCAGCCATGCGTTAGTTGCAGCTGAAAAACTCAATGCAACTGTTGTTGATATGCGTTTCGTTAAACCACTTGATGAAGCATTGATTTTAGAAATGGCTAATAGCCACGATCTAATCGTAACTTTGGAAGAGAATGCGATTATGGGCGGTGCAGGTAGCGGTGTTAACGAGTTTCTCATGCACCAACGAAAGATCCTACCTATATTGAATCTTGGACTACCTGATTACTTTATTTCACAAGGTAGCCAACAAGAAGTGCTTGCAGACTTAGGTCTCGATAGCGATGGCATCATCAAAGCTATTGAAGAGTATCAACAGAAAGCTTAATCCCTAAAAAAAGCAGGTATTGGAGTTATTCAATACCTGCTTTTTTAGCGTTATTTTAAAGATCCGTTATTTTAAAAAAGCATAGCTACGATCAATTTAAATCAAATTTCTTTTAAAAGGATCTTGCTTTTATCTCAAATAAAGTTCAGTATGTTTTTAATACCTAATTGCCCTCATAAGAATTTCTGTCAATATTGACAAAAACATCTCATACTTTTATGGGATATACGCCTCATTTTATTTTAGCTGCCTTTTGGCAGCTTTCTTTTGCCAATCCCAAAAGCTTATTTGTTTTAATTCAAATAATTATCGGTAGCCTTTATTGAACTAACGCTAGTTGATTTTATACCGAAAAAATTACTTCAATTATATTTTCATAACTCAAGCTGTAAGAAATAGATATTATTTTTATATTATAGATAATCAATAAATATCACTATCTGATGATAAATAATCAATAAAAAAGTCCATATCAGCAACTGACATGGACTTTTTTAATAATATTATTTTGATCCTTTAACTATTTACACTTTCCAAAACAAAGTGATCAAACCCTTTTAGGTTCACATCAACTGCTTGGTTATCATGATAGTAACGGATCCCTTCCGATTGAGGTTTGATCTGCCCAATACACGTAAAATGCGCCCCTGTATGTGCTAGTGCCATTTCTAACGCACCACGATTAATTTCAGGGATAGTGAAACAAAGTTCATAATCTTCACCGCCGCTAAGCGACCAAATCTGAGCTTGTTCTTGAGAGCAATTTTGCTTCAATGCTTGTGATAAAGGCAAAGCATCTAAATTAATATGTGCTCCACAACCACTTGCTTTCAGTATATGGTTAAGATCAGAAATCAGCCCGTCTGAAATATCAATTGCTGAAGAGGCTAAATTGCGTAGCGCTTGCCCTTGTAAAATGCGAGGTTGGGGTCGTAAATGACGGCCAATTAACCACGATCTGTGCTCTTGATCCGCAATATCTAAACGCCCTTGTAGCAGAGCTAAACCCGCAGCACTGTCACCAAGCGTTCCTGTCACATATATCCAATCACCGTTACGAGCACCGGCTCTGGATAACGCTTTCCCCGTAGGCACAAGTCCATGTACCGTATAAGTTAGGCTCATAGGACCACGTGTAGTATCACCACCAATTAATTGCATTCCATAATAGTTAATTTGTTCAAACAAACTATCACTAAACTGCTCTAACCAAGTTGGATCAACATGAGGTAGCGTGATCGCCAAGGAAACCCATGCAGGATCAGCGCCCATCGCGGCAAGATCGCTTAAATTGGAAGCTAATGATTTATAGGCAAGATCTGCTGGTGATATATCAGGAAGGAAATGAATGCCAGAAACTAAAGTATCAGTGCTTACAGCAAGTTGCTGCTTTTCTGGGATAGTCATCAAGGCACAGTCATCACCAATACCGATGTTTACATCACGCCGATTCGTTTTTTGACGATTAAAATAACGCGCGATGAGGTCAAATTCGCCATATGACATGGTAGGTTTTCCGTTTTCGCTATACTTGGGAACTTCGTTATTAAAAAATAATAGACATAAAGATAGACCGCATAAGCAGTCTATCTTATTACTACTGTATACCCGCCATACTTCAAGTTGCAGTGCTTTTGGTTAACATATGGTGACAATACTCATGCGCACTTGTCACCTAACTGCACCTAGAATTATTTAGAGCATAGTACTATTACAGGAGGGGACCCTGAGCAATTTTATTTTTTACGGCGAACAGCAGGTGCAGCCTTATCAAGAACACCATTAACAAATTTATGGCTATCTTCTGCGCCAAATACTTTAGCGAGTTCGATGCCTTCATTAATCGCAACTTTGTAAGGAACATCTTCACGGAAGCTAAGTTCATACATAGCGACACGTAAAATCGCTTTCTCTACCTGCCCCAGCTCTTCCAGTTGACGAGATAAAAAAGGTGCCATCAGTTGATCAAGTTTAATAGCGTTGTTCGCTACACCTGACAACAGTTCACGAAAATAAATTACGTCAACGTCAGACATGTCCTGTTCAGCAATAAATTCATATTCCACATCAGAAACATTATTGCCAGATAATTGCCATGAATAGATGGCCTGTACAGCACACTCACGAGCGCGGCGACGAGCAGCAGGTTTCACAAGATTCCCCTTAAATAAAAACTAAATCAGCCTTTTACAGCTTTAAGTACATTAATCATTTCTAATGCAGTCAATGCAGCTTCAGCGCCTTTGTTACCTGCTTTTGTACCAGCACGCTCAATCGCTTGCTCAATATTTTCAGTGGTTAAGACACCAAAGGTCACAGGTACTTCACTGTTCATTGCTACGTGAGAGAGGCCTGAGCTACATTCACCAGCAACAAATTCAAAGTGAGCCGTTCCACCACGGATTACGGTACCTAAAGCGATAACTGCATCATATTTTTTCGTTTCAGCTAATGCTTTGACTGTTAATGGCAGTTCATAAGCACCCGGTACCCATACAACAGTGATGTTGTCTTGAGAAACTTGGCCGATACGCTCTAGCGCATCAACTGCGCCGTCCAGCAGACTATCATTAATAAAGTTGTTAAAACGAGCGATTGCAATAGCGACGCGCGCTTGTGGCGCGGCAACAACACCTTTAATTACGTTCATAGCCTTCCTTAAATTAATTATACTTGTCATCCTTCAAATTGCAGCACTTTGCACTAAGGTATAGCGGCTACATTTCGAATTATTTAAAGTATATACCCCATGGGGCGCGGATTTTATCACATTCTTTCACTAACCGCGTGGTTGAATTTCAGCAAAACCATAAAAAACTTCAATTACCACACAGGACGTAGTCTGACACGCAAGTCATCACCGACTTTCTGCACATCAGTAAATTCAAATTTTGGCGCATCTGATAAATGAGCAAGCGCAGGAAAATTCACTAGGCCACGCGCCGTATCACCGAGTAATTTAGGTGCAATATATACAATGAGCTCATCGACTAAACCAAGCTTCAATAATGAGCCTGCTAATATTGGCCCAGCCTCAACCCAAATGCTGTTTACGTTTCGCTTAGCCAATTGCATCATCAAAATAACCAGATCAATACCGTTATCATCCGCAGGGATCGCGAGTTGTTCGACTTGCCCTTGCCACATGACATCAGCCTCTGGTTTTGGACGCACTAACCAGCACTCCCCTTCAAGCTGAGTGACTTTGTGCTGAGCGGTGACTCTATTATGGTTATCCAAAACAATACGAATAGGCTGACGTAATGCATTTTCAGGATAAATAGCTTGAATATCGGTAGGCAGTTCATTCCAGCGAACTGTCAATGATGGATCATCCGCTAACACAGTATTACTTGTGCTTAAAATTGCACTGGCTTGTGCTCGCAACATTTGAACATCTTTCCTAGCCGCCGCTGAGGTGATCCATTTACTTTCCCCAGATTGCAAAGCGGTTTTACCATCAAGCGAAGCCGCGAGTTTTAATTGGATATATGGGAATGCCGTACGCATGCGTTTTAGAAAACCACGATTTAGCGCCTCAGCCTGCTCCATTAATACGCCACTGGCCGTTTCAATGCCTGCCTTAGATAGCATATATAGGCCTCGCCCTGCTACTTGAGGATTGGGATCTTGCATTGCGGCGACGACACGGCTAACCCCTGCATTAATTAAAGCTTCAGCGCAAGGTGGTGTGCGCCCATGGTGGCTACAAGGCTCTAGCGTAACATAAGCTGTCGCTCCTTTGGCTTTTTCACCGGCCATTCGCAATGCGTGTACTTCTGCATGTGGTTCGCCTGCTTTTTGATGATAGCCTTCACCCACTATTTCGCCATTATTGACGATAACGCAGCCAACATTTGGATTAGGTGACGTTGTAAAACGGCCTTTTTCAGCGAGCTCTAGGGCTCTCGCCATATAGATGCTATCTTGTTCTATCATGCTTTAATCCTGCAATTTAGCGATCTCTTCGCCGAACTCACGTATGTCTTCGAAGCTACGGTACACTGAAGCAAAACGGATATAAGCGACCTTATCCAGTTTTCTCAGTTCATCCATCACTAAATTACCAATCTGTTTAGAAGGAATTTCCCTTTCACCTGTTGCACGTAATTTTGATTTGATGGAGATAATAGCCTGTTCAACTGCATCCGCGCTAACTGGTCGTTTTTCTAATGCTTTTTGCATACCGCGGCTGAGTTTTTCTTCATCAAAAGGTTCACGTACTTCATCACTCTTAATTACCCGTGGCATAACAAGTTCCGCCACTTCAAAGGTGGTGAAGCGTTCATGGCAAACGAGACATTGACGACGTCTACGTACTTGAGAGCCTTCTCCAACTAGACGCGAGTCAATTACTTTCGTATCCACAGCTGAGCAAAATGGGCAATGCATAGTGTTTCCTGATCTTATTTCGGGTAAACAGTGTAACTCAGTGCTTAATAAAAAACACCCCGCAAGGCTGTACATTTAAAGCCTAGCGGGGTGTTTTAGTTTTGTGTTTTACTTTTCAGTAAACTAGAAAGATTGTTTTAACGCTTAACCCAAAACATTAACCATGGTGAAAACACCTTTATGGCAATAAAGACTCTTGGTCAGCGCCTTCTTTCTCAACCTTCGGTGGAAGCAAATGTTCACGTCTCATACCCATCTTCAGTGCTAATGCAGAAGCAACATAGATAGATGAGATGGTACCGATGGTCACACCAATTAACATAACCAGTGAGAAGCCTTCTAACATCGCGCCACCAAAGATATACAGCATCAGAACCACTAATAATGTCGTTGCTGATGTCATAATGGTACGGCTTAATGTTTGAGTCAAAGAGACGTTCATGATTTCGTATGGCGTACCACGGCGAATTTTACGGAAGTTCTCACGAATACGGTCAGATACCACGATACTGTCGTTCAGTGAGTAACCAATCACCGACATCAACGATGCCACGATGGTCATATCTATCTCAATATGAAAGAGAGATAGGATACCTAACGTAATCACAACGTCATGTGCAAGCGCTAATACGGCCCCTGCTGCTAGACGCCATTCGAAACGGAAGCCAACATAGATCAAAATACAGATCAGCGCCGTTAACAGTGCTAATGCACCTGTTTGAGCCAGCTCAGCCCCAACACTTGGACCAACAAACTCAATACGTTTAACTGTCGCTTGTTCATCAACATTTTTATTGATGATAGTAATGATCTCTTTACCAACTTCTTGACCCGCTGTTCCTTCAATTGGTGGTAGACGGATCATAATGTCACGGCTGCTACCAAAGTTTTGGATTAACGGATCTTTGTGCTCTGAATTAGATAAACTCTCACGAATTTTATCTAAATCCGCAGGCTGACTTAAGTTGATTTCTATGACGGTACCACCAGTGAAATCAAGCCCCCAGTTGAAGCCTTTAACTCCAATAATCACAATTGATGCGATCAGCAATACGATAGAAATACCAAAGGCAACGTTGTCCCAGCGCATAAAGTCATAAACTTTACGGCCATAGTTCAATTGTTCAACAGTATAATCCTGTGCCACAACGTGCTCCTTAAATTGACAGCTTGTTGACACGTTTACCGCCATATAGCAGGTTCACGATTGCACGCGTACCGATAATAGCTGTAAACATAGAGGTGGCGACACCGATAGCTGTCGTAATTGCAAAGCCTTTGATTGACCCTGTACCCACTGCGTACAGAATAATTGCAGTGATCAATGTTGTCAGGTTTGCATCGATAATACTTGAGAAGGCGCCTTTATAACCTTCATGAATCGCTTGCTGGACGGAACGCCCATTGCGCAGCTCTTCCTTGATACGTTCGTTGATCAAAACATTGGCATCGACCGCAACGGCAAGAGTTAATACAATACCGGCAATACCTGGCATGGTTAACGTCGCCCCTGGTAACAAGGACATCACACCAACAATCATAATCAAGTTTGCAAACAGTGCCGTACTGGCAATCAAACCAAACTTACGATAATAAATAATCATAAACAGGATTGATGCTAATAGACCTGCTAAACAGGCTTTCAAACCTTGCTCGATATTTTGCAAACCAAGGGTTGGACCAATGGTACGCTCTTCAACGATTTGAATTGGCGCAATCAATGCCCCCGCACGCAGCAATAGTGATAGCTGGCGAGCTTCGTTTGGATCTTGAATACCTGTAATACGGAACTGGCTACCGAAACGCGCTGAAATATTGGCAGCATTGATGACTTTCTCATCTTTGACCAAAATCACACGGCCTTCAGCGTCTTTCTTGCCACTGTCTTTATATTCAACAAACAGTGTTGCCATGAGTTTACCCTGATTATCACGAGTAAAATCAGACATGGTAGAACCACCAGCACTATCAAGACCAATGCTTACTTGTGGAGCACCGTTTTCATCGCCGCCAGACGTTGAATCAGTAATATGATCACCCGTTAAAATAACGCGCTTATACAGTACGTAAGGCACACCATTACGATCATATTTAACTTCAGAATCACCCGGTACACGACCACTTTCAGCCGCTGATGGATCAACGCTTTGGTTGACTAAACGGAATTCCAATGTGGCTGTCGCACCAAGAATTTCTTTAGCGCGCGCAGTATCTTGAATACCCGGTAACTCAACAACAATACGCTCCGCACCTTGGCGTTGAACTAATGGTTCGGCAACACCTAATTGGTTTACACGGTTACGAATAATCGTAATGTTTTGAGATACAGCATAGTTACGAGCCTCACGTAGACGCTCATCCGTCATTACGGCAGTCATGGTATTGTCGCTACCATCTGAAAACACTAAATCTTGGAATTTACGAGCCAGTGTTTTCTCTGCTTGGCTACGATCATCAGCGTTACGGAAACGCACTTCAACGCTATAATTGTCGCCTTTACGGATAGATGAGTACGGAATGCCTGCTTGGCGCAAGTCATTGCGTATACCGTCCATGTTTTGTTCCTGCAACTTACCTAATGCAGTATCCATATCCACTTCCATCAGGAAGTGAACCCCACCACGCAAATCAAGGCCAAGTTTCATTGGCTCACCACCGACAGCTTCTAACCACTTCGGTGTTGCTGGTGCAAGGTTTAATGCAACAACATATTGATCACCCAGTGCGCTCACCAGTGCTTCACGGGCGCGTAGCTGGATATCCGAGTTGTTGAATCGGGCAAGTACAGCCCCATTTTCCAAAGCGACAGATTTGCTTTGGATATTGTCTTTTTCTAACGTTTTTTGGACTTGGATCAGCGTTTGTTCATTGGCGGCGGTTCCCCGCACGCCAGTGATCTGAACAGCCGGATCCTCACCATATAGGTTTGGAAGCGCATAAAGCAGACCGATGAGGATCGCAGCGATCAGCATCAGATACTTCCACAAAGGATAACGGTTTAGCACGGCAGTTCCCTTCGGGAAAATCAGAAATTAAATAGCTTTCATTGTGCCTTTTGGTAAAACGGCAGCAACGAAATCACGTTTGATGGTTACTTCAGTGTTCTCACTCAGTTCAAGAACAACATAACCCGTTTCAGAAACTTTGGTTACACGTCCAATCAAACCGCCGGTCGTTAAAACTTCATCACCCTTAGTGATTGATTCCATCAGTTTACGGTGCTCTTTAGCACGTTTTTGCTGTGGACGCAGGATCATGAAATAGAAGATCAGGGCGAAAACGACAAGCATGATAACCATTGTGTATGGGCTACCCTGTGCTGGAGCGCCTGCGGATGCCGCTGCTTCAGAAATAAAAAAACTCATTCAACTTTCCTCATTGTTATTGAACGCAATTTAAAACATAAGTACAGCCAAGCCTGCTATGCTACACAGGTTCAACCTATTTCGCACTTAAATTCATTCCATATTTAACGAAGGTTGGGTTTTCCCAATCTTCTGATAAAAATCTTTAGCGAACTCGTCGAAGTTTCCTTCTTCAATCGCCTGACGAATACCCGCCATTAAACGTTGATAATAACGTAAATTATGAATGGTATTTAACCTTGCGCCAAGAATTTCATTACAGCGATCGAGATGGTGCAAATAAGCACGGCTATAATGGCGGCAAGTATAGCAATCACACTCTGAATCGAGTGGGGCTGTATCCGATTTATATTTCGCATTGCGAATTTTTACCACGCCAGTGGTGACAAATAAATGTCCATTTCGCGCATTTCGAGTTGGCATCACACAATCGAACATATCAATACCGCGACGGACACCTTCAACTAAATCTTCAGGTTTACCGACACCCATTAAATAACGAGGTTTATCAGCCGGTATTTGCGGGCAAACATGCTCTAAAATACGATGCATATCTTCTTTTGGCTCACCAACCGCCAAACCGCCTACAGCGTACCCATCAAAACCAATCTCCACCAGCCCCTTAACAGAAATATCACGTAAATCTTCGTAAACACTGCCTTGGATAATGCCAAATAACGCATTTTTATTGTTTAACTCATCAAAACGCTGACGGCTACGTGCAGCCCAACGTAAAGACATTTCCATTGACGTTTTAGCGTAATCCCAATCAGCAGGATATGGCGTACATTCGTCAAAAATCATCACAATATCAGAACCAAGGTCGTACTGAATTTCCATTGATTTTTCAGGGCTTAAGAAGATTTTCTCACCGTTAATTGGATTACGGAAATGCACACCTTCTTCTTTAATTTTACGCATTGCACCAAGACTAAAGACTTGGAAACCACCTGAGTCAGTTAAAATCGGCCCCTGCCATTGCATAAAATCATGCAAATCGCCGTGCAATTTCATGATTTCTTGCCCAGGGCGTAGCCACAAATGGAACGTGTTACCTAAAAGGATCTGTGCGCCCGTTTCTTTAACTTCTTCAGGCGTCATGCCTTTAACGGTTCCATAAGTACCAACAGGCATAAACGCAGGGGTTTCAACCACACCACGCTCAAAAATCAAACGACCACGACGCGCTTTGCCATCCGTGGTTTGTAATTCATATTTCACTATTATGTCTCCTAGCATCAGAAAAACAGTCCGATGCTGATTTTCACTTTTATCAGCAAGCAGCGTTGCTGTTGCCTACATTAACTTACTCTCCAACCTGCTCATGACGAGCATCGGGATTACAGGTGATATACATCGCATCACCATAACTAAAGAAACGATATTGCTGTGCAACTGCTTCTTTATAGGCTTGTAGGGTATTTTTATACCCTGCAAACGCAGAAACTAACATAATCAACGTTGATTCTGGCAAATGGAAGTTTGTGATCAATGCGTCAATGATTTGGTATTCATAACCTGGATATATAAAGATTTGCGTATCATCAAAGAATGGTGCTATCAGCGCATCTTGGCTGGCTTTAGCCGCACTTTCTAATGAGCGTACTGAGGTTGTTCCTACCGCAACAACACGGTTTCCTCTTGCCTTACAAGCTAATACCGCATCAACAACATCTTGTGGCACTTCTGCATATTCAGAATGCATTATATGATCTTCAATGCTATCAACCCGAACAGGTTGGAATGTACCCGCACCAACATGCAAGGTGACAAAGGCCATTTCGACACCTTTTGCTCGTAGCGCTTCTAATAGTGGTTCATCAAAGTGTAAACCTGCTGTCGGTGCAGCAACGGCGCCCGGACGCTCACTATAGACGGTTTGATAAAGTTCTTTATCTGATTCTTCATCAGGTCGATCAATATAAGGTGGTAATGGCATATGGCCGATTTGATTGAGTATACTCAATACATCGCGTGGATCATCAAAACGCACTTCAAATAAGGCACCATGACGCGCTACCATTGTCGCATTCACGCTTTCATCTTCACCTAAAACCAGCTCAGCACCTTCTTTTGGCGCTTTAGATGCCCGAATATGCGCCAATACACGATGCTCATCTAGCATTCTTTCGACAAGTAGTTCGATTTTACCGCCACTCGCCTTACGGCCAAATAAGCGTGCAGGGATCACCCGTGTATTGTTAAAAACTAACAAATCACCGGGCGCCAGTTTATCTAGAACATCGGTAAAAATACCATGGGTCAGTTTCCCCGTTGGTCCATCGAGGCTCAGCAGTCTGCACGCGCTTCTTTGCGCTTGAGGATAGTGGGCAATTAATTCTTCAGGTAATTCAAAAGTAAAATCGGAAACACGCATTGTCTTAACTTCGATCTAAAAAACAGGCGACTAGTCTAGTGCTGAGGACTCGAAGGCGCAAGAAATAAGCGTATTTTTGCCGAAAAAACTGTTTTTATGTAACAAATGTTTTGCAAAATCCGCCATTTCTTTAATTAAAAACAAAACGCTTCTCTTTTTCCCTTTTCCCTTTTCCCTTTTCCCTTTTCCCTTTTCCCTTTTCCCTTTTCCCTTTTCCCTAACTCGATCTTATACCCCATGAATTTCGAATTAGAGCAAGGCAGCTAGCAAATTGACCCCTAGGAGCATACATAGGTTCGTTTTGTGTGGCGAACGCAGCTATAATTTTAAAGGCATCGGGTATTATTAGGATAGCATCGGGTATTATTAAGATAGTATCGAGTATATGATAACCACATGAACTTCTTAGCTCACCTACATCTAGCTCACAAAGCCAATAGTTCCTTGCTTGGCAATTTAATGGCCGATTTTGTTCGAGGTAATCCCGAAGGCCTCTATCCGCCTGATGTTGTTACAGGTATTTTTATGCATCGAGCCGTTGATAAAGCGACCGATACTCACCCTTTAGTCAAACAAGCTAAATTATTGTTTCGTGATGATTATCGTCGTGTTGCCCCCATCACGCTTGATCTGGTCTGGGATCATTTTCTTTCTTTGCATTGGAATATCATTGAACCTACGATGTCGTTGAGTAATTTTGTGCATTTTGCACGATCTCAAATCGAACCCGATCTTTGTCATACCCCTGAAAGATTTCAGGAGTTAAATGAGTTTCTTTGGCCACAACAATGGTTAATTCGTTACGCTGAAAAAGCGTATATCGGTAAATCATTAAATGGAATGGCACGTAGACGGCCTAAATTGCATGCACTCAGTGGTTCTTTTAATGACTTTTTATTGCACTACACTGAGCTCGAACAGCTATTTTTCGAATTTTACCCACAGATGGTTAATAAAGCTGAGCAACGAATTTTTGTCGGTAACCTCACAACATCGACAACTTGATCGCTATACCACTTGCACTTTGTTGTATTAAAATTATTGTATTGATGTTAATTTATTAAATTGCTACAATTGATAGGCAAAAGCTATCACAACGATTGGTATTTATACCTTTATTGTTTGTAGGGAATTCCATATTCTTCCACAGTGTATAAATATACTCTAGATAATTCGAGAGGCTGCTCGGTGGCCAGTGAATGAGTCGCTAGGAACATAGAAAACTATGTGGCTGGCGTTGAATGAACATCATCACCATGTTTTAACCAAAAAGCGCGGCAACTCGAAGTATACCGAGTATATATAGAAAGCCTTTAATTCAAACTCATAGGAGTAAATTATGGTTCTGGTAACACGTCAAGCCCCTGACTTTACTGCGGCAGCTGTTCTTGGTAACGGTGAAATCGTTGATAACTTCAACCTAAAAAACCACCTGAACGGCCGTGCAGCTGTGATCTTCTTCTGGCCAATGGATTTTACCTTTGTATGTCCTTCAGAATTGATTGCATTTGATCACCGTTATGAAGAATTCAAAAAACGTGGCGTTGAAATTGTTGGTGTCTCTTTTGACTCCGAGTTTGTTCACAACGCATGGCGTAAAACTCCTGTTGATAATGGCGGTATTGGTGAAGTTAAATATCCAATGGTTGCTGATATCAAACGTGAAATCATGAAAGCTTACGGCATCGAGCACCCAGAAGCAGGTGTTGCTCTGCGTGGTTCTTTCTTAGTAGACAAAAATGGTGTTGTTCGTCACCAAGTCGTTAACGACCTACCATTAGGCCGTAATATCGATGAAATGCTGCGTATGGTTGATGCGCTGCAATTCCACGAAGAGCACGGTGATGTTTGCCCAGCTCAGTGGGAAAAAGGAAAAGAAGGTATGAACGCATCTCCTAAAGGCGTTGCTGACTACCTGACCAAAAACGCAACGGGTCTGTAATTAAGACCTTTTAAGTTTTTATAGATCGGCATAGGCGTTGCTTGTGCCGATTTTTCCATTTTTAGAGATTGCCCTCATATTATTCCCTCCTGTCTTGTCATCTTTTTTGCAATAGCGATTGCTAGAAAATTCTTAATTAAACTTAAAATTCAATATATTTAAGAATATATAGCGAACCATACTTTCATGGTTTCATGATTTATAATATGGTTACATTTATCAATAATTAGTTACATTTTTTAGCTTAATCACTAAAACAATCACAAAGTAGGATAAATGTCATGAAGTTCAAAATGTTAGCATCCATTGTTATTGCTGGGGTGGCACTTGCTGGCTGTGATAATAACCAAACGGCATCTGAAAGTAATTTCAAAAAATCCATTCAAGATTATCTCGATACAAAACCTGCTATTTGTATTAATACGGGCTCATTCCCTGCTGGTTTTTTAGCACCATCCAATACACGTACTATTGAACAATTAGATACTTTGGTTGATGCGGGACTATTAAATAAAGCGAACAAACAAATTGTTGTTAAGGATATGTGGGGCACTGAGAAATCAGGTGATGGCGTAGAGTTTACGTTAACTAGCGAAGGTCAAAAATTCTTTGACGCGACAAAAGCCGATTTCTCAGGTCGTGGTAGCTTCTGCACCGGTAAATTTGTCGTCACCGAAGTCACTAACTTTACTGAGCCAGCTGAGCGTGGTGGACAAAAAGTTTCAATTGCTAATTTCAAGCAAAAGATTGAAGACGTCGCACCTTGGGCTAAAAATGAAAAAGTGATTGCCGCTTATCCACAAATTAAAACCAGCCAAGAACGAGCTGAAAAATCACAACAAAGTCCTTTAGTTCTAACCAATAATGGTTGGATCCATATCGCCTTATTTAATCAAAAATAAACTCAAAAAATATCTTTAGAGGCACCCCTGTGTGCCTCATTATTGCCACGAAAAATTCCCTCAAAATAAATTTTTTAGCATTTTGTTAACACTTTTCAGTTTTATCCTTCAGTTATCTCAACTATTTTATGCTATACATTAAGCGTACAAATGATTAACAAATAATTCACATTAGTCGTTTATGTTACATAATCTCATACATTCATCAGGAGATACTAATGATAAAAACATCATGGCGCCCTTCTGCCCTACTACTTTCGCTACTTATCTCACCTCAGTTATTTGCTGCCTCAGAGCCTGCTGTTGAGGCACAAAAAGGCATGGTGGTATCTTCTCAACATTTAGCATCACAGATTGGTGCTGATATCCTTAAGGCTGGTGGTAACGCGGTCGACGCTGCTGTTGCTGTTGGTTATGCACAAGCAGTCGTTAACCCATGCTGCGGCAATATTGGTGGTGGTGGTTTTATGACAATCCACCTTGCTGATGGCAACGATCTTTTTATCAATTTCAGGGAAACGGCCCCTAAAGCAGCTAATGCAGACATGTATCTCGATAAAGATGGCAAACTCATTAAAGATGCCAGCCTTTATGGTTATTTAGCTTCCGGTGTTCCAGGTACTGTCAAAGGCCTTGATTATGCTCTTGAAAAATATGGCACCATGAGTCGCCAACAAGTGATGGAGCCGGCGATTAAATTAGCCAGAGAAGGATTTATTTTGACGCGAGCAGATACTGACGTACTAGATACGACGACAGATCGCTTTAAGCAAGATCCTGAAGTGGCACGCATCTTTTTAAAGCCTGACGGTAGCGCTTTCCAACCAGGTGATCTATTAGTACAAACCGATCTAGCTAATACACTGGAAAAAATAGCAAAAGAAGGACCTAAGGCTTTCTATGAAGGCGAGATCCCTAAAATTGTTGAACAAGCCTCTAAAAAGAATGGCGGCATCTTAACTGCCGACGATTTTGCAAATTACACGATCACCGATACAACACCAGTTAGCTGCACCTATCGTGGCTATAAATTTATCTCTGCGCCACCACCTAGCTCAGGTGGTGTAACGATTTGCCAAACGCTGAATATATTAGAAAACTATGATCTTAAAGGAATGGGCTTCAATTCCGCCGAATATATCCATACGTTAACAGAAGCGATGCGCCATGCTTATATGGACAGAAATACGTTCTTAGGTGATCCCGCATTTGTCGATAATCCAACGGATAAATTGCTGAGCAAAGCCTATGCGGAAGAACTGCGCAAAGAGATCAAACCAAATCAAGCCACACCATCAACTCAAGTTCAGCCGGGTGTTGGCCCACATGAAAAACCAGAAACGACTCACTACTCTGTTGTCGATGATAAAGGTAATGCGGTTTCAACCACCTATACCATCAATGGCCGTTTTGGCTCAGTGGTGATCCCGCCGGGTACCGGCTTCTTTTTAAATGATGAAATGGATGATTTCACCACTAAAGTCGGTGAAAAAAATATGTATGGGCTAGTGCAAGGGGAAAGAAACTCTATTGCCCCCGGTAAGCGCCCACTTTCATCAATGAGCCCAACCATTGTGACTAAAGATGGCCATGTGTTCCTAGTACTTGGTTCACCGGGAGGATCGCGTATTATCTCAATTACCCTACAAACCGCATTGAATATTATCGACCATGGCATGCCGCCACAAGAAGCGGTAAATGCTGCAAGGATCCACCACCAATGGTTACCTGATGAGGTCTATTATGAAGAAAGAGGCGTCTCTAAAGATAGTTTAGCCTTACTTGATAAGATGGGCTACAAGATGGTGGAGCAGACCCCATGGGGAGCCGCTGAGCTGATTATGGTTCCTGTACCTGATGCAAAAGGTGACAAAACGGATTCTTCAGGTAATGACTCCGCTGTTTCAGGTAAAGTTCGCCAAGGCTATATCTATGGGGCAAACGATGTAAGACGCCCTGCGGGTAGTGCTGTTGGCGTTAATTAAACTATCCCTATTTCAAATAAATCAAAAGGAGCAAATTTGCTCCTTTTGATTTTTAATATAGTTCTATTAAGCCTGATGATGCTCAGTTGCTGGCGTCACCACCCGATCACAAACAGCGGCAACAATTAGCACGACAATCGAAGGCAATAACCACGCTAAGTCTTGCTGATACAATGGAATAGAGGTCATCCATTCAGGAATATAATCTTTCAAGTTATCTGATGCTTTTGCAGCGCCAATCAACCCAACCACAAAGCTCGTCAACATAGTTGGTGCAATCACTACACTTGGGTTACGCCACCACTTGAGCGTGAAGCTAAGTAAGATCAACACAATACAAGGTGGATAGATCGCCACTAACACAGGAACAGAAAATGCAATCAGCTTACTTAAGCCAAGGTTAGAGACCACCATAGAAAACACGCCAAGTATCAACACTAAAGTACGATATGAAATCGGCACATAGCGGCTAAAGAACTCAGCACAAGCGCAAGTCAAACCGACCGCCGTCACCATACAAGCAACGAAAATCAGAACAGCTAGGAAGAAACTACCATAATCGCCAAAAGTATATTGAACATACGCGTGCAGAATGTCTGCCCCATCCTGTGGATTAGGAATAATTGATGCGCTGTTTTCACCTAATTTAAATAATGATAGATAAACCAGTGTCAGCAATACCCCTGCAATTAAACCAGCCCACATAGTATAACGCGTTAATAATGAAGAGTTTTCAATTCCTCGCGAACGCGCAGCATTAACAATGACAATACCAAATACCATCGCCCCTAACGTGTCCATGGTTAAATAACCATTGATAAATCCATTAGAGAATGCCATATCACGATATGCATCTGTTGAAGGCAGTGGTTCACCTGCCGGCCACAATACCGCAGCAACGCCAAGGATAGCTAAAGCCAGCATTTTCACCGGTGCGAGTATGTGGCCAACACTGTCGAGTAATTTTCCCGGATACAATGAAATACCGATCACTAACACAAAATAGACCGCACTGTAAATCAATAGCGAGATGTCAGATTCACCGCCAAGTAACGGTGCTATGCCCACTTTATATGATACGGTTGCGGTACGAGGTGTCGCAAATAAAGGCCCAACTGAAAGGTAAGCAACAACGGCAAGTAATAAACCTGCGGTTTTGCCTACAGGTGTACTTAAGGATTCAATGCCACCACCGACTTTAGCTAGTGCAATAACGGTTAAAACGGGAAGACCAACGCCAGTTACAAGGAAACCAAGGGCTGCGGTCCAAACTTGTTCACCTGCTTGTAAGCCGACCATAGGTGGAAATATGATATTTCCAGCCCCAACAAATAGCGCAAAGGTCATAAAACCTAAGGCAATAATATCTCTGGATGTTAAACGATGAGCCATATTTTATATTAAATCTATGTAACGATATTAGAAAATGTAGAGACGCCTATAGGTATCTCTTTGAATTATAATTGACGACACACTCGTCACTCTTCAAGTTACAACACTAATGGCATCATTCGTTCCGACTAGTCACATACCTTTGTATGCCCTTAGCACTTCACTCACTCGCCGCCTAGTTATACCTCGAACCATGTAGAGCATAGAATTTTAATTAACAAGCCATTAACAATACAATGTGTATTATTTATCACATCAGGCAAGATGAAAACTCAGAAAATAGGGAAAATCGCCAATAACTGGCTACAAGTAAAACTTTTATAGGGTAAAAAGGCAATAGCAAACCAGAAAACAAGCATAAAACACTAAAGTATTTTTGCTAGCCAGTGATTACTGTCAGTAAACTACGAATATACACTATATGATTTGAACAAAAAACAATCAATATGCGATTATTCACTCTCGCTATTTACCATGACAGTGGCTAGATGAGGACGAGGAAATAGAATATCGAATGACCTGAGAAGTCGCTAGAGTTTAGAGAAAGTTGACCTTGGCTACTGGCTTTTATCACTAAAAAAGAACAAATAAACATCTAAAAAAGGGATATATACGTTGAATTAACGAGCAAAAGCGGCAACTAGCTGCCGCTTTCATCGAGGATCATGTTAGGGGTTATTTATACTGTCTTAACCGTTTTCTTATCAGTTACAATCAACACCGGTGGTAAAGTAAAAGAGAACTCACTGCCTTTGCCAAGTTGGCTGGTGATCACTAACTGGCTATTATGATGTTGTAAAGCATGTTTGACGATGGCTAAGCCTAAACCTGTTCCGCCACTCCCATGGCGAGTCCTTGCTTTATCAACACGATAAAAACGTTCGGTCAAGCGAGGGATATGTTCGGCAGGGATCCCCGTACCATTATCCGCCACACTAAAGCGTGCGCCATGATGATTTTTCTGCCAACTAACACGAATAGTTGAACCTTCAGGTGTATGAGTAATCGCGTTATACACTAAGTTTGCCACCGCACTACGCAGTTGTTCCTCATTACCATAAACACGTAATTTTTCATCGACAGAAAATTCAAATTGTTGCCGCCCCTGACTTAAGCTAATCGCCTCTTGCTCAATCATTTTTAAAATAACAGGGATATTAATCTGCTCATCTAAACTAATTTGTGGAGCCACTTCAATACGTGATAGTTGCAATAATTGCTTAACCAAGCTATCCATACGGTGTGCTTGTTCTTGCATCACATGAAGGGCTTTTTTATTGGCGGGTGAGGTATTTTCTTGGTCATCCAGCACTTCAAGATACCCCTGAATAACCGTCAATGGCGTGCGTAACTCATGACTTACGTTAGCAAAGAAATCTCTACGTGCTTTTTCTAACCGACGTTTTTCAGTGACATCGCGAGCCACCATTAATAATTGACCTTCCGTATAAGGAAGAATACGAAATTCAACAATCGCACCACTATTCAGCTCAAGCGTTAACGGTTGCTCATAATTCTGTAAGGTAAAATAACGACTAAAATCAGGGTAACGTAGTAAGTTAAAAATAGGTTGCCCACTATCTTCAGGCCAACGAAAACCCAATAAGTGTTGGGCATGGCGATTACACCAAAAAATATTCCCTTCAAGCGTCATCATTACCACGGCATCAGGTAAAGATTCAGCCCCACTTCGAAACCGCTTAATTAATTGTCCTAGCTCACGACGACGTTTACGATTACGTTGTTGCATTTGATATATCCCGTAAAATATGGGTTCCCATCCACCTTTACCATCAGGAGGGAGCATACTACGGTCTAGCCATAACCAATATGACAGTTTCATTAAGTTATAACTATGCCAAATCAACGCTGCTGCAAGCGAAATCACCAACAGCCATGCAAGATGGCCGATAAATAAAGATAAAATTAATGCAGGTAAAATAAATAAAAACAGCCCCCAAATCAGCTGTTTCCATGATAAGCGTTCAAGCACGCGGGTATCCCCTTTAGTTATCAGTAACGCGTTGAGAAGCGATAGCCCGTACCACGAACTGTTTGCACCATTTTATCATGCCCTTCGACTTCTAATGCCTTTCTAAGGCGGCGAATATGTACGTCAACGGTGCGATCTTCTACATAAACATTTGCGCCCCAAACATAATTAAGTAGCTGCTCACGACTATACACCCGCTCAGGGTGAGTCATAAAGAAATGCAGTAATTTATATTCCGTTGGCCCCATATCAATAGGCGTATCTTGACTACTGACACGGTGAGAGGTTGGATCTAATGTTAACCCGTTCATTTCAATGATGTCTTCTGTCGCCATCGGCGAAATACGACGTAAAATGGCTTTAACACGAGCCACCAGCTCTTTTGGTGAAAAAGGCTTAATCAAATAATCATCAGCCCCAACTTCTAGCCCTTTTACTCGGTCTTCCTCTTCCCCACGCGCAGTCAGCATCATCACGGGCACATCACGCGTGTCACTGTCACGTTTCATATGTTTAATGACTTGGATCCCTGAACCACCCGGGATCATCCAATCCAATAACACCAAATCAGGTAACGGGTCAACTAACTGCGCAATTGCGGAATCATAATCATCAGCTTCAATAGACTGAAAACCATTCTGCTCTAGTACAAAACAAACCATTTCTCGGATGGGCGCTTCATCTTCAACTACTAGAATGCGTCTTGCCATGATTAATCCTGTAAATAAGAAGAGATTATTAAAAGTAAAATCATTATGCGTCACTTTTATGACAGAATTATGAATGTTAACACTCAATGATGATAGTCCGATAATAATTGTCATTTTAGTGAAATATCGAGGTCATATGAGCAAAACGACAATTCTCCGCATCAACGCGCTCTGATAAGGTATACTGCATAACGTTCAATTAGCATAATTTCAATTCCAGTATTCGTCATACTTCAAGTGATAGCGTTGGTAACTGCAACTTTAAATATGACGATTAGTCATCCTTAGGAACCTATATTGATGCGTATCATCCATACCTCTGACTGGCACCTTGGCCAATATTTTTTTACAAAAAGCCGTGCTGCGGAACACCAATATTTCTTAACTTGGCTAATCGAACAAGTTAAACAATATCAGGTTGATGCTGTCATTGTTGCCGGTGATATCTTTGATACGGGCTCACCGCCCAGCTATGCAAGAGAACTTTACAACCAATTTGTCGTCTCTTTACAACAAACTGGCTGCCAATTGGTGATACTCAGCGGTAATCATGATTCCGTTTCTGTGTTAAATGAAACCAGCTCACTACTGGCTTATTTAAATACTGATGTTGTCACCTCGGGTAGTCAACCCCATGTCATCACGCTTAAAAATGCACAAGGTGAGCCTGGGGCATTACTATGCGCTATCCCATTTCTGCGCCCAAGGGATATTCAACTCAGTGTTGCAGGGCAAAGTAGCGAACAAAAACAGCTCTCACTACAAAATGCAATTAGTGAATATTATCAGTGTAGCTATCAACTAGCCCGGCAACAACGTGAAGCTCTGGGGCTTGAAATTCCGATTATTGCCACAGGTCATCTAACCGTTGTTGGTGCCGAAGTTTCTGATTCTGTGCGGGATATTTATATCGGCACCCTAGATGCCTTTCCATCAGGAGCCTTTCCCCCTGCCGATTATATTGCATTGGGGCATATCCATCGTCCACAAGTCATCGGCGGAAAACCGCACATTCGCTATTGCGGGTCACCTATTGCATTAAGTTTTGATGAAGCTGAACAACAAAAAAGCGTTTGTTTAGTGGAGTTCGATCGCAGTGATATCGCTCAAATTCAACAATTACCGATCCCTATATTTCAGCCATTAAAAACCCTCAAAGGATCACTTGCCGATATCCAAAAGCAGCTAAATGAAATAGATAATAATGACAGTATTCAACCCATTTGGCTGGATATCGAGGTTGCCAGCCAAGACTACCTTGCTGATATACAGCAACGTATTGAAGCATTGGTTAAAGATTTACCTGTTGACGTGGTTTTGTTACGTCGAGCTCGCAAGCAGCCGCAAGGCCAACAGGCAGCTCTCGCCAATGAAACATTAAATGAGCTTACCGCCGAAGAGGTGTTTTTACGTCGCTTAACAGAAGAAGAACTGGGCGATAAAGAAAAAGAACAACGGCTCTTACTGCTATTTAAACAATCTCACGATGCATTACGTTCTGAGCTTGAGGGGGACGCATGAAAATACTGAGTTTACGTTTTAAAAATATTAACTCCCTCAAAGGTGAATGGAAAATTGACTTTAACCAAGAACCTTTTATCAGCCAAGGCCTATTCGCCATTACTGGCCCTACCGGAGCTGGTAAAACAACACTGTTAGATGCGATTTGTCTTGCTCTTTATCATCAAACTCCGCGTTTAAATACCTTATCAGCCAGCCAAAATGAACTCATGACCCGTCACACAGGCGAATGTCTTGCGGAAGTTGAGTTTGAAGTGAAAGGAACAGCCTACCGCGCTTTTTGGAGCCAAAGACGCGCAAGTAATAAGCCTGATGGTAAATTACAGTCACCGAAGGCCGAGTTAGCCACGGTGAATGATGGCAAAATTATCGCTGAGAAAATCAGTGAAGTCAGAGAGCAAATTATTCAAATTACTGGGCTCGATTTTGGCCGTTTCACTAAATCAATCCTTCTATCTCAAGGTGATTTTGCAGCCTTTTTGAATGCCAGTGAAAAAGAACGAGCTGATTTACTTGAGGAAATCACTGGCACCGAAATTTATAGCCAAATCTCGAGTTACATTTATCGTCAGCACAAACACGTTAAAAATGATTTAGAAATTTTAAAAGCTCGTGCACAAAGTATTCACTTACTCACAGAAGATGAATATCAAACATTACTCACTGAACAACAACGTTTGGCTGAAAAAGAAATAGAGTTAAATCAAAAGCGTACACAAAATCAGCAAATACTACATTGGCAGCAACGCCAACAGCAACTCAATATACGTTTACAACAGCAGCAATTAGAGCTGCAACAAGCTCAAAGTGCCTATCAATTAGCTGAACCTGAACTAAAAAAACTCACTGATAACATCCCTGCTGAGCACCTACGCCCTCTATGGCAAGATGTAGAGCGCCAACAACAATCACTAAATGAATTATTAGAAAAACAGCAAAATCTTTTACTGGCTCTAAATACTCAGACTCAACAGCTAGCTCCATTACAAGAACAATTAACACAAGTTAATACGCAAAATACGCAGCACCTAAGCTACGTCCAGCAACAAACGTTAGTGATCGATAACCAAGTTCGCCCATTAGATAACGAAATTATTAATTTAAATCAGCAAATTAAAGAAATACTAGAGCAACAAAATCAATATCAATCCCAACATCAAACAAAACAAACCGTAATTGAACGTGCTCAACAGCAAATAACACTGTCAAATACAGAACTCAGCACTATTCAGCATTATTTACAAGAAAACCAACAAGATGCACTAATTTCGCAACATATTGCTTCATGGCGTCAACAGGAGCAATATCTTGAACAATCTAAAAAACAAGTTACCCAGCTTGAACAGAAACAGCAGACACTAAAACAACAATATGCAACGTTATGCAATGAACAAAAGCAACAAACCGAACAATATGCGCAACTTCAACAACAAGTTGAGCAAGATAGTGCTATTTACCAGCAAATTGAAAAAAAATATTTAGCATGGCTGGAAACTCATGATCTTGAAAAAATTAGCCAATCTGTTGAGCAATTGCGCATAACAGCACAGCATCTACAATTGTTACCCGTTCTGCTTACTCAATGGCAAGAGCTGCAAAATCAGCAGCAAATTAAATTAACTCAACAAAAAGAGATTACCCAATCAATCACACAAGTTGAAAAACAGTGCCAACAGATAGAAACACAAATTAGCCATACTCAGCCACATTTAACCGATTTACAGGCTCGATTACGATTAGAACAAAAAATAGTCAGCTTAGAAACAGAACGCCAACAGCTGATCGCAGGTAACCCTTGCCCACTTTGTGGAGCAACTGAACACCCTGCGGTAACCGAATATCAAGCCATTGAGCCGAGCCAAACAGAACAACGTTTACATGAACTAACAACGCAATTTGAGCAACTCAAACACACCTTAGTCACTCAACAAACACAATTGCAAAAGGATATTCAACGGCAAGAGGACAACCAGCAAGCACTATTACAACTTGCCAATCAAGAAAGTCACATACAAAAACAGTGGGTAACAACCTGTCAGAAAGCAATGATTGATGATTTAGCGATTGAGCAAAGCGCCGTAGAGCAGCTGCTCAATCAAAGCCAGCAACAGCTCTCTCGCCAACAACAGCTCTTGGAGGATTTCACGTTACTAGAACGTGAATATCAGCAATCAAAGCATCAGTTGCATGAAAAACAATCATTAAATAAGCAGCAACAATCAACGTTAACTTTACTTGATGAGCGCATACAGCACATTCAACGCTCAATCGATGAAACCCAAACGCAGCTAGTGACTCAGCAACAACGATATAATGAACAACATCAACAACTGCAATCGTCATTATCAGCCTTTCAATTACCGGCTAATGAACACATTTCTCAGTGGTTTGATGGACTAGAAAAACGCGGTCAGTTATATGAAGTCAAAAAACAGGCCATCCAAGATCTCACCAAAAAAATTGCCGTCACAGAGGCTATGTTACAGGCCGAAGTCGCTCAACAAGCTACGGTGAAACAACAATTAGAAAATAGCCAACAGCAGTTACAACAACTGCAACTGTTACTGCAACAAAAGCAGCACTCGCGACAATCATTGCTGGGAGGTCAATCCATCTCACAATTTGTCAGCCAATTACGCGTAGAACAAGAGAAGATCACCACTCAGCTACAACAGCTCAACGAGCAAGTGACTTATCGTGAAAAAGAAATCGCATCACTAAAAGGGAGCTATCGTGAAGTTAGCAGTGCGATTGAGAAGGGCCAGCAACAACAGAGCAGCGCCCAAGAACATTTTAATCAAGCACTGATAAACAGCCCTTTTGCGACACAGCAGACATTTTTGGAAGCGTTATTATCAGCTGAAGAAAAATTGCGATTAGAACAATTACATCAACAATTAAAGCAATCCTGCATACAAGCAGAAACACGTTATAAAGAAGGTGAGTTAGCATTACAAGAGCATTTGGCACAACAGCCAAAAGAGATGTTAAATACCCAGCAAGCACAATTGCAGCATGATATTAATGAACTTGATAATGCAATAAAAAATCTCAATCAGCAGCAAGGGCAAATTATCAGTCAGCTAAATACTGATAAGCAGCAACGCCACCAACAGCGTGGCCTATTACAGGAAATAGAACAAAGCCAAGCGCATTGTGATGATTGGGGACTACTCAATGAATTAATTGGCTCTGCCGAGGGAGATAAATTCCGTCGCTATGCACAAGGCTTAACCTTTGATTGTCTTATTTCGCTCGCCAATCAGCGGCTCGATAAGCTACATGGGCGTTATATCTTAAAACGGAGCCATAATTCTGATCTTGAATTACAAGTGATTGATGTCTGGCAAGCCGATACCATCAGGGATATCAAAACCCTTTCCGGAGGCGAAAGTTTCTTGGTCAGCCTCGCATTGGCATTGGCGTTATCGGATATGGTGAGCAATAAAACGCAGTTGGAATCATTATTCCTTGATGAAGGATTTGGGACGCTCGATCCAGAAACCTTGGATATCGCCTTAGATGCTTTAGAAAGTCTAAATGCCTCAGGTAAAACCATTGGGGTCATTAGCCATGTTGAGGCAATGAAAGAACGGATACCTGTGCAGATCCCCGTGAAAAAAACCAATGGTTTTGGATTTAGTGAATTACCTAGCCAATATCGAGTTAACTAAAAACAATCCGCAGAGGCTAATGCCTCTGCAATTTTTCAAACTAGATAGCATCCAAAGCCTGCGATAGCGCTTGCTTTAAATCATTAACGTTTTCAATTCCTACTGATAAGCGGACTAAGTTACTTTCAATACCTGTTGCTTGGCGAACTGATGCTGCAATCCCTGAATGGGTTGTCGATGCAGGATGGCAAGCCAAAGATTCTGTACCACCTAAACTCACCGCAAGCTTAAACAGTGCCAGATGGTTTAAGAAATTAAATGCGTCCTCTTCATTCTCTCCGACATTAATTGAAAAGGTTGAACCTGCACCTGTGCATTGACGTTGATAGATTTGATATTCAATACTTTCTGGTGGTAAAAACTCAGGATAATGGACCTTTTTGACTTTGGGGTGTTGATGCAAGAACGTCGCTAATTGCAGGGCATTATCATTGGCTTTTTCCATGCGTAACTGTAATGTTTCCAGTGAACGTCCAAGCATCCAACTTGAATGCGGATCAAGCTGTGTACCAATCGCATTACGTTGCGCACGAACTTTATTCAATAGCTGACGGCTACCAACAACACCACCGGCAACTAAATCAGAATGACCCCCAACATATTTAGTTAGTGAGTACACACTTAAATCAGCACCTAATGATAACGGTTTCTGGAAAACTGGCCCAAGTAAGGTGTTATCGCAGATCAATAGTGGTTTCTCGTTTTGACGCGTTTGCGCTATCTCTTTGGTTAGCTCGCTCAATAAGTGAATGTCCACTAACGTATTCAATGGATTCGAAGGTGTTTCGATATAGATAGCTGCAATGTTTTTAGCTGGATCAACACCTTTAATCACTTCTCTTATCGATTCCACATCGCAGCCATTTGCGAAAGGAATTGAAGTAATACCAAAACGGGCCAATGTATTTAAGAATAGCGTTTCCGTTCCACCGTATAATGGTTGAGAATGCAGTAATACATCTCCAGGCTTCAAAAATGCCATTAGGCAGGTAGTGATCGCTGACATCCCTGAAGAAAACAGTGCCGCACTCTCCGCACCTTCATATAACGCGAGCCGGTCTTCAACGATTTCACTGTTTGGATGATTAAAACGAGAGTATACAAGCCCTTGTTTTTGATCTTCAGGCATTGGTGTGCGCCCACTAACCATATCAAAAAATGCTTTCCCTTCCTGTGCCGTTTTAAATACAAATGTAGAAGTTAAAAATACAGGGGGCTTAATCGCACCTTCTGAAAGCTGTGGATCATATCCATAGCTCATCATTAATGTTTCTGCTGCTAATGTGTGCCCGTTAAGCTCTTTTTTATAATAGCGATTTGACATCATGGTACTCCAATAAAATAAACGCTCAGCTGTATGCTAAGTACATCATAAGATATTGCTATTTTTAATTATTTGCTCGTATTCCTCCGGATAAAATTGGCGCGTTACTGATAAATGTGAACGTAGTCGCCCTTTGATGGCATTTTTACCCAAATTCGTAAATAAAGGGTTTAGTGGATCGCTATCAGGCCCCAATGCTTGTTTAGCCAAATAAGCAGGTAGAGGTAATAAGGGTACTTCATTCGCAAATACACTCGGCGTAATAAAATAGGCGATCGAATAGCGTGACACGCTGTTTTGCTTTCTAACTACCTGATGAACATTCGCACGTAGGTAGCCATTGGTGGCTAATTCAAAAACCTCACCAATATTGACAACAAAAGCATTTTCTAAAGGTGCAACATCAACCCAACCACTATCCGTCTCAACCTGCAATCCGCCAATGTTGTCTTGCCATAATAAAGTTAAGATCCCTGCATCTTTATGTGCACCAACACCTTGTTCCCCATTAAAACTATTTTCACGTGCAGGATAATGAATTAGTTTCAATAAATGCTGGGCAGGATCAGCAATAATAGGATCAAAGCTGTTTTCAGGAAGCTCTAATGCAACAAGAAATGCCTTAATTAATTTAATTGCAGTTGCTCTCATAGCCGATTGCCAAGCCAGCGCCTGCTCTCTTAATTCAGGTAATGCATCAGGCCATTGATTTGGCCCTTGCAAATTAAACCAAATAGGATCCTGTTCTGTTAAAGATAATGCAGGCAGCTCTTCACCAATATCAATTTGTTCTCGATAGTCAGGTTGATTACGCGTATTTTCTTGTGTTGACCCAGTATAGCCACGAAAATGTTTTGAATGGCTCATATCTATTTTACTTTTTTCGGTTATTGGTAAAGAAAAAAAGCGTTTCGTGGTGGCTAATAAATTTTCTCGTTGTTCCGATGAAACATCGTGCCCAATAAGATAAAAAAAACCGATTTCACGTGCTGTAAAACGTAATTTTTGATAGAAGTTTTCACGGGTACTTGGATCATCTAATTCACGAAGATCAATAATCGGTAGTGGATATGCTGACATAATAAAACCTTATGAGTTGTTAGTTTTATTAATTAAATAGCACGTTAATAAAATACTAAAATAATTTAAAAGTATATCGATATACTCTAAATAATTGGAGGTATAGATAAACCACAAACGAAGATAGACGAGGAGTATAGCTAAACTCTACGACTCACTGGGCGTTACGTAGTCAACAACCTTACATCTTGATGTATGACGAATATATAGCAATTTATTAATAATATAGAGATATAACTAAAAGTTATTCTTACTGATGAAATGTTATTTCAATTACCTCTACGCAATCTGCTTATATATTCTTAAATAACACGTTTGGGATACTTTAATGAAAAAAATAGCTGCATTATTATTAGCACTTTCCGTTTCTGCTTTGATTGCTTGTTCACAAGAGGATGAGGCCAAACAAACCACCAATAGCAGCACTCAGGAGCAAAAAATCATTATTGGTAGTCATGGTAGCGATGCGGATATTTGGCAATTTATTGCCCAATCACAGGCAGCCAAAGATGCCGGTTTAGACATAGATGTTAAAATTATTGATGATGGTGTCACCCTCAATATTGCAACTATCGATGGTGATGTTGACGTGAATGCATTTCAATCTTGGGGATTTTTGAAAGACTTTAATAAAAATAATGGCAATAAATTAACGGCTATTGCCACAACTTACTTTGAGCCAATGGCTGTTTACTCATCTAAATATAAAAAGTTAGATGAATTACCTAATGGCGCACTCGTCGCGATCCCTAATGATACCGCCAATCATGCAAGAGCATTATTATTATTACAAAAAGCAAAACTAATTACATTAAAACCTAATTTTAACCAAGCAACCGGTTCTGTTAATGATATTATTGATAATCCCAAACAGTTAGAATTTAAACAAATAAAATATGCTCATGGCCCAAGAGCTTTGCCCGATGTTGATATCGCCGTTATTGGTAATACCGCCGCACAAGAAGGAGGATTAAATGCTTTAAGTGATTCTTTATTCCGCGAACAGAATGATGGTAGCATTAATGACATGATTAATGTGTTAGTCGTCAAAACAGAGAATAAAGATAACCCTGCATTTAGTAAACTCGAAAAAATTTATCATACTGAAGCAGTTAAGAACTATATTCGTGATAACTTTGGGGGGACAAAAATACAAATATCCCAACCTTTAGCATCTCTTAAATAAATTTATATGTATCAGTCTTTCTGTAGGGTATATCAAATTATACCCTACTCCCCTTATTCAGTTCTCTTCATTAATTTCCCTTAATATCACTCACCCATTTACACAAAAAGTGCTAAAACACAACTAATTAGTTGAATATTAACAATTTTATTAGCAAACTAACTTAGCCTAAAAATTTGAACTTTACGGTTAAATTTTTTTTCTATGATTTTTTAACCACAACGATATAGTAGTACTCATCAAATGAATAGCAGCGTCTGGAACTGTTCATATAATACCGTGCGCTAATAAATAGCTAGGAGACTTACATGTCAAACGCATTTATCGAAATGATTAAAAACCGTCGTACTATTTACAACCTAGGCGATCAATTACCTGTTTCTCACGATCATATTACAAAACTAATTAAAGAAGCAGTCAAACATTCTCCTTCATCATTTAACTCACAAACGTCACGTGTTGTTATTTTATTTGGTGAACAACATAAAAAATTGTGGAACTTAACCAAAGAAACTTTGCGCGCTATTGTTCCTGCTCAAGCTTTTGCCGCAACTGAACAAAAAATTGATAGTTTTGCAGCAGGTGCTGGTTCTATCTTGTTCTTTGAAGATATGAATGTCGTTAAAGGCTTACAAGAGCAATTCCCATTGTACGCAGACAACTTCCCTATTTGGTCAGAACAAGCAAGCGGTATCGCACAATTCGCAGTATGGACTGCATTAGCACAAGAAAATGTGGGTGCATCATTACAACACTACAACCCACTAATTGATAACCACGTTCAAAAAGAATGGGGTACACCAGATAATTGGGTATTACGTGCTCAAATGGTATTTGGTTCTATCAATGCACCAGCTGGTGACAAAGACTTTATGGATGACGAAGCAAGATTCAAAATCTTCAAGTAAGATTTAATCATTCAATTTGCCCTTGTATCGACAAAGAACAAGGGCAAATACCGTTCACACTTTTCATTTACACCTTTCATGATACGCCAACACCATGGGATCAAACAATAAACCCACTAAAGGTAGCTCTCTAAGCAGTTATTTAGTTCGTTTAAAAGTTTATTTTCCCTAAAAGCATCAAAACAATAATTGTTAATAAAACACCTAAAACAAATCCATTCCTAGCCTGTTTCCGGTTTTTATTCGGTAAACAGGCTATTTTCATTACCAGAGCAGAAGATTATACAGCAGTATGATCGTTTAAAAATCCCTCACATGCGAGATAAACTATGTGAAATGCATATTTTCTTAGCATATGTCATATTAATTACTCGCAATTGAACTAAACTTATAAATGAGAACCCGCAACGCGCTACTCGAATTTGTTGTATTCATCATGAATAACTCGAGATGCAGCTGAGCAATAAGCTCGTGAAGTCGCTCAACAACGCTGCAATTTGAAGTATGACGAGTATGTGCTAGTTCAATTAGGAGATAGACTATGAAACGCTTATCCTTACTTGCCACTGTTACTGCTGTACTCATTTCTAGTTTTTCTTTTGCCTATGCCGCTTCCAATGTAATTGGTGGCGGTACTATCACCTTTTTTGGCTATGTTTACGAACCACAATGTGAAGTGAAGGTCGCGAATAGTGAGCAAGTTGGCCTTGAGTGCTACCGTAATGGTAAAAACTTGACCAAAACCAGTTCGCTAAAAAATGCCAAAAGCCTTAGCTCTGATTTTGTAAAAGTGGAATACAACCAATTTAACAACAAACCGACTTTGAATATTACTTATGACTAGTTTTAGAAAGGTATACCAGTTCTACTCAATAAAAATAACTGAAACATTATCTAGTAGTAAGTTATTTTAAGTCACTCGGGATAAATGGTATAGCACATACTTATCCCGAGTTTTTACTGTGAATTATTAAGTTAAAAATATTTAATCACAATTTCCAACATAACCTTAGTTAGCATTTAGCATTATCGTCATTTGGCTATTGGCTTTACCTGCGGTTATCGGCACTCCACCATAAGGAACATAACGCGCAAAAAATTTAAGTGGTATATTTACAGTTTGAGTCTCACCAGCAGTATCCACTGTAGTCCAGTTATTTACTGAGGGAATAGAGCCTCCTATTGCCCCCAAATTCAACAATTGGTTTCTGTTTCCTGCTTCAGTCAATATTTCAATGGCAACCCCTTTAGCTGTAGACCCTAAACTTGGATTTAACAGTAAATAATTGATTTCATTTGCAGCTCGATTCTCTTCACCAGGAGCAAACCCATATTTTATGGGCACACCAGCACCACATTGTAATGTAAAACTAAAAGGTATTGGTGTCATTGACATTGAAGTAACGCTTGTTGCTGGTACTTGGCCTAAATAAACAGTATTCTGAGCACTTAGAATACCACAAGTTGCAATAATTCTAGCTCCTACACCGCGCATGCGAATTGGCAAATAAGTCCCTACTGGAGGGAAAGTCCTATTCGTAGGCGTAGCATTAATGTTTGGACCTGAAAAACCAATTATTCCTCGTGAAAACCCTGCAATTGGAGGGTTATAACCATTTGCAGTAACAACATTGTTTGATCTCGCTTGCTCAAGCGAAACTCCTGAAAAATGCTTCAATTTAATATTGATCTTATTACTGTTAACAGGATCAATATCATAACCTATTGGCTTTTTAGTTATCGTATTATGATACTGTTCGCTAACCGACTTGCTCATTCCTAAATATATTTGGAAACTTAATGAAGGTGCTTGTACTGCCCAATACTCTATTCCTCCTGCATTATACATAGGATTTTGATTATCTACACCGTTAGCAGCATTCAGAGGTAAATAATACAATTCAAATATATTATTTTCATCACCTATATCACATTGAAAAACAGTTGTTTCTAATGTTCTTCCGAGTAAAGAAGCCATTTGCGCATTTGAAAAAGACTCTATATATAATGGTGTACCTGCTGGTTGAAATGTTAATGAATATACACCTAAATCCACTCTAGAACCGAGTATAATTTCTCTAACACTAGGTAAACCACCATTTTGAGAAACACAAGCAGCGGAAGCTAATTTAGAGAAATAGAAAAAAATAAAAAATAAAAAAACCATTTTATTTGTGAACATAGAATATTAATCCTAATGGCCATTTGCCAAATAATGTTTAATTTTAAATTAATAAATACAGGTAAGTTAATTCATAAAATCATTACCCAAAGTAAACCATTGATAATATAAAGCTCAAATATTTCAACATAAGTGATTTAATGCTGATTTAACATAAAAGTAGCCTTACTTCGAACTATTCCAGGTGTAACTGGCTCACTACCATATTGAACTATTCGAGCTGAAAAATTAACATCTAAGGATGATGTAGGCCCTCCTGATGAAGGTATGGATAAGGGTTTCCAGTTATTAGAGCTGGAAATAACACCACCACTAGCAATATTTAATAAAGGTATTTTTCCATTATTTGAATCAGAAATTTCAATGGCAACGCCTTTTGCTGTTGCACCTAAATTAGGATCAAGCAGTAAAACATCAGTAACGTTATTACTTATATTTTCAATCCCTGGAGCAAAGCCATAATACACTCCTGTCGCACCAGTGGTACATTTAACTGTAACAGAAAAGTTTACTGGAGATGAAGGTAAAGCATTTGAAGAGTGAGTTCCCAATGCAACATTTGAATCATTTCTCTCTAAACCGCATGAGTTAATTGTACTCGTACTCGTTCCATGTAAACCAATTCTATAGAATGATCCATATGTATTCGGAGTACCATTACCACCATTCGAAGCCATGGTATCATTGATACCAGGCCCTCTAAAAAACACAAATCCTCTTACAGCGCTAGGTATTTCTGGATTAAATCCACTTGCTGTTACAGCAATATTTGAGCGAACCTGATGATTTGTAACACCAGAAAAATGTTTTCCTTTTATCAAAATAAAATTTGAATTATTTGGATCAATATCATAATCAATTCGTTTCGACCAGTTAGGTTGATTTCCAAATGCAGTACTTGCATTTATGCCATTTCCCAAAAAAAACTCATAATTCACACCTGAAATGGGAGAATTGGTACCGGATGTGACCCAGATTGGCCAATAAGGACTACCATTGATCGTTTGAGCGGGTGTTAAATTCTCAGAGAAGGCTCTAAACATATAGAAACCTTCAAATATTTGAGATGCAT
Organism: Providencia sp. 2023EL-00965; assembly: GCF_033550225.1. Taxonomy (NCBI): domain Bacteria; kingdom Pseudomonadati; phylum Pseudomonadota; class Gammaproteobacteria; order Enterobacterales; family Morganellaceae; genus Providencia; species Providencia sp. 2023EL-00965. Next base: position 138,624 of record NZ_JAWUEH010000007.1, on the reverse strand, counting down.
CTGTTGCTGCACAGCGAAAGAGTACGGTCTCGGGATTAATTCCATGAAGTTCAGACATTTGTGCTCCAGAAACATAATCCAAACTTAACGTTGTCCCTGATGGCTGAAACTGTAATCCAGAAATTGTAATTGGATTTAAAGAGCCAATTTGAACGGCAGGCAGTGAAGGAATTTGTGTAACTATAGAGCATGTTGCATTCGCCCAAAAAGAGGAGAGTAGTAAAGTTGCATATATAGTTAATTTAATTGTATTATTAATAATCATATTCACCTCAATAAAAATAGCAAATAGATTCAGGGATAGAATTATTATTGGAAATGTTATAACTAAATTTACAACGTTGATTTTCTTTATCCCCCCACTTCACAAAAACATTTCCACTATTAGATTGAGAAATAAAATGAACTAAGCCACCTTGTCCAACCAATCCAATTTTATTATTAGTTTCATCATAAATATCAGCACCAAATAGTACATTTGTTTTATCTTGCAAGAGTATACGATAAGATACATTAATTCCTTTCTGGGTATTAAATTTCACTAATACCGCAGTTCCAGCATAAGGAGCTACTTTTGCCATATTATTATCAATTTCAACATCTGAGCTCATATTCTCAGAATTAAGATAAAGTGTATTATATTGATATGGCATTAATGATGGAACAACAGCTTGCCCCTTCTTGTTTAAAACAATATTATTCCACGATGATATAGATGCACCTTCACCACCTTCTGCTTCAACAATCGCAAAAGTATCACCTAAATAACGTGAAGGAAGAACACCGCCTTCATAAATAACCAGGGCTCCATTAGCACTTGCAGAGAGTGATTTATAATCACGTCCTTGAGAATAACCGGCATTAACAGCTGTAGATGAAAAGTTTTTTTGGATATTAGTTGAAAAACTGCTATTTGAATGACCAACATCACTCGCCGTCATGTTCCAAGAAATAGAATTGTCTTCACCAAAAGAACTACTTACACTAGTATTATTTGACCAGCGATTATCAGAGTCAGAACGTGTTACTGAACTACTTAATACGGTATTTTGTTCTGGATACCAAAGAGAGAATGGCACAGTAACATTTAACATATAGTTATTATCACCGCCTTGAACATTATTTCGATATAGCTTCATATAAGTCAGGCTATACCCTATACCTTTAAAGTTATTCATATAACCAGCTTGTAATTGTTTACTATCTGGTAAATTATCACGCCAAGTTTGTAATGCTCCGCTCACATAGACAGTACCGTAATCAGCTAAATTTTGATTTACCGTTAAAACATATTGGGCTCGCCTTGGGTTAATAGACTCACCATTATACAAATAGCTATTACGGTATGTATCCGCCTCATATAAACTTAAATAATCTTGTGATTCATAACGATAACCCGCTAAAGCAATATTAGTGCTAGTGGCTTGAATATCTTTATTCCATGTCACCCTAGCTCGAGCACCTTGATACGTTTTATCGTTATTTAATTCAGCCTTAGAACTAGCCATATCAAAACTAAAAGCACCAATTTGAGTATTAACAGCAAAACCCAATAGACCTGATTGGTATTTATTGGAATATTGGATACCTATAAATGGTGTTAGTATATTGCTTAAGCCATATTGGACTGTCGATTGCACAAATATGTTCGAAGACGTTTCTGGGCCACGTAATTCACCACTCACAATACTATAATCAATCTGACCAGGCCTTAATAAACCAGGTACCGTTGCGAATGGAACAATAAATGTTGAAACACTGCCATTTGCTTCAGTCACTTCCACCGTCAAATCACCACCGTAACCCGTTGCATAAAGGTCATTAATTTCAAACTCACCAGGTGATACGTTAGTTTCGTAAATTGTATAGCCATTTTGAATAATTCTTACTCGTGCATTACTATTAGCAATCCCTCTCACCGTTGGTGCAAATCCCTGTAAGGATTGTGGACGCATACGATTATCGGTCGCTAATTCGGCACCTGTGTAGGAAAAACTGTCAAAAATACTACCGCTAGTAAATGATTGCCCGGCGGTTAATTCACTTTCAATTTCAGGGATAGCTCTTTGAACATAAGTTCGAATACTTTCATGTTGAAATCTATCATTTTGGTTATACTGTAAGCTTGATTGATGGCGGATCCGATATAATCCTAAGTTTAGCCCTGCGGTAACATTACCATATGCAGAATGTTCGTCTTTCCCATGGCTACGACTGCTATATCCGTTAACGCTATAATTCATAAATAACGCGGGAACACCTTCATTGAGAGAGCTTATAGGCACGTAGCCGCGTGCATATTGTTCCACCATAGCTTGAGGAATCAATACGTTTAAACGTAATTCATCTTGCTTTAAGCTAACTTGAACATCATTTGATAGAGTATTTAGATCTTCACATTTCCCATTGGATGTTATTAATGATAAAAACTCAGGTTTTATATTAAAATTATCAATATCTTCTTGTGTTAAACAAGGAACAACTTTTCCATTACCATTTTCATAGAAAAGTACGTTCTTGTTATAGAGAAACTCATTATTTAAATATATATCAACAGACCAATCTCCAGGAGGGATTTGATCCTCAGATAATTTATCTATAGAAATTGATTTAGCATTACCAACTAAAAACCCCTCATGATATGAATATTTTTTTTCACTTGGTTTTTCATCTATAGCAAATGCCAATCTACCAACCCCTAAAGACAAGGAAACAAATAAAAATATTAATTTAATTTTCATGTCAATACCATTTAATTATATATTTGATTCATAGTGATCCACACCACCGTAGTCATTAATTACGCTGTAGTTCACTTTTTTAGAGTTTAGATATTCACTGGGTATTGAATTACTTTGTTCATTACCTAGTTCTATTGTAGAAAATGGTGCGACCATATTACTTTCTAGTTTTAATTTTTTTGAGCCATTTGAAATAGAAACATCCTGCAAGGTGATATACCAAGGTGAATTATTTTTTACTAATACTTGATTACCTTTAGCCGATTTTACAAATGAAAAATTAAGTTTTTCATTAACTAATGCAGGCATACCCAGCCCTTCAGGTCTAAAAAACAATTTGATTCTTGTTCTAATCGCTATTTGCATAGTATTTTGTTGTTTTTCAATAGCATCCTGATCTTCTGGTGGTACCTCTAATACATTCAAATAATAAATTGATTCTTTATCTTTTGGTAATGGCTCACCAAGATAAGTTAAACGTAGATTTTGTCCTGAATTTGCTCCCATTTTGAATATTGGAGGAGTAATAGCAAATGGAGTTTTAATTTTTTCAGGCGGTTCATTTGGATCGCCATTATCTAGCCATACTTGAACAAGGGCTGGCCACTTATTTTCATTAACAAGTTGAACAATTTTACTTTTAGATTTTTCATTATAAACAACACGAGTTCCATTAATAACCACACTAGCATAAACAGATGTTGATATAACAAAAAATGAAAACAATAAAATTAATTTTCTTATAATTGATAATCGAGTTATCATAATATTCCAACCTTAAACTTAGTTATCTAATTAAATAAATTATTTTAAATAAAAAGAAGAGTAGTAATCACCATCTTACTGAATAGCTCTAAATGATTTTTATAGTTAATATGTGTTATGTTTTAAAACAAAGTGGAAAATACATTTCCACTTTGCCGATTATTAATGTCAGGGGACAGTGCCCCTGACATTACTACTATTATGGATATACTATTGTATAATTAACTTGAGCAGTAACAATACCAGCATCAACTACAGGAGCTTTAGCAAAGTAGAAAGCTTGGAATGGCAGTGTTGCACTACCATTGACAATATTTGTCTGTCCAGCTGCACCACCGTTTACTTTAGCTTGAGTACCAGTAGAGTCAGCTAAACGGATCTGAACATTTGCAGGGCCTGTTGTTGGGTTTAAGTTACCATTACTTGCGTCTGTATTGGTTGTATTTTCAAAACTTGCTGCAACAGCAACGTTTGAAGTACAGTTTTCCAATATCAGATCAAATTGTGTAACACCAGCAATGTCACCAGCATTTGCTAATGCTGTCGTAGACACTTTTGGTAAAGTAACGGTGAAGTCTTTTCCGCCATTGCTTGAAGTGATATCACAAGTTGTTGCAGTAATTTCACCATTAAAAGTAATAGTACCATCTGCTGCCATAACTGATGCCGAAACTGAAGATGCAACTAATAAAACTAAAAGAGATTTTTTCATATTTGACCTTTGTAAGATAAAACGAGTCCTATCCTTTATTATTAAAATAAGGATGATTAACTACACATATTGATAACTACAGTTGGGCTAAATCCTTTTAATACTACATCCCGAATTTAAATAACTAAGGTATTTGCAACAAATATATTTTTGTCGTAAATAGTCTTGTCATAATCAGATAATAAAACTACGATATTCACATTAAATGCATTAGCAAATTTAGCTAATGATTCAACATCAATTCTATTTATTCCACGCTCAAAACGGGAAATTTGCTGTTGGCTTATTCCAGTTATTTTACCTAGCGTTTCACCACTCCAACCATTTTGTAATCTGAGTGATTTAATTCTTTGTCCAATTGACAATGAGTATTTATATCTTTCAATTTCCATGTGAGGGTACCTCTGAATTTATTATTCATGTTTTGCTTCAGATCAGTTGATACCCAATATATTACGCATCTGGCATTTAAAAACAAATAACCCCACTCATTCGCGAGTAGATAAAGAAACTTAATTAATTAGCAACATCAAGAGCAAATAGAAATAAACAAAATCAATAAAAACATAATGTTATTAAGAAACAACAAACCAGAATTAACCACTATTTTTTCAAACAAGACAGAGATAATGAGGAGTAAAACCCTACTTTAAATCGAAAAATCGACATTAACACCAAAAAAAATCATTTTATGTTTAAATATATATTACCTTAGCTACATTTTTAGATTATCACCCTTATTACCCATATTATGAGTTGTATTTTTTTATCATATAATCATCTTAAGATAATAGTCTATTAGAGATATTTTCTTATGAAAAATCACTAATAATTCAAAAAATCACAACAAAGATATGTGTTTTTTTACATAACCAACATTTCTCTCACATTACTTCATAAGTGTACAGCATCAAAATATCAATTTAAGATAGATTTATTTTGATTAATTAATAAGAGGAAAATGAGAAAGATATTTAATCTTAGAAGCTAAAAATATTAAAAACTGAACATCATTAAAAATCACTTTCTAAAATAATTTAGGAATTAATTCAATTTTAAAGTATATAAAAAAATTAATGTTTTGTTTTTAGAAACCTAAGTCTCATTAAATTTTACTTTCTTTACATTTTAATTATTACATTTTTTATATTTTTAATTTTAAAAATACACATAAAATAGAACCCCTCGTTATTATTAATATAATATAAATAATAACGAGGGGTTCTATTATTAATCAAAAGCCATACTTAATTAATATTTCACTTATTTTTCAGTTAAATCAATTTGGTAAATAGCGAAACCAATACTATCTGTTCCTACTTGTTTTATCGGATACAGTGAATGTTGCTTAATAAATGCTGCTGCTTTCTCTGTTGGAGATGTCTCAAAACGAATATCTAATTGCTTATCTGTTTTGATAGGTAAGAAAGACCAGTTGTTATCTGCTTTGCTTGCAACCTGCCCTTGTTGTTTAGAAACCTTGGCAATATAAGAAGCGAGTATTGAACGATTTTCATCGGGTGATGCAAACGCGATATGGTTGTCCCCTGTTCCAGCGAATTTACCGCCATAAGCTCTATAGTTATTGGTTGCAATTAAAAAGGTCGCTTTAGGATCTATTGGCTTCCCTTGATAAGTGACATTTTTAATGCGATTAGACTGTGGGCTTACAGGCTGACAATCTACATCATATTTTGCAGGCTGAGTCAGATCTATTTGATAGCTAACTCCACTAATGGTGTCAAAATTATAAGTTCTGAAACCATCCCAATTGATTAAGCTTTGAGGTGATGTTGATTGAGGATCGATACGATTAAACATACCAGCCGAGCACTCAAGCCATTCAACGACTTCTGCGCCTGTCGCTTTCACTACAACTAACGTATTAGGATATAAATACAAATCTGCGGCATTACGGAAAGTTAAATCGCCCTTTTCTACTTCAACAAATTCATCCGGTGCATTTTTCCTTCCTCCGACTTTAAATGGTGCAGCAGCAGCTAAAACAGGCAGATCGGCTAGATCAGGATCACCTTGAATATAGTGTTTGGTGTAATCAATTTGGGCATCATTCACGATCTGAACCGTTGGATCACTTTGGACTAAGGCCAAATAGCTGTACATATTGTCAGAAGCTTTACCGATCAGTTTGCTAACAAATTGACGCGTCTCATTGTGTGGTTTATCAATGATTTTAGCCAATTCATTATCACGTTCAACTAATGGTTTTTTATTGGCTTTATCATAAACAGGGCGCGCCTGTGCATTTGCATCAACAACTTTCCAGCTCCCGTCATCATTGTTTAATACCAAATCAACGACACCAAGGTGATCGCCCCATTGCCCAGGCATAACAGCAGGGATCCCATTAACCGTTCCTTTGGCAATGTCGACCCCTTTAATATTTGCAAATTCCTTGCTTGGAAATACACCATGTGAATGACCAAACATAATGGCATTAATATCCGGAACATCGCTCAGGTAATAAACGGAATTTTCAGCCATCGCTTTATATGGCTCTTGAGAGAAGCCTGAGTGCGGGATCGCGACAATGATGTCGGCACCTTCTTTCTTCATTTGCGGCACAAATTTTTTGGCGGTTTCAGTAATATCATTGACGGTAACTTTACCGCTTAAGTTTGGTTTGTCCCAAATCATAATCTGTGGTGGAACAAAACCTATATAGCCAATCTTCAAGTTATGCTCTTTGCCGTCACGATCTTTAACTGGCGTATCAACGATAATATAAGGTGTAAAAAAGTTTTCCCCCGTTTTAGCATCAATAATATTCGCGTTTATATAAGGAAATTTAGCGCCAGCAATGGCTTTTTTCAGGTAATCCAACCCAAAATTAAATTCATGGTTACCAAAGTTACCTACGGTATACCCCATGGTATTCATTAAACTATGGGCTGGATGGGATCCCCCTTCTTCGATGCCTTTCGCTGCCATGTAGTCTGCTAATGGGCTGCCCTGAATTAAGTCACCGTTATCCACCAACACAGCATTCGTTGCTTCAGCTTTAGCCGCTTTAATCAAACTTGCAGTTCGAACTAACCCAAACTGATCTGTTGATTTATCCTTATAATAATCAAAATCAATCAAGTTACTATGAATGTCAGACGTTTCCATAACACGTAAATCAACTGTCGCAGCATTGGCATTCAATGTGATAAACAAAGCTAGCGCCGACAGTTTAAAAATATTATTCATCTGTAATTCCTCTACACAAATTGATGCAAAATCATTTTTAGTCAGAAAAGTGCTCAAAACCCTATTTTAAGATCTTCATAGATTTTAAGTAATTCGAGGTGCAGCTAAGCAGCAAGTGATATTATCTCGCTGTACATATATAAGTATGTGGCCTCGGATAGCCCTATACCTAAACGAAAAGCGCTGCAACTTGCAGCGTGACGAATGTAAACAGTGCACTTGATATAAAGTGAAGTCACTACCTATCTTAATTAGATTGATTTAATTGAATATAAGTCACAAAAAGTCATCATTGTCATACCTAATTTTGCGGCCACAACCACGCAGCACCACGTACACCACTCGAATCGCCATGCACTGCTTTGCGAATTGGTGTATCACATTCACGTCCAAATACCCAATTTCTAATTAATGGCGGTAATGTTTGATATAAATTATCGACGTTGCTCATTCCCCCACCAAGCACAATAACATCAGGATCTAACATATTAATGGCTTGGGCCAATGCTCTTGCAAGACGCGACTGATAGTTATGCATCACAGACGTCGCATGTTGATCACCTGCCCCAATCAATTCAATAATCTCTGAACCTGTTTTTGTTTCACCTGTATACTTGCGATAGTCACTCATGAACCCCGTTCCAGAAACAAAAAGCTCGGTACAGCCAACTAAACCGCAATAACATTGTTCACCCTGAAAAAATGCATGGTCTTGTTCATCTTGCCAAGGTAGTGGGTTATGCCCCCATTCCCCAGCAACACCATTTCCCCCTGAGTGCACTTGCCCATTAATTGCAATTCCTGCTCCGCATCCAGTCCCAATAATAACGGCAAACACGACTTTAGCGCCTTTGCCTGCGCCATCAACGGCCTCTGATACGGCAAGACAATTCGCATCATTCGCCACTTTTACGGGGCGTCCTAGCAGCTTGGCTAAATCCGCATCAAAAAACTGCCCATTCAACCATGTTGAATTTGCATTCTTCACCCGTCCTGTTACTGGAGATAATGTACCTGGAATACCGACACCAACAGTGCCTTTTTGCCCTGTTGCTAATTCTGCATCGCTAACTAAACTCACAATTGCATTTAGTGTTGCTTGATAATCACCACGAGGCGTCGCGACCCGTTTTCTAAATAAAGTCTCACCATCATCATCCAGTGCGATAACTTCAATCTTAGTACCACCGAGATCAATTCCAATTCTCATCGTTGCTCCACCTGAGTATTCGTTCTGTACTTATAGTGTATAGAAAACATGCCATTAATACTGCTACACGTAATAAATTATGTGATAGGGCATTTTTTTTCGCTTAATAACTGACAATTCGTTATCATAGCCATCGGCTAAAATAGGCAATCCATCAACAAAGGTAGGTTTTTCATGTGGTTCAAGAATATATTGGTCTATCGTCTGAATCGTGATCTGACACTCAGTGCTGACGATCTAGAAAAACAGCTTGCCCCTCTCGCCTATCACCCTTGCGGTAGCCAAGACATGATGCAAACAGGTTGGGTGTCACCAATGAAGGGTTCTGACTCTTTAACTCACGCTGCGGGTAACCAAATTCTGATCTGCGCGAAAAAAGAAGAGAAAATGTTACCTTCTCCAGTGATTAAGCAAGAACTACAAGATAAAATCGAAAAACTGGAAGCTGACCAAGGTCGTAAACTGAAAAAAACAGAAAAAGACTCCCTTAAAGATGAAGTCGTTCATGCATTACTGCCTAGAGCATTCAGCAAATACAGCAAAACCTATATATGGATTGATACTGTTAATCAATTAATTATTGTTGATGCAGCAAGTGCGAAACGAGCCGAAGACAACTTGGCTTTACTGCGTAAAAGCCTAGGCTCACTTCCTGTAGTACCACTCACATTTAAAGATCCAATCGAACTGACTTTAACCGAGTGGATCCGTTCGGGCTCCCTACCTCAAGGTTTTTCTGTGATGGATGAAGCTGAATTAAAAGCCATCCTTGAGGAGGGCGGCATTATCCGTTGTAAAAAACAGGAATTAATTTCCGACGAAATAGCCACACATATCGAAGCTGGAAAATTAGTCACTAAATTGGCTTTAGATTGGGAAGAGCGCATACAGTTTATGCTTTCGGATGATGGTTCACTAAAAAGGTTAAAATTCAGTGATACATTAAAAGAACAAAACGATGATATTGGCAAAGAAGATTATGCTCAGCGCTTTGATGCCGATTATGCCCTAATGACAGGCGAACTCAGTGCGCTTATCACTCGCCTTATTGATGTCCTCGGTGGTGAAGCCGAACATTAATCAACAATTTATTTTATCATTGGCAACACAATTTCATCGTGTTGCCATCACTTTTTAGACCTTGCTAGCATTGCCACTATTAAGTCATTGACTACCCGCCAAATCTCTGCTGAATTACATTTCAATAACAAAAATAATCAAGTCGCAACCATAAGGTCAAACTTCAATCGCAGGAATTGTTATGAAAGAGCTCATCGAACCAGAAGTGGATGAACATTCACTTGTCACTCTGCAAAAAATTACGGCAGATAACTTCTCTGAAATTTGTCTGTTAAGCCATACACTTAGTGAAGCACAACGTAGTATGGTAGCGGATAATGCATACTCTATTGTTGAAGCTCAATTTTCAGATTGTGCATGGTATCGAGGTATATATGCTGATGATGTTCCCGTTGGTTTTATCATGCTGCACTCTGGGTTAGATGATGATGAACTCGAATATGATGGCATTATGCTATGGCGTTTTATGATAGCAGAGCCCTATCAAAAACTAGGTTTTGGCCGAGAAGCTTTACTGCAAGTGATTCGTTATTTAAAAAAGAAAGGTTATCCACGTCTATATAACAGCTGTGGCGAAGGAGAAGAAAGTCCTTTTGAGTTCTACCAAAAGCTCGGTTTTATCCCAACTGGCGCTTATGTTGATGATGAATGTGAACTTGTCTTAGATTTAACCCACTGGCAAGATCAATAATCCAACGGCGGGATATCCCCTATCCCGCCAATAACATCACTAAAATTTAGTCTTATAATATTTAAAAAAAATCAATAAGATAACCTAAATAATTCGTGTTACAGCTAGGCGCACAACGCTGCGGCGCGAAGTATGACGGGTATCTGATGGAGATTGATTATTTTTGGATCAAATACCGTATAGTCGGCCCATCTTGTTGAATATCCAACACCGTATAGCCATAATTTTTTGCATCTAAAGGGATGTTATTAATCGATTGTGGGCAATCGCTCACCACTTCCAATATTTCCCCTTTTTTTAACGATGGCATCGCTTCTAGTGTTGCTACTGCTGGATAAGGACAAGGCTCACCAACCATATCTAATCGATAGTCAGGGATAATTTCTTTATGGCTCATGATGCCTCCGTTGTTGTTATTGCTTGAGTTTGTGTGCGCTTACGGAAAAAATATTTTTCCCATACCAACATTAAAATAAAGGCTAATGCTAATAGCAAATAAGTTACAGCTAAGCCGCCTTGCGGACCAAATGTTTCGAGTAAATTGACCTTATCAAAATCAGTGGCTAACCAAGGGGCCAGATCATCCCAATAATAAGCCAGAATGGTCGCTCCAATGATGTTACCAAAACCAACCCACCAATAATGAACTTGCCCTTCAACAGCCCGATACATCCAACCTGTTTCACAGCCTCCAGCTAACACTATCCCGAAGCCAAACAGCAATCCGCCAATAACCGCATTGGGTCCCGCCCACAATATTTTTGGTGTGGCACCGAGTTGTACATAACTAAAAATACCAATCGCGCTGACAGCCATACCAATAATAATCGCTTTTGCCATGTGAGTTCTTCCCGTGATCCATAAATCGCGGAATGCAGAAGTAAAGCAAATTTGAGCACGTTCAATCAGTAAACCAAACCCTATGCCACACAAAATGGCGATACCGAGTACAGGCGCATCCCATAAGGTATAAAACCCCCATGCAATGGCGATTAAAAATACCGTCATCCCTAATTTGAAGCGTTTTTTAGCGACATCAGTCCGCTGTGTTAAAGGGGAGGCCGCAGAAACTTTTTTCAATTTAACGGGGATCCTAAACATTGGCATCAGCGTGAATTTAGCCCCAAAGTAAGAGCCTGCCGCAGTTGCGATAGCAAAGTACCATGCGTGTAAAGAAAATTGAGGGATCCCAGTGAAAAATGCGGCAAGATTACACCCCATTGCTAAGCGAGCACCAAACCCAGCAATGATACCGCCAATAATCGCTTGGAAAATACGGATCCGATGTTGAGGCATTCGTAGTTTAACGTTATTTGCCCATAGCGCGGCAGCGAAACATCCAGCAAACATCCCGATGATCATTACGCCATCAATTCTATCTAATGGGCTACCCGAAAAACCAATGACTTTAAAGTATCCCCAATTTTCAGGCTCAGCACCAAAGAGCTGTAAGATGTGCCCACCCCAACGAGTAAATTCACCAGTTACAGCCCAAAATGTGCCAGTTAAGCCAAAGTAGTATGTCGAGAGAACACCTGCTGCAATAACGGCAGGTAAAGGTTTCCAAAAACGGATGAGATAGTGAGATTTAAACTCAGACCAAGTCATGTTAACTTCCAATTGATTCACGCCAGTACCTGGCAGAGAAGCCCGCTGTTGTATCTATACTCTAAATAGTTCGAGGTGTAGGTAGGCGATAAGTGAAGATAGAGGGAGAGCATAGAAAAACTATGTGACCCGACTAGCTAAGCATAGTCACTTATACCTCAACGAAAAGCCTTACAACTTGAAATATGACGAGTATATTCCCCACAGCAGTAGAGGTAACATAATACTCCGATAATTCATTTCGTGAAGATATTTGTTTAAATAATGCTAGTCATACTTAAATAGACCGCAATTGGTCTAATTAGCATAAAAAGCTAGCAGAGAACATCGGCGTGCAACTACTAGATAAAAAATAATTCGTTGTTTTAACTTAAATTTAAGACAAAAAAAAGCGTTATCAGAGATAACGCATGAATGTGTAGTCTTATTTATCTATAATAGAGGAGTATAATATGAAATTGCCTGTTAAGGCGTTGCATTGCTATGCGTAGTCTGAAATCAGCCCATTTGACTTCAGAATAACATTCTTCAACTAATAAACCGATTCATGATTAAAGCAAAAAAGTGGTAAAACTTATTTTTGTTAACTCAAGAGATCAAGGTTAATTTATATTTCCCTAGTTTGGCGTATAAAGAAAATAAATAGTTTAAAACATGAAAAGTATTTAAAAGTATTTCCAAATGTTATTGATTGCATTATAACGCAACATAATTGTTGCGCAAGTGTTTTTTTCATTTAACTAAAATCATCAAAGAAAAAGTAAAAAGAACAATAAAATCATAGTAATATGCAAAACATCATGTTTTGAAAAAACATTAATATATATTTTTAGATATAATTTACATAATTACTGATATCTTGAAAATGTTACAAAACTAATTATTTAATAAACTCTCCTTATCTGGAAATAGATTAAAATTTAATTATTATATTTATTTATTCATATATATTGAATCTTAATAAGTATTAATCTAATTTATTCTATTACCTTATTTACTCAGTAACACGAAAAATGAATAAATTCACATTCTATTCATCAAAACTACAAGGGATTATATTTATTATTTAAATAACAATAAGTTATATATTACCTAGATTAAATTGACACTATTTTCGAGTTAGAAGTTACGCGTAACTACTTAGTATTATTCAAAATTAAATAATCCCATAAAGAAAAAATGGTTTATTTTTAATAATCACTTAGTGAACTAATCTAGTGAAAAAAACAAAAATAATGAACATATAAGTTACATTTTTTATACATTTTTTAACCATAAAACGATGACATTAATTCAAAAAATTAATGATTACAGGCATAAATGAAAGGAGACTCAACCAATAATGAGTAACAAAAAACGCGTTTTATCTCAAATGAGGTAAAACGCGTTGTACAAAGCTATATGATTTACTGCTTAGGGGCGGTCGCTTCCATACCAACTAAACCAATCTTGAGATACCCTGACTGCCGTAATGCATTCATAACATCCATCATTGTTTCATAGTCAACGGTCTTATCCGCTTGGAAAAATATGGTGGTCTCTTTATTGGCGTTGGTTGCAGCATCTAGTGATGTTGCTAGCTGCTCTTTTGTTACCGCTTGATCGCCAATAAATAGCTGGCTATCTGATTTTACTGTTAGGAATACAGGTTTTTCCGGACGCGGCTGTGGTTTTGCTGTCGAAGCAGGTAAATCAACTTTGATATCAACCGTTGCTAATGGAGCAGCAACCATAAAAATGATCAGAAGGACTAACATAACATCAATAAAAGGTGTTACGTTAATTTCATGCATTTCACCGCTATCATCTTGTTCATCGCCTAAACGCATTGCCATAATCGTTGTTACCTTGCTTTACTATTTGCCAGATCGAGGTCACGACCTAATAGTAGCGCAGCCTGTGCTGCAACATCACCAATCTGACCACGATAGTTATTAATCATACGAGCAAAAATGTTATAAATAACCACAGCTGGAATTGCCGCAATCAGACCGATCGCCGTTGCTAATAGTGCTTCGGCAATCCCAGGAGCCACAACAGCTAAGTTAGTTGTTTGTGAGTGAGCAATACCAATAAAGCTATTCATGATCCCCCAAACGGTACCAAATAGCCCCACAAATGGCGAAATTGCGCCAATAGTCGCTAAATACCCATTACCGCGCCCCATATAGCGGCTAATTGCAGCAATCGCTCTCTCTAAGCGGAAGCCAGTTCGTTCTTTAATACCCGCTAAATCAGTACTTTGTGCAGACAGTGTCCTTTCAGCAACCGCTTCATTAAGCAACAAACTAGTCACACTATTTGCTTTGAAATTGCTCGCGATACTAACCGCCTCATCAAGCGATTTAACTTCTGCTAATGCTTTTGCTTCTGATTTCAAGCGTCGACGAGCAACTAATAGCTCAATACCTTTAGAGAAGAACAATGCCCATGTGATAATTGATGCAATAACCAGCCCTATCATAACGGTTTTAACAACATTATCTGCGTTTTGATACATCCCCCAAACCGATAAATCTTTGTCGAAACCGCCTTGGTTTTCAGGTGCAATTTCAATGCTTTCACTGATAACAGGTGCTGATGTATTGTTTTCAGCACTGGCTTGATTTTGTGCAATTGGCGTCGCTGCGGATGGGTTATTTGCTTCAGAACCCGAAGCAGCCGGTGCTGTTTGAGCTGATGTTGGGGTTGTCTCTGGTGTGGTATCCGCATATGCAGTTCCCATCAGGCCCATCGCCAATAGAATAGAAGCTGTTAGTTTACGCATCAGTTGGCCTTATATTCTCTTTTTCTGTGTTCTATTAATATACTCGTTATACTTCAAGTTATCGTGTTGTTGACTATGCTCACTCGCACCAGCCACATACTTATCTATGCGCCTAGCAACTTGTTCACTTGTCACTAATACAACCTTGAATTATTTAGAGTAAAAATGTGTGCCGATGATATTGTATTTACAGTCACCGACTAACCTATAAAAGCGAAGTTCCCTCGCCTAATGTGTCATTTTTAAAAATGACGGTGCTGATAATATCAAACATGACGCGAATTGATAGTAATTATCATTACTATTCAGCATTTTTTTATTATTTTTTGCTCTAAAGCAAACAAGCCCATTGCAATCATGAGGTTATTTTAAGCTGACATGAAAAAAAATCAGATTGAAAGTTAAAGCATGTACTTCCTCAATCAAATCATTTAACTTCAATTAACGACTTTCCGGTTTCCCTACTTTAAGCAAGTGCAAGGACACAATATGGCAAAGATCCGCCCCGAAACACAACTTGTCCATCTTGGCAGAAATCCTAAATATACCCAAAAAGGTGTTAATCCAATTATTCAGCGCACCTCGTCAGTGATTTTTGACACTGTTGAAGAGAAGCGCCATGCGACACAAAATAGGGCAAATTCAGTCCTTTTTTATGGTCGCAGAGGAACCCAAACACACTTTGCCTTCCAAGAGGCCATGACTGAACTTGAATGTGGTGCAGGCACAGTATTATACCCTTCTGGCGCAGCTGCTATTACCAATTCAATATTATCTTTTGTTTCTTCTGGCGATCATATTCTAGTCACAGGCTCAGCTTACGATCCGACACAAAATTTTTGTGACAAAATCCTTACCAAGCTAAACATTAAAACCGACTATTTTGATCCGTTAATCGGCGCTGGTATTGCCGAACTATTGCGCACTAATACACGTATTGTTTTTTTAGAAGCACCTAGTTCTATTACCATGGAAATACATGATCTTCCTGCGATTGTTCAAGCTATCCGCCAACAAGCACCTGAAACGATTATCATGATTGATAATACTTGGGCCGCAGGTGTATTACTGAAACCTTTGCTACTCGATATTGATATTTCAATCCAATCTGCTACCAAATATATCAATGGTCATTCAGATTCAATGTTAGGCATTGCTGTTGCCAATCAACGCTGTATTAAGACATTACGTGAAAATTCCTATTTACTTGGTCAAACCGCGGATCCCGATACGGTATATATGGCTGGACGTGGTTTGCACACATTAGCCACGCGCTTAAAACAGCATGAAAGTAGTGGCCTCACTGTTGCACAATGGTTAGAACAACGGCCTGAAGTTGAATCTGTTTACCACCCAGCTTTACCTTCTTGCCCGGGACACTCATTTTTTGTTCGCGATTTTAGCGGCAGCAATGGATTATTCTCTTTTCAACTAAAATCACGTCTCTCCCAGCAGCAATTTGAAGATTTTCTAAACCATTTTAGCCACTTCAAAATGGGCTATTCATGGGGTGGCTATGAATCATTAATTTTAGGCTACCAAAAAGAAGATCTATTAAGTATGCGTCAATACGATTTCCAACCTAATGACGGCACCTTTTTCCGTATCCATGTTGGCCTAGAGCATCCACAAGATCTGATTGATGATCTGGCATTGGCATTTGAACGCATTTAAGCATGTATTTTTTTCCAATACTTTCATAGTGTTTGCTAATATGAAAGTATTGGTATGACCCCTATTAAAATTTCAACTAATCCACACATTCAGTAAACAAATCAAACTTAGCGTCATTTTTTCCTGTAATATAATAAAGAATTCGCTTTTTTCGCAGCTTTTTTCGTAAATACAGGAACGATTATGGAAGTACTACGCGAAATCGTACTGGCACTTTGGCACCACGATTTTCTTAAACTCTCCAATCCAGAAGTACTTTGGGTTATTTATACAGTTCTCTTTGTGGTCATCGTCTTAGAAAATGGGGTGCTTCCCGCAGCCTTTTTACCCGGTGATACCCTATTGATCCTTTCAGGTGCATTAATCGCGAAAGGTGTATTGAGTTTTATCCCAACGATTTTATTACTTACTACCGCAGCAAGCGTTGGTTGTTGGCTAGGTTTTCTACAGGGAAGATGGCTAAGCGAAACAAAATTAGTTAAGCGTTGGCTAGCGCAAATCCCTCATGAATATCATGAAAAAGCGAACCATATGTTTCATAAACAGGGGCTATATGCGCTGTTGATAGGCCGCTTCTTAGCCTTTGTGCGAACATTATTGCCTGTCCTTGCAGGACTCTCTGAACTGAGTCATCGCCGTTTTCAGTTATTCAATTGGTTAAGCGGGCTGTTGTGGGTCGGGATTATCGTCACACTGGGCTATGCGCTGAACCAAATTCCATTTATCAAACAGCATGAACAGGTCGTCATCAGTGTGCTGATGATTTTACCTGTATTGCTACTTATTGGTGGTTTAATAGGGTCGATTATGGTGTATTGGAAGCATCGTAAAGCTCTCAGTAATAAAACAGAATAAGCAAAAAGCCGTCTCTTAAAGGATGCACAGACTACCGCCAAACGTATTCTGCTTGGCGGTAGTTGTTTAGAGTGTTGAAATAAACGAGCAAAATCAATTCATTGATTTTCGGCTGATAACACGAAGCGGGAAAAACCACGCTTTTATCCCGCTTCGTCAACAACATCGAGCCGCCTCTTAAAGGCGGCAAATGATTTATTAGTGAGCAAAATAAACTGTCAGTGCAGCAAACAGATATTGCCCAATTTCAGGGGTCATCCATGTGCCACGAGAAATAACAGGATCCTCTTGGTAAATTTGACGAATTTTTTCCTGTAGTACGGGATCACCACCAGTAAATTGATTAAACATGGTCAACCACATTTGAGCCAATGATTGAACCTCTGCTGATTCAGGTGGAAGACCCGCTTTTTGTGCATTATAGAGACCAGCGATCAGCTCAGGCCACACTCTACCTGATTCAAAATAGTGTTCTTGAACAAAAGCAAATTGTGGCTCCGTTAAGTGGGGTTTGAAAATATCTAGCTGATGTTCACTAAACCCTCTAGCAACATACTCAATCATTTCCTCAGTAATACCCGATGAAATAGCAAATTCATTGTCTGATAAATGGATCGTGTTTAGGCGAGCAAAAAAATCGGGGCTTCCGCCAGTATCACGTTCCAGCGCTATCATCCATTCCGTTGCGACTTTCTTTGCTTGCTCGGAGCTAGGTGCAACCCCTTCCTTTATTAAGGATTTGACTGTACTAACTCGTTGCTGCCACTCTTCGCTCTTTAGGGTGTGAGCCGTATACAGTGGCATCTGCTCTAATTCTTTTGGTGTAAAGTACTTATCATACATGGACATCATCTCCAAAATGGAAAACCAATCAGTCTGAGTGAGAATGTCGCCAGCCTGCATCTGCCGCTGAAGCTGCTCCAATCGATATTGCAACTGTGCCATCTGCTTCATTTGTGCCGACAGAGCATCAATACGCTCTTGCAGCATTTGCGCCATATCACCACTTTGACCATCTAAGATCTCACCGATGTCTTTAAGTTTTACGCCCACTTGCCTTAACATTTGAATTTGTGTCAAACGCTCAAGACATTGTACGTTATACAAACGATAACCTGCATCGGTTCTTGCAGTCGGAACTAATAACCCTATTTCTTCATAATGATGAAGTGTACGAATAGTTAGCCCTGTTTTCTGGGCAATTTCACCCACTTGAAATAGCATCTTTGTCCTCCTGTGATCGACTTGCAGGTTAATGCCTCACGTTACGTGAGAGTCAATACACTCGTTATCATTTAAAATATATTTCTTTTGTATAATTTTATCTTTTTCTTGTAGCAGATCACTATGGCGCTGATTATACTCTCAATAATGCGAGATGCAGGTAGTCGACAAGCGAAGATAGTTAGGAAGCATAGGCCACCACTGCGATTCGCTGAGCGTGAAGTAGTCACTGATACCGCAATGAAAAGCCCTGCAACTTGAAGTATGACGAGTGTATAATTCCGCCGAATAATCCACACTTATAAATGATGGTGAATAAATGAACATAAAAGCAATATCCATTGGATTGCTTTTACTTCCTGTAATAGGGTTCGCTGATAGCTTAGATATTGGTGAGCCTAGTACTCCCGGCTATGAAAAAGCAGAAGAAGCAAAATCCTGTATTGACCAATATGCTTTTGATATTGCGAGTAAAAATAATCAATCAGCCACGGAGATCGCCGAAGCTGCTCTGGGCTACTGTGATAATAAAATGGAATCATTTCGTCAATACAATCGCGAAATGAGTGTGGCCAATATCCCACAAGATGATATTCGTGAATTGTCTTTACGAGGTGCGGCGCTATTTGCAGCCGACCAACAATTCCATGACTTAAAGGTTTCGTGGATAAAGGATATTGAATATAAGATATCTAAGCATCGCCAAGCAATCCAATAAATTTTACTCGTCATACTTCAAGTTGCAGGGTTGTTGACTACACTCAGCTACCCGAATCACATAGTTTTCCTATGCTCATCGGCTATCTTCGCTTGTCGCCTACCTGCATTCTTGAATTATTTAGAGTAAATGTGCTCAAAAAAGCCCTGTTATTTTTCAATAACAGGGCTGACTGAACTGACGATTTAGTTATTTGATCAGCGCATGCATTTCCTGAACTGAAATCACTTTCTCAGTTGGATCAGCACTCAATGACATGGTTGTTGCAAAACCCCCATTCAATGTAGTGTCATAGTGCACTTTATACTGTAGGGCACTACGGCGGATCAATTTAGAGTCTTCAATAGCTTGACGGCCCGCAGTGGTATTAACGATATAATCGTACTCACCATTTTTGATCCTATCTTGAATATGTGGACGCCCTTCGTGAACTTTATTGACTAAACGTGGGTTGATCCCTGCTTCGCCCAGTACAATCGCGGTACCATGGGTCGCATCTAGCTCAAAACCATGTTTCAGTAGTTTAGCGGCTAAATCAACAACACGTGTCTTATCCCCTTCGCGCACCGACAATAAAGCACGCCCTGATTTTTTCATGGTCGAGCTGCTGCCTAACATCGCTTTAGCAAAAGCCTCTGCAAATGTACGGCCAACCCCCATAACTTCGCCCGTTGAACGCATTTCAGGCCCTAAAATAGGGTCAACGCCTTGGAATTTGTTAAACGGCAGTACCACTTCTTTCACAGAATAATAAGGAGGAATGATTTCTTTGGTGATGCCCTGCTCTGTCAATGATTGTCCAACCATCACGCGAGCAGCCACTTTCGCGAGTGGAACCCCTGTTGCTTTAGACACAAATGGCACCGTACGTGCGGCACGCGGGTTAACTTCAATCAAATACACTTCATTGTTTTTCACCGCAAACTGTACGTTCATCAAGCCACGAACACGTAATTCAAAAGCTAAACTGCGTACTTGCTCACGCATCACATCTTGGATTTCTTGGCTAAGTGTATAAGCGGGCAATGAACATGCAGAGTCACCTGAGTGAACACCCGCTTGTTCGATGTGCTCCATGATCCCGCCAATCAAGACTATTTCGCCATCACAGATAGCATCCACGTCAACTTCAACGGCATCATCAAGGAAGCGATCTAACAGAACTGGTGCATCATTTGACACACTCACCGCTGTTTGGAAATAACGGCGTAAATCCGTTTCGTCATAAACGATTTCCATTGCTCGTCCACCTAGAACATAAGAGGGACGAACCACCAGCGGATAACCAATCCCTGCTGCTTTTTCAACAGCCTGTTCGATGGTTGCCACGGTTGCATTTTGTGGCTGTTTTAGATTCAAGCGGTTGACTGCTTGCTGGAAGCGTTCACGATCTTCTGCACGGTCAATCGCATCAGGGCTAGTACCAATCACGGGTACACCAGCGGCTTCTAATGCACGCGCCAATTTCAATGGTGTTTGCCCGCCATACTGAACAATTACCCCTTTAGGCTGTTCAATACGCACAATTTCCAACACATCTTCTAACGTTACTGGCTCAAAGTAGAGGCGGTCTGAAGTATCATAATCGGTTGAAACCGTTTCAGGGTTACAGTTCACCATGATAGTTTCATAGCCATCTTCACGCAGCGCTAATGATGCATGAACACAACAGTAGTCAAATTCAATTCCTTGACCAATACGATTTGGGCCACCGCCTAACACCATCACCTTTGGTTTATCTGAATTAGGGTTTGATTCACACTCTTCTTCATATGTGGAGTACATATAAGCGGTATCAGTGGCGAATTCCGCGGCACAAGTATCCACACGTTTATATACTGGGTGCAGGTCATAACCTTGACGTAGCTTCCGTAGCTCTGCTTCAGAGACCCCCACCAATTTTGCTAAGCGAGCGTCGGCAAAGCCTTTACGCTTCAATGCACGTAAAAAGTCTTTAGTTAACCCATTAATTCCTTGCTCTGCCACTTGCTCTTCTAAGCGCACGAGCTCTTCAATTTGTACAAGGAACCAGCGGTCAATATTCGTCAGATTAAAGACACCATCTACAGAGAGACCAGCACGGAATGCATCAGCAACATACCAAATACGCTCAGCACCCGCATCTTTCAATTCACGACGGATCCGAGTCAACGCTTCGGGATCTTCTTGGCTCACTTTCGGATCAAACCCGGTCGCACCAACTTCAAGGCCACGTAAGGCTTTTTGCATCGACTCTTGGAATGTACGACCAATTGCCATCACTTCACCCACTGACTTCATTTGTGTTGTCAGGCGATCGTTAGTACCCGCAAATTTTTCGAAGTTAAAACGAGGGATTTTTGTCACTACATAGTCAATTGAAGGTTCGAACGATGCAGGTGTACGGCCACCCGTGATGTCATTCATTAACTCATCAAGGGTATAACCGACTGCCAATTTGGCAGCAATTTTAGCAATTGGAAAACCTGTTGCTTTAGAAGCTAATGCAGAAGAACGTGATACACGAGGGTTCATCTCGATAACAATCAAACGACCGTTTTTCGGGTTAACTGAAAACTGAACGTTTGAGCCCCCCGTTTCAACACCGATTTCACGCAGTACTGCCATTGAGGCATCACGCATGATTTGGTACTCTTTGTCCGTCAGCGTCTGTGCCGGTGCAACGGTAATTGAGTCGCCTGTGTGGATCCCCATCGCATCGAAGTTTTCAATCGAACACACGATAATGCAGTTATCGTTTTTATCGCGTACCACTTCCATTTCATACTCTTTCCAACCGATCAGCGACTCATCAATGAGTAGCTCATTAGTTGGTGAGAGATCTAAGCCTCGCGTACAGATTTCTTCAAATTCTTCACGGTTATAAGCGATCCCGCCACCCGTACCACCCATTGTAAAGGAAGGGCGGATAATACAAGGGAAACCAACATCATCAGCAACCGCATAGGCTTCTTCCATATTGTGCGCGATACCTGAACGAGCGGTATCCAAACCAATTTTCTTCATTGCTTTATCAAAGCGCTGGCGATCTTCGGCTTTATCAATAGCATCAGCAGTCGCACCAATCATCGTCACACCAAACTCAGCTAACACACCTTGGCGCTCAAGTTCTAATGCACAGTTCAGCGCTGTTTGCCCACCCATTGTTGGCAATACTGCATCTGGACGCTCTTTTTCGATGATTTTACGTACCACTTCCCAATGGATAGGCTCAATATAAGTTGCATCGGCCATTTCTGGGTCAGTCATGATGGTTGCAGGATTGGAGTTAACTAAAATGACGCGATAGCCTTCTTCACGCAATGCTTTACACGCTTGCGCACCTGAATAGTCAAACTCACACGCTTGGCCGATAACAATCGGGCCAGCCCCTAGGATCAGAATACTTTTTATATCTGTACGTTTTGGCATTTTATTGCTCCCGATTATTTTGCGTTATGACTTGGTTGGTTCTGGCGATATTCATTAATCAATTCGATAAAATGGTCGAACAGTGGTGCCGCATCGTGAGGACCAGAGCTTGCTTCAGGGTGACCTTGGAAGCTAAATGCTGGTTTATCTGTGCGGTGAATACCTTGCAGAGTGCCATCAAACAATGATTTATGTGTCACACGTAATGTGTCGGGTAATGTTGATTCATCAACCGCAAAACCGTGGTTCTGAGCGGTGATCATCACAACGTTTTGATCTACATCTTTGACTGGGTGATTCGCACCGTGGTGCCCAAACTTCATTTTTACGGTACTCGCACCACTGGCTAGCGCTAATAATTGATGACCTAAACAGATACCAAAAACAGGGATCTCTGTGGTTAAGAATTGTTGAATTGCTTTGATTGCATAATCACAAGGAGCCGGATCGCCAGGGCCATTTGATAAGAAAATACCATCTGGATCCATCGCTAACACTGTTTCTGCGGATGTTGTCGCTGGCACCACCGTTAAACGACAGCCACGGTCAACTAGCATACGTAGAATGTTACGTTTCGCGCCAAAATCGTAGGCCACAACATGTAGTGGTAGCTCATCTTCATTTTTTGCGCCCAGCTGACCCTCTTCTAGAGTCCAAGAACCTTGAGTCCAAGTATAAGCTTCTTTAGTGCAAACTTCTTTCGCCAAATCCAAGCCGTTCAGGCCAGAAAATGCGCGTGCTTTATCCAGCGCTAATGCTACGTCAGGGTTATCACCAGCAATAATGCAACCGTTCTGCGCTCCTTTCTCTCTTAACAAACGCGTCAGTTTACGTGTATCAATATCAGCTATTGCAACAACGTTATGGCGCTTCAGGTATTCTGATAGACCTTCCTGACCGCGAAAGTTACTGTAAACCAATGGTAGGTCACGAATTATCAAACCTTGTGCATGAACTTCTGGGGATTCTTCGTCATCGGCATTGGTGCCGACATTACCAATATGAGGATAAGTGAGAGTAACGATTTGGCGGGAATAGGAAGGGTCGGTAATTATTTCTTGATATCCGGTCATTGACGTATTGAAAACGACTTCTCCAACAGCGGCCCCTTCAGCACCAATGGCGCGCCCGTGGAATTCGGTTCCGTCTTCGAGAACCAGTATAGCTGACTTAATCAAAACACCCTCCAGGGAATAATAAATCACAATTAGTGCATATTAATTCAGATTTGAGGATCTAAATCAATGCCAAAATGCGTTTTTAAGCAATTTTTGGCAAATTGCGCGCATTCTAATGATGAGATGAGGTCTTGTCTAGAAAAAAACGCATTTTTTTCGTTTTTTTCTTACTTTTTTGGGTATCAGCCTAACTTTTATTGTATTGAGCACTAAAACAAGCAGCCATAAACACAAAGTAAACGGTTGCAAACCGAATTAGTTGCATAATTGATGATAAAGCATGTTTAGGGATAATAAAAGATGATTATTTAGACAAAAAGGATACAGACGGAGGTAATAACAATTAAAAACAACAACAAAAACAAAAAATCAATAACAACAAAGCAAATCATGACAAATAAAACTAAAACACCATGATTTGCCTAGCATTTTAAAATCAAAATAATTAAATGTTTTCCAAGTTAAGGACATCTTTCATATTATACAACCCAGACTTTTGCAGGATAACCCAACCTGAAGCCCTAATAGCCCCATTTGCGAACGTCATCCGACTGGAAGCCTTATGTGTTATTTCTACACGCTCACCGATATCAGCAAACATAGCCGTGTGCTCACCAACAATGTCGCCTGCACGTACAGTCGCAAAACCAATTGAACCAGCTTCGCGCTCGCCTGTATATCCTTCACGTGAGTAAACAGCACAATCTTTTAGCTCTTTACCCAGTGCGCTAGCGATTGACTCACCCATCGCCAGTGCCGTACCGGATGGCGCATCCACTTTATGACGATGATGGGCTTCAATGATCTCAATATCGGTATAGTCACCCATTACTTTTGCCGCTTTTTCTAATAATTTAAGAACAACGTTAACACCGACACTGAAATTTGCCGCAAATACAATTGGAATAGATTTAGCGGCATCAGCAATCGCTTGTTTACCTTGTTCATCAAACCCTGTAGTACCAATCACCATCGCTTTGCTATTTGCGCGGCAGAAAGCCAAATACTGCAAGGTTGCTTCTGGGCGAGTAAAATCAATGACCACATCAAAGTCATTAGCAACTTTATCTAACGAATCAACAATCGAAATGCCTAATTTACCAATACCTGCTAATTCACCCGCATCAGTGCCAACCAGTGTAGAACCAACTCGTTCAATTGCTGCGCCTAGTTGAATACCCTCTTGCTGTTGTGCAGCCTGAATGAGTTGGCGTCCCATACGCCCACCAGCGCCAACAACGGCAACTCGGACTGTTGAATTCGTCATTTAATATCCTTTTAGTCATCTTGTAGTGGATTTATACGCTCACAAACCTGAGAGCCACTGCATAATTTAAAAACTCATTACTCTATTCTAAATACTTCGAGATACGGGTAAACAACAAGCTAAGATAGGCGGGGAATATAGATGAACTATGTGACTCGGCGAACGTAGCGTAGTCCCCCCTGCATCTTGAAGTATGACAAGTATATATAGATTAACCAGCCCATCAAAACCACGCTAGCTATAATCACCAATTATTAACAAAAGCGTACAACGCGCTAGAATTATCAGAAAAAGTTGTTAAACCGTTTGCAATAAAGTATGACGAGTCTAAAAAATGGCTGTGAATCACATGCTAACAGGTCTAGACTTATGTTTTATCGTCACAATTGTTCGATTTAAGCAAGGTAGCTCTCTATCATATGGCTAACACTCACATTGGCTTTCCAACAGAAACCGTTATCGTTTTCATCGCATTAGCTATCGGCGCTATTGCCATCGATTTATTCATGCACCGCTCAGATAAAGCAATCACCCTTAAAAATGCCATTTTTTGGTCGCTGTTCTGGGTAGTTATTGCAATGGTTTTTGCTGTATTTCTCTATTTACATCATGGCTCTGAGGTAGCAAGCTTGTTTATCACAGGTTATGTCCTTGAAAAGGTACTCTCCGTTGATAATTTGTTCCTAATGATGGCTATTTTTTCTTGGTTCTCAGTCCCTAATCATTATCGACATCGTATTTTGTATTGGGGAGTTATTGGCGCCATCGTCTTCCGAGGCATTTTCGTTGCTATCGGCACGGGGCTACTTAGCCTAGGGCCATATGTTGAACTGATTTTTGCATTCGTTGTGGCGTGGTCAGCAGTTATGATGCTAAAACAGCGTGATGATGATGAAATAGAAGATTATTCACAGCATCTTGCATATCGGTTAGTTAAGCGTTTTTTTCCTATTTGGCCTAAGATCAGCGGCAATGCTTTTTTATTAACCCAAAAAGAAGTTGATCTCGAACTCAGTAAACCTGAAAACCAAAATATCAAAGTAGGAAGAGTGACCAAAGCAGCCTACTATGCAACACCACTAATGCTATGTGTCGCAATTATTGAATTATCGGATGTTATGTTTGCTTTCGATTCGGTGCCTGCAATTATTGCCGTCAGCCGCGAACCACTGATTGTTTATAGCGCGATGATGTTTGCCATACTGGGTTTACGTACTTTGTACTTTGTCCTTGAGGCATTAAAACAATATTTAGTCTATCTGGAAAAAGCGGTAATTGTGTTGCTATTTTTCGTGGCAGGGAAATTAGCGCTGAATGCCACCGACCACCTCTGGCACCACGGTTACACCATTTCAACGAATATCAGTTTATGGGTGATCCTTGCGGTATTAGCCATAGGTGTGCTGGCAAGTGTGATTTTTCCAAAAAAGAATAACTAACGACACTCACCTCTTGATAATCACGTTATCAAGAGGTTTTACCATTACTGATCTTTCGCGATCACATCGCGATATTTATAACGGTAGTGCTTTTTATGAAAGTGACGCCAATGCGCATCTTGTGCCGCTTGCAATAATTCAAAATCGCCTCGGGTATCACCCCATGCCCTCAAATGATATTGGCTTAAATCACCATATACTTGCTCTAAACGCTTCACTTTTTGCTCACGACGACAGTTTTGTCCAACCAAATTACCTGTTAATTTGCCATCAATGATTTCGAGTTCAGTGCTAATCAATTTAATACCTAGTCGTTCTGCAAAAGGCTTAAGTACAAGGGAAGGGGAAGCAGAACAAATAGTCACTTCAGCACCACTTTCGACCTCAGCGGCCACCCCTAATACCCCTTCTGGGCGCATTAATTTAGGCCAATAAGTTTGACAGAACTGCTCGGCTTTTTCTCTCAGCCACTTTTCATCAACCCCCGTTAAGAAGGTTCTAATTAAGACTTCTTTCAGTTCATCTCTGGTCAATTTACGTCTAGCGCATTGTAAGCTAGGCAAAACTAATTTAATAATTTTGCGTGAAAAACGGTACTTCCCAAACGTAAACTTCAAAAAGGGAATAAAACTGTCGTGATAAGTCAATGTGCCATCAAAATCAAATACAGAGAGCACATTAGATGAATTGGTAATATTGTCCGGTACCAATGAAGACTCCAAAAAATAATACATCCCCCTAATTATTTAAATTAACTAGCGGGATGATTAATGCTAATTAACTAATTTCTTTAACTTCAACACGCAACTCTTTAGGCACTTCAAACACGATATTTTCTTCGCGGCCTTGAAGCTCAACGACATCATTCGCGCCAAGTTCTTGGAGCCTATCAATGACTTGACGGACTAAAATATCAGGCGCAGAAGCTCCGGCCGTCAGTCCAATAATATTTTTATCCGCTAGCCACTCAGTTTTAATATCTTCCGCACCATCAATTAAATAGGCTGGCTTTTTCATCCGAGAGGCTAACTCAGCTAAACGGTTGGAGTTTGATGAGTTTTTCGAACCAACCACCAGCACTATATCAGCACGTTCTGCAAGTTCACGTGCGGCTTCCTGCCTATTGGTCGTCGCATAGCAAATATCATCTTTACGGGGACCCACAATACTAGGGAAACGCTGAGTTAATGCATCAATCACATCAGATGTATCATCAACCGAAAGCGTTGTTTGCGTCATAAAACAGAGGTTGTCTTCGTCTTTAACTTGTAATTTCCAAACATCTTCAGGACTTTCAACGAGGTACATTCCACCTTCAGGGTTGCTGTATTGCCCCATTGTTCCTTCAACTTCAGGGTGTCCTGCGTGGCCAATAAGGATAGCTTCTTTGCCTTTTCGGCTTGCACGAGCAACTTCCATATGTACCTTGGTCACTAAAGGGCATGTGGCATCAAACAACATGGTTAAATCGCGAGAGCGCGCTTCTTGGCGTATCGCTTGAGAAACACCATGTGCAGAGAAAATTAAGATAGAACCATCAGGTACTTCAGAGATCTCTTCAATAAAAATAGCACCACGCTGACGCAGGTCATCAACGACATAACGATTATGAACCACCTCATGACGGACATAAATCGGGGCGCCATAAAGCTCCAACGCTCTTTCAACAATGCTGATTGCGCGGTCTACCCCTGCACAAAAGCCACGAGGGTTAGCCATTAATATTTGCATTTTGACTCTCCAATTGCGGGTCAATCTCAAGCACTTCAATATCAAAACTGATTTGTTGCTCTGCGAGTGGGTGGTTAAAATCAATAGTGATCGATTCACCCTCTATTGATTTTACTACCCCTGGCATCTCACTGCCATTCATTGCAGTAAAAAGCATGATCGTGCCAATCTCAGGTATCCCTGTTTCAGTGAAATCACGCAAGGAAAAGTATTGGACCAAATCAGGGTTATGTTTTCCAAATATGACATCACCCGGTAAAGAAAAACTTTTCTTTTCCCCAATACTCAGCCCTAAAAGTTGCTGCTCCAATTCAGGTGACAACGAGCCATTACCTAAACTAAACAGCGCCGGTTTCCCTTGGCTATATGAAGAATCCGCCGTTGAACCGTCTTCTAATTTCATTGTGAAATGCAGCAATACCGCGCTATGCGGCTGTACCTGAGTCGACATAAACCGAACCTATTTTCTATCATATAAATTAGCCCGGAAGAACCGGGCTAGGTGCTGTTGGCCTTTAATGGCCAATTTTCATTCGGATTAAAAGCATTTAGACAAAGTCAGAGCCCCGCCATCTAGCTGCACCTCGAATGATTCAATCTATTTTACCTGTTAATCCTCTTTCTTTTTGCTTTTATCTGGCAAAAAGCCTTCGAGGATCACCAATGCCGCACCTAAGCAGATAGCGATATCTGCAAGGTTAAATGTTGGGTAGTGCCAATTACCAATATAAAAATCAATATAATCGACAACAAAACCATGCATTAAGCGGTCACTCAGATTACCAATTGCTCCACTGATGATCAGAGCGTACGCGATATTGCTTAACCGTTTTTGTGCGCTCTGACGATACATCATTACAATGAGAATGATAGATATCGCAATTGCCACACCAGCAAAGAACCAGCGTTGCCAGCCGCCCTCATCCGCTAAGAAACTAAATGCAGCGCCAAAGTTTTGCGCATACATAAGATTGAGGTAAGGCATAATTGGATGTGGTTCATACAAGTTCATCTCTTTCAAGACAAGCTGCTTAATCCCTAAATCCAATGCAATCAGCACGACTGTTAACCACAGCCAGCGCAATCCAGTAGAACAAATTGGTCTCTTCATTTATTATGCAAACTTACGTAGTTCACCGTTACCGGCTACGTTAGTGACACAGCGACCACACAATTCAGGGTGATCAGCAACGGAGCCTACATCATTAGCATAGTGCCAGCAACGAGGGCATTTCTCACCAGATGCTTTGCTAAAGCCAATTTTCAGGCCACTCAGCTCTGATTGCTGTGCATCCGCTGGCGCAGAAGCGATATCTGCAACAGTCACTTGGGAAGTTAGCAACACAAAACGCAGTTCATCCGCTAAGCAATTTAGTTTCGCGGCCAAGTCTTTATCTGCATACAACACCACAGCAGCCTCTAATGAACCACCAATATGTTTATCTGCGCGTGCTTGTTCAAGCACCTTGTTCACTTCGCCACGAACAGCCAATAACTCCGCCCAGAACTCATCGTTCATTTCTTCCGAAGCATCTAAGCCAAACAGTGCATCGTACCATTCTTCTGTTAATACGTATTTAGCACGCTCTCCTGGCATTTCATTCCAGACTTCATCAGCAGTGAAGGAAAGTACAGGCGCAATCCAACGCACTAACGCTTCAACAATGTGGAACAGTGCTGTTTGGCAACTACGACGCGCAAGGCTATCGCTCTTCGCGGTATATTGACGATCTTTAATGATGTCTAGATAGAAAGAGCCCATTTCGATTGAGCAGAAATGCATTAAGCGCTGAATAACTGATAAGAAATCATATTCGTCGTAAGCTTTTGCGATTTCCTTCTGTGCTGCTAGTGCACGGCCTACCGCCCAGCGATCTAACACCACCATATCTTCAGGCTTCACCATATCAGTCGCTGGATTGAAACCGTTTAAGTTAGCTAAGAAGAAACGAGCTGTATTACGAATACGGCGATAAGAATCAGCTGCACGTTTCAAAATTTCATCTGAAACCGCAATTTCACCAGTATAATCAGTTGATGCCACCCATAAGCGTAAGATATCAGCACCAAGTTTGTTCATCACATCCTGTGGGCTAACGGTGTTACCTAACGATTTAGACATCTTGCGACCTTGACCATCCACAGTAAAGCCGTGTGTCAATACTTGACGGTATGGCGCTTTGCCTTTCATTGCTGTCGATAGCATGAGTGAAGACATAAACCAACCACGATGTTGGTCTGAACCTTCAAGGTACATATCTGCTGAATTACCATGGTATTCAGGACGTGCATCCACAACAGCAAAATGTGTTGACCCTGAATCAAACCAAACGTCTAAAGTATCCGGCACTTTACGATAAATTTCAGCTTCTTCGCCAAGTAATTCAGCAGGATCCAGATCCCACCATGCTTGGATGCCATCAACTTCGACACGTTTCGCCACTTCTTCCATCAATTCTAATGTACGAGGATGCAGCTCTTCAGTGTCTTTATGTACGAACAACGACATTGGAGTACCCCAAGTACGTTGACGAGAGATACACCAGTCAGGGCGATTTTCGACCATTGATTCGATACGTGCACGCCCCCAACCTGGGATCCACTGAACAATATCAATTTCTTTCAGTGACTGCTCACGTAAGCCATTTTTGTCCATGCCGATAAACCATTGTGGTGTCGCACGGAAAATAACTGGTGTTTTATGGCGCCAACAACATGGGTAACTATGAGAAATGGCTTGTTTGTACAGCAGAGCCCCTTTTTCTTTCAGAAGCTCAACAATCAGGTCATTAGCTTTAAAAATAAATACACCATCAAGTGTTGGATAGGTATTTGTTAAGAAACAACCATCTGGCCCAACTGGGTTTGCTGTTTCTAGACCATATTTCTGACCAACTACATAGTCCTCTGGACCATGGCCCGGTGCCGTATGGACTGCACCTGTACCTGCATCTAACGTGACATGGTCGCCTAAGATTGCCGGAACATCGAAGCCCATAAATGGATGTTGGAAACGCAATAATTCAAGTGCACTACCATCACACTCACCAAGCACTTTCCATGACTCTACACCTGCGGTTGTCATGACATCTTTAACTAAATCAGCCGCAAGAATAGTCACGTCGCCGTCAGCCTCAACCAACTGATATTTAAACTCAGGGTTCAAAGAAATCGCGCGGTTAGCAGGCAGTGTCCAAGGTGTGGTTGTCCAAATAACCAAAGAAGGTGTTTTATCACCTGTCGTTGCAAATTTCTCGTAGACCGCTTGGCTATCTACTGCTGGGAAGCGCACATAAATAGAAGGTGATGTTTTGTCATAATATTCAACTTCCGCTTCGGCTAATGAAGAGCCGCAAGCTGTACACCAGTGAACCGGTTTCGCCCCTTTCACTAAATGACCATTAGCGATAGTTTTAGCCAATGCTCTGATAATGTGAGCTTCGGTTTTAAAATCCATCGTCAAATAAGGCTTATCCCACTCGCCTAATACCCCAAGACGCATAAAGTCAGCTTTTTGCCCTTCAATTTGCTCTTTAGCGTATTGACGGCATTGTGCACGAAATTCAGCGGCGGATACTTTTTCGCCCGGTTTACCAACGATTTGTTCAACTTTATGTTCAATCGGTAGACCATGGCAATCCCAACCAGGGATGTATGGGGAATCATAGCCCGCCAACCCTTTGGATTTAATAATAATGTCTTTGAGAATTTTGTTAACTGAGTGACCAATATGAATACTGCCGTTAGCGTACGGAGGCCCATCGTGCAGAATAAATGTTTTCTTGCCCGATTTTGCTTTACGGATTGCTTGATACAAACCTTCTTTGTACCAGCGCTCTAACATCTGTGGTTCGCGTTTTGCGAGATCACCACGCATTGGAAACCCTGTTTCTGGTAGATTCAGGGTATTTTTATAGTCACTCATCGATTCTCAGTTCCATTTTTCCGCTAAATTATCTGACACCTGTTGCAGCTAAGTAATCCCTAGCTGTAATCACATCTTTAGCGATTTGCTCCTTCAGGGCATCTAATGAAGCAAATCGCTGTTCATCACGTATTTTTTTACGTAATACGACATCAATATGACGTCCATATAAATCCATAGTAGTATCAATTAGATGGACTTCTAATTGTTGCCCTTTTCCAGAAACCGTTGGCCTCGTACCAATATTGGCCACACCGGGCAAGGGTTTATCTCCTAAACCATGTACTTCTACAGCATACACACCCATAACAGGGGTGACCAATCGTTTTAATGGCAGGTTTGCAGTCGGAAAACCAATGGTACGACCAAGTTGGTTACCATGAACCACACGCCCACTAATACGATATGGATGACCTAATAATGTTTCTGCTAATACTAGATCATTATCTTGTATTGCTTTGCGGATCGCTGTACTGCTAATACGCAATCCTGAATCACAAAAACTTTCTGTATCCGCGACTTCGAAGCCGTACTGACTTCCTGCTTGCTGAAGGAACGCAAAGTCCCCCATGCGATTTTTGCCAAAACGGAAATCATCGCCAATAGCGAGATATTTCACACCCAATTTTTCAACCAGTAAATCAGCCACAAACTCAGACGGCGTCAGTGAGGCAAAATGTTGGTTAAACTCAACACAAAGAAGGTAATCAATACCACTGTCTGCTAAGTATTTCACTTTGTCCCGCAAGCGAGTCAAACGAGCTGGCGCTTTATCACCAATAAAAAACTCAAGTGGCTGAGGCTCAAAAATCATCACGACAGTGGGTAATCCCAACTGCTCACCCTTCAGTTTTAAATTTTGAAGTAAAACCTGATGTCCACGGTGGACACCGTCAAAATTACCAATAGTCAGTACGCAACCATGATGGTACGCCCGGATATTCTGTATACCGCGAATTAGCTCCATAACAGGCTCAATACCGAGGAAATAGCTGGATTATACCTTGTACGACGCTTAAGGTTAACCCAAGTTCGTAAAAGGTTTCATTTAATCACCATTTTTTGATCATCACACCCATTATAGAGTCAATTTCTTACGACTCTATACCTAGAGGATGGTTGCAAATTACCCATCGCAAATAAAAAGATCAAAATATAGGGACAACCAATGGATTATCAATACAACAAATTTGCGCTGAGGTCTCGAAAAATCGTAAAATTTTCTGACTTTCACAGCTACAAGTGCAACTCATTGTAATCAATGACCAATAATCAAACAACTATTGTTCGATATTCATACTCACCCCCCTATTCACTATCTTAAAAATTTTCTCGACTAAAAAATTTTTTATTATCTAGCATCAATTACGCTTTTTTTCGTGCGAAGATCTGTATTCCTCTAGCATTTGCTGATAGAATCTTGCACCATTCACAAACGCACTTACGTCGAAGTACACGACGTTTATTTGCACAAATCCATTGACAAATGAAGGCCGAAAGGGCATATTCCTCGACCTTTGAATTGTCCTCAATAGAATACATTTGGGAGTTGGACCTTGGCTAATATCAAATCAGCTAAGAAACGCGCTATACAATCTGAGAAACGTCGTCAGCACAACGCTAGCCGTCGTTCTATGGTGCGTACTTTTATCAAGAAAGTTTACCTTGCTATCGCTGCTGGCGATAAAGAAGCGGCTCAGAAAGCATTCAATGACATGCAGCCTATTGTTGATCGTCACGCCACTAAAGGCCTGATCCACAAAAATAAAGCAGCTCGTCATAAAGCTAACTTAGTTGCTCAAATCAAAGCAATGTAATTTTGCTTCTTGATTAGCTAAAAAAACCGGCTCTTGCCGGTTTTTTTGTCTGTTAAACTTTTTTCTCAAGCTTATCAAAGGGTGTTGAGAATAGATTTGAAAAATCTTTATTACAGACACGCTGAACAGCAGGATGCTGTATCATACGTTCAGCAAAAATAACAAAATACTCTTCTTTCACGCTATCGAGCCGTCCTAATTCGATCACGTCTTCTCCAGCCAAAATATCTGCTGCATATAATGAAGGCGCCACAAATATGGCATTATGAGACACACCAAACGCTTTCATTAAAGCGGCATCATCAAATTCGCCGAGAACTTCAACTTCCAAGTTTTTATTACGGATCCACGTGAGTAAGTGGCGACCTAACATAGAACGACGACCGGGTATTAACAAGCGACGCTCTTCTAAACACTCAGGGAATGGCTTCTTAGGCACCGGTTGGCGACAAAAGAAACTCATACTACATTCGCCTAGCTTCACAGAAAACAAACCTTCTTGTTGTGATGAATCCACAGGACAATCAGATAGGATCATATCAAGCTTGTGCTGACTTAATTGCTCAAGCAACATCTCATGAGTAGATTCGAAGCAGCGTAAGTGGATCTGCTCATGCTCAACCACCGCCGTTTCTAATACTCGGCTCACCAGCTGTTTTGATAACGCGTCAGCAACCCCGACATCAAACAACAAGTTCGATTCTCGGCTATAGTTGACAATATCAAGCATCTCTTGGCTAAGCATAAACATTTTATCAGCATAGCGAAAAATAAGCTGCCCAAGCTCAGACGGCACTAAACCACGCCCTTGCCGCTTAAATAGTTTACCGCCTAACCGCTCTTCTAATGCTTTTATTTGCCCTGTGATAGTCTGAGGCGTTAAATACAACGCATCAGCGGCCCCAACCACTGAACCCTCTTTACATACATGCCAAAAATAATAAAGATGGTTAAAATTAAGATGTGAAACCCGCATATCATTTCCTTCCATACCACCAATAGTCGCCTGACCATATTGGTTCTATACTCATCATGCCTTCAAGATGCGGGGATTTTCGTTAAGACATAATCGCTTTCTGAGTCACAGTGTTTCTCTATGCACTCCACCTGTCTTCGATTATCGCCTACCTGCATCTCGAATTATTTAGAGTCTACATGCCCTTTTTCAGGAGCTATTATAAAAATACCCGCAGCACAAAAAGTGAATACTGCGGGTACATCATAATGGATTAACTCGGAAATTCTTACTATTTATTTCTGAAATTATTGGAATTCAGACAATCACTATTTTTGTTGACCTTTCGGTAACACTACCTTTAACAAAAAATAACCTAAAAATGCGGCAAGTGTCGAACCTATCAAAATACCCAGCCGTGAATAGGTACTGTAGCTTTCATCCAGCCCATCAAAAGCAAGGCCAGTGATGAAAATAGACATAGTAAAACCGATTCCACATAAGACAGATACAGCGAATACCTGCTTCAAATTAATTGACTCCGGTAATTTGGCAAAACCAAGTTTTACCGAAACCCAACTAAATAGAAAGATCCCTAGTGGTTTACCAAATAATAATCCTGCGGCAACACCTAAAGGTAATGTGCTCATCAAACCATCTAGTGTCACACCATTTAATTGAACCCCTGAATTTGCAAAAGCAAATATTGGTAAAATCATATAGGCAACCCATGGATGCAATACATGTTCTAACTCTTCTGATGGCTTAGTATTATTGGTGCCACGAAGTGGGATCAAGAAGCCAACAATAACACCGGCTAACGTCGCATGAACCCCTGATTTGAGTATACATACCCACAAAATTAGCCCGATAACTAAATAAGCTGCGGTATTTTCAACCCGCCGCCAATTCATCATAATCAATATCGCTACACATAAAGCCGCTAAGCCCAGCGCAACCATAGACAGTGAATTAGTATAGAAAAATGCAATGATGACAATAACACCAAGATCATCAATAATGGCAAGCGCCAATAAAAATACCTTTAATTCCGTCGGTACACGCTTACCTAATAACGCCATCACCCCTAATGCAAAAGCGATATCTGTTGCGGCGGGTATTGCCCAACCTTGACGAGTAACCTCATCTGCTCCATTAAATAATAAATAAATCAGAGCTGGTGCTAACATTCCGCCTAAAGCTGCAATAGCTGGGAAAATAGCTTTATCTTTACCTGCTAATGATCCTTCAAGTAGCTCACGCTTAACTTCAAGACCAACAACAAGAAAGAAAATGGCCATCAAAAAATCATTAATCCATAAAATTAATGGCTTATCGAGTTCTAATGATGAAATTTTAACGGCGATTGGAATATCTAAAAACTGCTGATATAGCCCCTGAAATGGCGAATTTGCCATAATTAATGCGACTATGGCAGCAATGATCAGGAGTAGCCCTCCTGCTGCTTCTAACCTTAAAAATTTACGGATGATTGCTGTCATATGTTTAACCTCAAAATAAACAGAGTGTTAATACTATGCTAATCATTGATTCGTAAAAAATCGTTTATTTATCCATTATCATTCGAATTTAACGAGCATTTAGAGAAATAGCTCACTAAATATGCTAAATAATCATTAAATTTTAATATAGACAAATTAATTTGAATTTGCTCACCCTTTTTCATATTGAAGAACTCCGAAATCAAACACTCAGGTTTACGCTATTGCCTTTTCACTTATTAAAACAAGTTATATAAGCTTAAACCCACGCTCAATTTTCGTCTGCAACGTTGTGAATATTGGTGATTTATTTACGTTCGTGCTCGAAGCTCTGTGCATCTTTTGCAATAAATAACAGACAAAATAGCAATCGCTTCACAAAATGCGCTATGGATAAGAGTGATAGGTTAATTTAGCCTAAGATTCATCACGATCAGCGGTGTCTTTTAAGCAGAAAGACTCTTCACCAAGCTTAGCGGATAAAAAAACACCCGCAAAAGCGAGTGTTTTAAAATAATGAAGAAGTAATAATATAATTATTATTTGTTG
The DNA here is from genome assembly GCF_033550225.1 of Providencia sp. 2023EL-00965. Classification (NCBI taxonomy): domain Bacteria; kingdom Pseudomonadati; phylum Pseudomonadota; class Gammaproteobacteria; order Enterobacterales; family Morganellaceae; genus Providencia; species Providencia sp. 2023EL-00965. The sequence continues at coordinate 101,592 of NZ_JAWUEH010000007.1, read as the reverse complement.
GTCAGGTCATCAAAGAATTTCTTCACGCCATCTAAAAAGCGTTTTGAACGTGGACTATTTTTTTCACCACTAGTACCACCCAATGATTCACCGAACTCTTTGAGCAATTCTTTTTGTTTCTCATTAAGCTTAACGGGTGTTTCAACCACAATGTGGCACATCAAATCACCTTGCAATCCACCTCGAACAGATTTCACACCTTTTCCTTTCATACGGAAAACTTTACCTGTTTGAGTTTCTGCTGGGATCTTCAGTTTCACGCGACCATCGAGGGTTGGGACTTCAATTTCACCGCCCAATGCTGCAATTGCAAAGTTAATAGGGACTTCGCAATGTAAGTTGTTACCATCACGCTCAAAAATATTATGTGGCAACACGTGGACTTGAACAAACAGATCACCCGCTGGCGCGCCGTTTTCACCTGCTTCACCTTCGCCTGATAAACGAACGCGATCACCAGTATCAACCCCAGCAGGGATTTTAACTGACAATGTTTTATAGCGTTCAACACGACCATGTCCATGACATTTGTTGCATGGGTCTTTAATCACCTTACCACGGCCATGGCAGGTTGGGCATGGTTGTTGAACCGAGAAGAAGCCCTGACGCATATGCACTTGTCCCATACCATGACAGGTTGGGCAAGTGTCCGCACTCGTTCCAGGTTTCGCACCACTACCATGGCAGACATCGCAGCTTTCCAAAGTTGGGATACGGATCTCTTTGGTCACTCCACGGACAGCCTCTTCAAGAGTCAACTCCATGTTGTACTGTAGATCAGAACCACGGCTTGGGCGCTGTTGTCTACGGCCGCCTCCAAAAATATCACCGAAGACGTCACCAAAGATATCGCTAAAGTCAGCACCGCCACCAAAGCCGCCGCCGCCGCCCATACCACCTTGCTCAAACGCAGCGTGGCCATATTGATCATATGCAGCACGCTTTTGCTCGTCAGATAGCACTTCGTAAGCTTCTTTTATTTCTTTAAACTTTGATTCCGATTCTTCTTTGTTTTCCTGATTACGATCAGGATGATATTTCATCGCTAAGCGCTTGTATGCTCGCTTGATGTCTTTATCAGAAGCATTTTTTTCGAGGCCTAATACCTCATAAAAATCTCTTTTCGCCATTTATTTTACCCTTAACATGCCGACACGGGCGTAGAGTTTCCTCGACGCCCGTGTTCGGTATCAGTAACCATTAATAACCATTAGCAAGGTCACTGCGCCCGCTAAGGGCATTATTTTTTGTCTTTATCGTTAACTTCTTCGAACTCAGCGTCAACAACATCGTCATCTTTCTTCGCTTCAGCCCCAGCACCTGCTGCACCAGCTTGTGCTTGCTGCTGTGCCATTTCCAGAAGTTTTTCTGAAGCTGCAACTAATGCTTGGATTTTCGCTTCAATATCCGCTTTATCTTCGCCTTTGCTTGCAGCTTCTAGCTCAGATGTTGCTTTTTCGATGTTTGCTTTATCTTCAGCTGGCAGTTTATCGCCTGCTTCTTCGATTTGTTTACGAGTACCATGTATCAGTTGGTCTGCCTGGTTACGAACCTGTACTAACTCTTCGAATTTACGGTCCGCTTCTGCGTTCGCTTCCGCGTCACGTACCATTTTTTCGATTTCTTCATCGTTCAAACCAGAAGAAGCCTTGATGGTAATTTTTTGCTCGCGACCACTGTTTTTGTCTTTCGCAGAAACGTGGAGGATACCATCCGCATCAATGTCAAAAGTCACTTCGATTTGTGGCATACCACGCGGAGCCGGTTGAATACCATCTAAGTTAAATTGACCCAGTGATTTGTTATCGCTTGAACGCTTACGCTCACCTTGCAGAACATGGATCGTTACTGCTGATTGGTTATCTTCCGCAGTAGAGAACACTTGGCTGTGTTTAGTTGGGATAGTGGTGTTCTTCGCGATTAACGAAGTCATCACGCCGCCCATTGTTTCGATACCTAAAGACAGTGGCGTTACATCAAGTAACAGTACGTCTTTAACATCACCTGCTAATACACCACCTTGAACTGCTGCACCAATCGCAACCGCTTCATCTGGGTTAACATCTTTACGTGGTTCTTTACCAAAGAAGTCAGAAACCGCTTTTTGCACCATTGGCATACGGATTTGACCACCAACTAAGATCACGTCATTGATGTCGTTAACACTCAGGCCAGCATCTTGCAGAGCAACTTTAACTGGTTCCATTGTGCGTTTAACTAAATCTTCTACCAGTGACTCTAATTTAGCGCGAGTCACTTTAATATTCATATGTTTAGGACCTGTTGCATCCGCAGTGATATACGGCAGGTTTACATCTGTTTGTTGAGCAGAAGAAAGCTCGATTTTCGCTTTCTCAGCCGCTTCTTTCAGACGTTGCATCGCCAGCGGATCGTTACGCAGATCAACGCCTTGCTCTTTCTTAAACTCTTCGACTAAGTAGTTGATCAAACGGTTATCGAAGTCTTCACCACCTAAGTGAGTATCACCATTGGTTGCTAGAACTTCATAGGTTTTTTCACCGTCAACTTCATCAATTTCGATGATTGATAAGTCAAATGTACCACCACCTAAGTCGTATACCGCAATAGTACGGTTACCAACTTCTTTATCTAAACCATAAGCCAATGCTGCTGCTGTTGGTTCGTTAATGATACGTTTAACATCTAGACCAGCGATACGACCCGCATCTTTAGTTGCTTGACGCTGAGCATCGTTAAAGTACGCAGGAACAGTAATAACAGCTTCTGTTACTGGTTCACCCAAGTAGTCTTCCGCTGTCTTCTTCATTTTTTTCAGAACTTCAGCTGAAACTTGCGGTGGTGCCATTTTTTGGCCTTTCACATCTAACCAAGCATCGCCGTTATCTGCCGCAATAATTTTGTATGGCATGATTGCAACGTCGCGCTGAACTTCTTCGTCTTGGAAACGACGGCCGATCAAACGTTTGATCGCAAATAGTGTATTTTCTGGGTTGGTCACAGCCTGACGTTTTGCTGGCTGACCGACCAAAATTTCACCATCTTGTGTGTACGCAATGATGGAAGGAGTTGTACGATCACCTTCGCTGTTCTCTAGAACACGCGCAGTAGTGCCATCCATAATTGCAACGCATGAGTTAGTTGTACCCAAGTCGATACCAATAATTTTACCCATCTAAAACGCCTCCAAAGGAATTCTTTTCTATACAATTTCGTTATCAATCTATATGAGGCTCAATATTTCATTTTCAAGGGAGTTTTTACTCCAGACCTCAATTTTTTTTTGCGTTAGGCAATAATTGCGATTGATAACGAGGGATGCATTAAAGATGGGGTCGTAAATTCATTCATCAAGGGGATGACTTAAAAAAATTTGGTATTTTTTACAAAAAAACCTGTCTTCCGATCATTGTTTCAGCAATAAAAACTGCGTATGATTCGCCGCCTGCTAAATTCAACCGGCAGAGTAATTATATATCTATTTGATTTTTAATAATTTTCACCAGAGGTTATATGCAATCCAGCTCTATTGCGAATCCAGGCCCACTTGGTTTATTGGGCTTTGGTATGACAACAATTCTGCTTAATATCCATAACGCAGGTTTTTTCCCTCTCTCATCAGTTATTTTGAGCATGGGAATTTTTTATGGTGGTATTGCTCAGGTGATTGCCGGACTTATTGAATATAAGAAAGGAAATACGTTTGGTGCAACAGCATTTAGTTCATACGGTATGTTTTGGCTGACATTAGTTGGGTTATTATTTTTACCAACAATGGGTTTGGCAGAAGCGACTGACCCTGCATTTTTAGGGATCTATTTGCTAATTTGGGGAATTTTTACATTTTTCATGTTCCTTGGAACATTTAAAGCTAACTTTGTCTTACAATTTGTATTTGGTAGCTTAACCGTTCTGTTTGCTCTTTTAGCGATCGGTAATTTAACTGGCAATACAACCCTTTTAACGATTGCGGGTTTCGAAGGTATTATTTGTGGTGCTAGTGCATTTTACTTGGGCATGGCTGAAGTCTTGAATGAGCAATATGGCAAAACCATTCTGCCAATTGGGCAGCGTGGGTAATTTAGATTGATATAGTCAGGTGAGATATCAATCAACTCACCTGACATATATTCATCATGCTGAAAAGCAGGCCGTTAAGAACGGATCGCCGATTTTGGTCTAAAAGCCTTCACAACTGTAGGGTCGGTTTCTACATATGGCCCATCCAGTAATTGAATGCAGTAAGGTACACTGGCAAAAATACCTGAAACAATCACATTTCCCTCAGCATCTTTTAACCCTTCAAGCGTCTCAGCGATCGCCTTTGGTTGCCCCGGTAAGTTCAAAATTAATGCTTGGTTACGTATCGCACCAACTTGACGAGAAAGAATCGCTGTCGGTACAAATTTCAGACTGATTTGACGCATTTGCTCACCAAACCCGGGCATTTCACGATCTGCAATTGCAAGCGTTGCATCCGGTGTAACATCACGACGCGCAGGCCCCGTTCCACCCGTTGTCAACACTAAATGACATGCGAATTCATCCACCAGTTCACAAAGAGTTTGCTCAATCATGATTTGCTCATCAGGGATCAGGCGAGTTTCAATTCTAAAAGGTGTCGTTAGCGTTTTCGCCAACCAAGCTTCTAAAGACGGAATGCCTTTATCTTCATAAATTCCACCAGAAGCACGATCAGAGACCGAAACTAAGCCTATGCGCAATTCATCCATACCAACCTCAATAAGTAACCAACAGAAAGTGTTTATAATATCACGGAAGATGTGAGCTTTCAGTGCTGTATATTGCTATGGCTATAAGCGAGATGAAAAAATTGTTCATTTAATTAATTTTAAATCATTTTGTCCGCTTGTTCTGAGCACTATAAAAATGTTCATGGGATCCAATACGTCACAGATATAATGATAATGCCCCTGTAATCCATGAGTAACCTAGTAACACCAGTTGCCCATTAAGCTTAAATTTATCGACTCTCAGATCGCAATACGCAGCATATGACTACGTCATGTTTTTAGTTTCAGATCACCATTAAAAACAAAAAGCCCAGCGCTTTATCCACGCTGGGCTCTTGGAAAACAATACAAGAACTTACAGTAGTTCTACGATCATTTTTTCCAGTTTTTCTTGGTCAATTGCAAACTTACGGATACCCTCAGCCAGTTTATCAACCGCCATAGGATCCTGATTATGCTGCCAGTAGAACTGAGATTCAGTTAACTTAGCTTCAGGTTCTTTTGTCTTACCTGCATCAGTGAGTTTACGAACAACTTCGCCTTGTGCTTCAGACAACTCTTTCAGTAGTGCAGGAGAGATGGTTAGGCGGTCACAACCAGCCAATTCCAGAATTTCACCTACATTACGGAAGCTTGCACCCATAACCACCGTTTTGTAACCATGTGATTTGTAGTAGTTATAGATTTCAGTCACTGAAACCACACCTGGATCTTCTTGTGGTGCATACTCTTTTTTATCTGTATTAGCTTTATACCAATCAAGAATACGACCAACAAATGGTGAAATCAGGTATACGCCTGCTTCGGCACAAGCACGTGCTTGAGCAAAAGAGAACAACAGAGTCAGGTTACAGTTAATACCTTCTTTTTCCAGTTTCTCCGCCGCACGGATCCCCTGCCACGTTGATGCCAGTTTAATCAGAATGCGATCATTGCTGATACCCGCTTCGTTGTACAGTTTGATCAAACGACGTGCTTTAGCAATACACGCTTCTTCGTCATAAGATAAACGTGCGTCAACTTCAGTTGAAATACGTCCTGGAACCAGTTTAAGAATTTCCAGACCGATGTTTACTGCCAGTTTGTCACAAGCATCAATAACCTGTTGTTCGCGGTTACTGCTTTGCTTACGAGCCCACTCAACAGCCTCATCAATCAGTTTACGATATTCAGGAATTTGCGCTGCATTTAGGATCAACGATGGGTTAGTTGTCGCATCTTGTGGTTTATAAAGCTTCATCGCTTCAATATCACCCGTATCAGCAACAACGGTGGTTAGACTACGTAAGGAAGTTAATTTATCGGTCATTTCTTTAATCTCGTTGTTATAAAGGAATTGTGGCAAACGCCGCACCGTACAATGATAATATCACGCATCTAAGTTGCTGCAAGCGACTAAAACCATTCGGCAACAACTAATTGATATGCAATCGTTTTCGCACGTTAAATAAAAACTGAATCCTTTTAGCTTCTTTTAAGCATAATCACAGTACGACAAAATAGAAAAATTGTTTTTACTTATCTCATCGATTAGCCATTTATGCATATTTTTTGGTACAGTGGTGGTCGTCACTTTATTATAGGGATCATGTCATGCTCATCACTATTTCACCTGCTAAAACATTAGATTATGAAAGCCCTCTTGCCACGCAAACTTTCACTCAACCTGAACTACTGGGTGAATCACAGCAACTTATCGATGTTTGCCGTGAGCTTTCCCCTGCTGATATTTCTAGCCTAATGAAAATTAGCGATAAGCTAGCAGGCCTTAATGCCGCGCGTTTTGGTGAATGGCATGCAGATTTTACCCCTGAAAATGCTCGCCAAGCTATTCTTGCTTTTAAAGGTGATGTATACACAGGTATGCAAGCAGAAACCTTCAGCGAACAAGACTTTGCATTTGCTCAACAACACTTACGTATCTTATCTGGCTTATATGGGCTATTACGCCCTCTCGATTTAATGCAACCTTATCGTCTTGAAATGGGAACACGTTTGAAAAACCCTCGTGGCAAAGATTTATATGAGTTTTGGGGTAACATCATTACTAACCATTTAAACCAAGCGATCGCAGCTCAAGGCGACCAAATTTTAGTTAACCTCGCTTCTGACGAATATTTCAAATCCGTTAATCTCAAAAAATTAGATGCAGTGATGATAAAGCCTGTTTTCCTTGATGAGAAAAATGGTAAATATAAAGTGATTAGCTTTTATGCTAAAAAAGCTCGTGGCTTAATGAGCCGGTTTATTATTCAAAATAAACTCACGAAAACGGATCAACTAGCAGATTTTAATCTTGAAGGATATCAGTTTGATGAGAGTCAATCTCAAGGTAATGAGCTGATTTTTACCCGTCCTGAACAACACTAATCATCTTTAGGGTGATGGGCTAATCACTGTCACCCCCCCTATTTTTTATCCCATATCACAAATTTGCTAAAAATAGCGTATTGTGTCATCAATTAGCATTGATTCCTCAGAGTGCACTCTCCGGTTATGACAATATAATCTAGGTCTTTCTGCCAACAATTTGGAGGTGAAGTATGCCTTATATTGCCAATGCTCATCGTTATACAGATATGGAATATCGCCTTTGTGGTCGTAGTGGATTAAGGCTCCCTCTTATCTCTTTAGGTCTTTGGCACAATTTTGGTGACAATAAACCACAAGATAACTGTCGAGCCATGCTAAGGTATGCTTTCGATCATGGAATAACCCATTTTGATCTCGCCAATAATTATGGCCCTCCACCCGGAGCTGCGGAAAGCCAATTTGGCCGTATTCTGCAACAAGATTTTTTACCCTATCGAGATGAAATGATAATTTCATCTAAAGCAGGCTTTACGATGTGGGATGGCCCTTACGGTGACTGGGGAAGCAAAAAATATCTCATCGCAAGCCTAAATCAAAGCTTAAAAAGAATGGGCTTAGATTATGTTGATATTTTTTATCATCATCGCCCCGATCCTGACACACCACTTGAAGAAACAATGGGAGCGCTTGATCTTATTGTTCGCCAAGGCAAAGCCTTATATGTCGGGATTTCAAACTACCCAGCTGAACTTGCTAAAGAAGCAATAGAAATTCTTAACCAACTTGGCACCCCCTGCCTTATTCATCAACCTCGCTATTCGATGCTAGTACGAGATCCTGAAGAAGGATTATTTGATGTTTTAGAAGATGAAGGTGTCGGCTCAATCGCCTATTCTCCTTTAGCGGGAGGCATACTGACCGATCGTTATTTAAATGGTATTCCAGCCGATTCTAGAGCCGCTGGTAACCCTTCTCTCCCACCGGAAAGGCTCACTTCAGCAGTCATTGGTAAAGTAAAAAAACTTAATGAGCTGGCTCTTAGCCGAGGACAAAAACTCAGCCAAATGTCACTCGCTTGGATCTTACGTCATGATAGAGTCACATCAGTGCTAATTGGCGCTAGTCGTGTCAGTCAAATTGATGATGCTTTAGGTATTATTGAGAACCGTCAATTCACACAAGAAGAGCTAAAAGCAATTGAATTAATACTTGAAGACTAATATTTACCTAAAAATACGACTCTTTATTGAATATCTTTAATAACCTGCCTCTTACATTCTCATAATAAGAGGCGGTTTCCTTTCCATTACTTCACTGAAAAACAGTCACCCTACTTAAATTATCCTTTCTAATTATTTTTCATAATTAAATTACCAATCAAATAAAACATGAAATTAATTTAAAGAACAAAAATCAAAACAAAATTTATTTCTATGATTTTTTTATCAAAAAATAAATTAAAATAAAATTTGTTATAAAGACATGTAAATTTGACGATTTAATTTCATTGATCAATAATCCAGAAAAACTAAACTAACAGTGCAGTTTATTTAATCAATTAACCAAGAGAAATTTATATGAAAATAAAATCTATCTTTATTGCTGCACTGTTTATTCCAACTATTGCTTTTGCTTCAACAGCTCCACTGTCAGTAGAACCAATATCTACAACCATTAAGTATTTAGGGGACGGAGGCGATGGTGGTCATGGCGGCAATGGAGGTAATGGTGGAAATGGAGGGAATGGTGGCAACGGAGGTAATGGCGGGAATGGTGGGAATGGTTACTAAGCTCTAAGTAACTTAACTATTTGGTTAATCCCCCTTCAATGAAGAAGGGGGTTGGAGATAATTATGCGACAAAAATTGCTGACAACAATAGGTGTTCTATTTTTATTCCCTTTCTCAATACAATGTTATTCATCAAATTATATCTATCACCCATTAACTTCATTCATTCCACATGCCATCTCAAGCGTAAATAACGTATTCCATCTTCATGATAATGATAATGGAGGCAGTGGAGGTAGTGGAGGTAGTGGAGGCAATGGTACCAACGGAGGAAATGGTGGGAATGGATCTGGAGATGGCCACGGAGGAGATGGCGGCAATGCTCAATCAGGTAGTAATGGCAATGGAGGAAATGGCGGAAGTGGCGGTATAAATGGGGGAGACGGAGGAAACGGAGGAAATGGTGATGGACGAGGGAACGGCGGTAATGGCGGAAATGGAACTGGAAATGGAAATGGAGGGAACGGTGGAAATGGTGGACATGGAGGACACGGAGGGAACGGTGGAAATGGCTCGGGAAGCGGTAATGGTGGCAATGGCGGCGATGCTGGCTCTGGAGGGGGTGAAGGTGGTCGAGGTGGCTTTGGTGGGCCTAATGGAGGAAGAAACGGTTCAGATGGTAAGGGTTCATGAAAATCAATAAATTGACCAATAAGTAAGATATTTTACTTTTTGGTGGTGATATCGTTATTTACTCTAAATAATTCCACGTGCTGGCGAACAGAGAAAATGCGGTAATGAGTGTAAGTGAACGCAGCTAGCAGCACTAGGATTGCAGTATGCCGAGTATAATATGTTTAACATAATTTACTTTAATGACTATGATACATGACAGTGGGCGTCATACACTTTCGTTGAAGGTTGCTGACAAAACGGGACACAAATGTGGTTTTTCCCGCTTTGTATTAGCATTCGAAAATCAATAAATGATTTTCTAAGTTTATTTCAAATAACCTTTATATCGCTATTGTCAAACAACCCTGTTTGTCAACAATCTGAAACGGAAGCAGTTCGCTTCCGTTTTCCTAAATAAACGTTTATTTAGGTGCTCGCTCCATTAAAAACGCTCTTAATTGCATAAAGTCTGAAGGCAAGAAATGCGATAACAAAGGTAAATCTGCACGCTCTGCTAAAGCCTGCGGTAAAGGTAATTGTTTATTTAAAATTTCCTCTACACTTTCTTTAAACTTGGCTGGATGCGCCGTTCCTAAAAATAAACCATATTCTCCCTCTTGCAGCTGATCACGCAAAACGCGATAAGCAACAGCAGCATGAGGTTCAGAAATATAGCCTTTTTTATCTAGCTCACGAACGGTTTCTTTCGTTACTTCGTCTGTTACGACACCATGGCCAAGATCTTTTAGCGACCATCCCTTACGACGGAATAATTCTTCAATGCGAGGCCAGTTATTCGGTTGGCTCACATCCATCGCATTTGACAGTGTGGCTACTGTTTGATGAGGTTGCCATTCACCTTGTTCAAGATAACGAGGCACGGTGTCATTCACATTCGTCGCCGCAATAAAGCGTTTGATTGGCAGTCCCATTGATTTCGCTAACAACCCTGCGGTTAAATCACCAAAGTTACCACTTGGAACTGAAATGACTAATTGTTGGCGTTTATCGGCTGGGATCTGAGCGACTGCTTCAAAATAGTAACAAATTTGAGCCAATAAGCGGCTGATGTTAATTGAGTTAGCCGAATTTAAATGTAGTGCTTTTTTCAGCTCTTCATCATCAAAAGATTGTTTAACTAATGCTTGGCAAGCGTCAAAATCATCTTTGATAGCAACGGTGTGAATATTTTCACCCAAAGTACAAAATAGTTTTTCTTGCAGCGGGCTAATCTTGCCCTCTGGATATAAAATAACCACTTGAACATTATTCAAACGATAAAAAGCATGTGCAACCGCAGCACCTGTATCACCCGATGTCGCTGTCAAAATAGTCACCGGCTGATTGCCTGCAACCTGCCCTAAAGCTTGAGCCATAAAACGGCCACCAAAGTCTTTAAAAGCCAGTGTTGGACCGTGGTACAGCTCTAACGTCGCGACGTCTTGTTCAACTTGTGTAACAGGTGCAGGGAAAGCAAATGCCTCTTTAACCCGTGCCGCAAGCTCCGCTTCTGGGATCTCATCACCAATAAATGCCGTCAATATGCGGCTGCTACGAGTCACAAAATCGAGTTTCAGTAGCTCGTCAATCTCAGCAGCGCTGAACTCAGGTAACTCTTGCGGGAAAAATAAACCTTGTTGTTTACCAAGACCTTGTTTGACTGCCTGTGCGAAGCTAACTTGCTCGCTATTATCTTTCAAGTTATACAGTTTCATTGTTTACCCTATTGTCCTTGCACCTTTGAGATCCAAACGGCAAATATGCACAAAGCCTTCATCGTTCTGAATATAATGTTGTTGTAAATAATCAGCCATCTTCTCTGCAATTTGTCGATCATCGCAAATCGCAAACAGTGTTGGGCCAGATCCGGAGATGCCACATGCAAGCGCACCAATTTCATAAGCATTTTTACGCGCTGCTGCAAACCCTGGAAGCAGTTGTGTGCGGTAAGGTTCCGCAACCACGTCTTGGATCATGGTCGCAGCCAGTTGAGGCTGACCAGTATGGCAAGCATGGATAAAACCTGATAAATAACGCCCATGGTTAACAATATCACGGCGTGGGTAGCTATCAGGTAAAATGGCTCGGGCTTCTGCGGTAGAGACTTTAATTCCAGGGTAAGCCATGACCCAATACCAATTATCAAATGCAGGAACTGACTGAGAAATAATACCATTTTGCTCAATGATCAGCTGTAAACCACCCAAATAACAAGGGGCAACATTATCATAATGCACGCTACCTGAAATACGGCCTTCAAGCTCTCCCATCATACTTAGTAGGGTGGTTTCATCAAAAGGTTGGCCTGCAAATTCATTCAATGCCATTAATGCAGCGACGACAGAACAAGCACTTGACCCTAAACCGGAACCAATTGGCATATTTTTTTCGAGCGTCATCGCAACATTTAAAGGTTTGCCTAACCGCTCACAAAATAGCTCCCAACATTGATAAACAATATTGTGTTCATTTTTCTTGGGCAACTTAGAAACAAAGCGCCCTTTATTGTGTAAAGAAAAACGTTCAGCCGCCTCAACAGTGACGCAATCACCGAGTAAACTTCCATCTGCTGGCGATACCGCCGCACCTAATACATCAAACCCGACACTGACATTACCAATTGAAGCGGGCGCATAAACTTTAATCACTTATCAGACTCCCAATTTCCATGATAGGGTACGTAACATGTCTGCAAATACGCCGGCAGCAGTAACATCATTACCGGCACCATACCCTCTGAGAACTAAAGGAATTGGTTGGTAATAGCGTGTATAGAAAGCCAATGCGTTTTCGCCATTTTTTACTTTGAAGAGTGGATCATTACCATCAACGGCAACAATTTTCACTTGGCAGCGCCCTTCTTCAATTAATCCAACATAGCGTAACACTTTTTCTTCTGCTTCTGCGGCTTTTATACGATCAGCAAATTGTTGGTCAAGTTGCGGTAAACGTGACATGAAGGTTGCAACATCACCAGAGCTATCAAATTCAACAGGGAGTACCGCTTCGATTTCAATATCACTTAGCTCTAATTGGTAGCCCGCTTCGCGTGCGAGGATCAAGAGTTTACGAGCAACGTCCATACCCGATAAATCATCACGTGGATCGGGTTCAGTGAATCCTTTTTCTTTTGCTAATGTTGTCGCTTCAGACAATGACATTCCCTCATCCAGCTTCCCAAAAATGAAAGAGAGTGAGCCCGAAAGAATACCGCTAAAGTGAACCAGTTCATCACCTGCATTAAGTAAATTCTGAAGGTTTTCGATAACAGGCAAACCTGCGCCAACGTTAGTATCGTAAAGGAATTTACGCTTTGAAGCTTCCCCAGCTAACCGCAGTTGATGGTAGTAATCCATTGATAATGTGTTGGCTTTTTTGTTTGGGGTAACGACGTTAAAGCCATCTTTTAAGAAATTCACATATTGCTCAGCAATCTCTTGATTCGATGTGCAATCAATAATCACTGGATTGAGGAAATGGTACTCACGCTCTAAACGGATCAAGCGACTTAGGCTAAATGGTTCGGTTGCTTGATCGAGTTCTTGTTTCCAATTATCCAGTGAAATGCCTTGCATATTGGTCAGCATAGCCCTTGAGTTCGCAATACCACAAACACGCAGGTCGATATGTTTTTGCTTCAACCATTGTTGCTGACGGCGAATTTGTTCGATCAGCGCATTACCGACACCACCAACACCAATGATAAAGGCTTCGATGACTTGCTCTGCATTAAACAACATTTGATGACATAGACGCACTGCGGTGGTTGCTGAACCATTAGCGATAACGGCTGAAATTGAGCGCTCAGAAGAGCCCTGAGCGATCGCAACGATATTGATATTGCCACGGGTTAATGCAGAGAAGAAACGTGCTGAAATCCCTTTAAGTGTGCGCATACCATCACCAACGACTGAAATGATCGCTAGTTGTTCCATCACATCCAGAGGGTCTAATACACCATCTTTCAATTCTAAATAGAATTCTTCTTCTAATGCGTGACGTGCACGGCCTAACTCATTTTGAGGCACACAGAAGCTGATACTGTATTCAGAAGATGATTGAGTGATCAGTACGACAGAAATCCCTTTGCGTGACATCACCGAGAAAATACGTGCTGCCATGCCAACCATTCCTTTCATACCGGGGCCTGAGACATTGATCATCGCCATATTATTAAGGTTGGTGATCCCTTTGACTGGTGTACTGTCATCAGTTTGACCATCACCAATCAGAGTTCCCGGTGCACTTGGGTTGGTGGTATTTTTAATTAAGCAAGGAATTTGGAATTGAGCAATTGGGGCGATAGTGCGTGGATGCAAGACTTTTGCGCCAAAATAGGAGAGTTCCATCGCTTCTTGATAAGACATTCCCTTCAATAAGCGTGCATCAGGTACCAAACGGGGATCGCAAGTATAAACCCCATCAACGTCAGTCCAGATCTCACAACAATCAGCGCGTAAGCAAGCGGCAAGCACGGCTGCTGAGTAATCGGAACCATTACGGCCTAATACCACTAATTCACCTTTATCATTTCCTGCGGTGAAACCCGCCATTAATACAAAGTGATCTTTCGGGATATTTAAGTCAGCGATGCGCTTGGTTGATTCGTTAATATCGACCGTTGATTCGAGGTAGTGACCAACAGCGAGTAAATTTTCAACTGGATTAATCACGGTAACGTTGTGCCCGCGTGCTTTTAGCACTGATTCCATGATTGCAATAGAGAGTTTTTCACCTCGGCAAATGATTGAAGCATTGATGCTATCAGGACATTGGCCTAGAAGAGTAATACCATGCAGTACTTGTTTAATTTGTGCAAATTCTTGTTCAGTCAGTTTTTTCAACTTGTCGTATTCAAAACCCGGCTGTTTTTCTTTCAATCCTTTTAGGAGGTTAGCAAAAATCATTTCTGCATCATTCACATGCGTGATGACATCCTGACCTGCAACCGTTTTATCAATCATTGCGACTAAATGGTTCGTGATTTTTGCTGGTGCTGATAACACCAAAGCCACTTGTCCATCAGCCAATTTACTTTCAGCGATGTCAACAACATTGAGTACTCGTTCGTCATTTGCAACCGAAGTACCGCCAAATTTAAGCACACGCATGGTATTCCTCTCCTGATTTAACACCAAAAAAAAGCCCACATCTTATTGGATGCGGGCTTTTTCATTTTTTATTTTTTGGATGCGTCAGCCCGCCCCGTTTCCTGTGGTTACGGTGGTGGTAATAATAATCGTTGTCAGGCTGATGTTACGCATAAATTCTGTCTGTCTCTTAATTTGTTACTTTCTCCCTATACGGTTAAAGCAATTACCTAAAAATGTCAAATTTATTTGCAAAAAAAGCGTTCTCTGCTAGCGGTAACTTATCAAAAATTATTCTATATCTTAAATAAAAATTGAGCAGAAAATGGAACAACCCACCAAGCGGTAACTTTTAAAACCAAAAAATTAACAAATGTCGATATAAAATTTTTATGATTTTTTTAAGAGATTTTGTCAGCACTATGTCTATTTTTAATACAGCTTTCAAAAATATACAAGAATGCAACTTAGCAAATCGTAAGGCATTATCTGATAGTTAAACATGTATAGAATTTGTCACGTTTTCTTACTAACAAATTTTGTTAACGTGCTACAATTGATTTTGATATGTATCAACAAAAGTTATTTTTTTAGGTGGTAAATGCAGTATTAGCTGTTATATTGCTGTTAACAGCCCAACGTTGGGAAAGTGCCTAAATTTTGATTCATTTTTGAATCTGATAATAACAGAGGCAATAGTATACTCTAAGTAATTCAAGTTACTGCGAGGCGATAGGTGAATGAGTCACTAGGAGCATAGAAAACTATGTAACTGGTGAGAGTTAGCATAGCCAACAACGCTGCAAATTGAAGTATGGCGAGTATTATATAGTAACGTTGACTCGACAACTAATTTATAACTCATAGACGCGTTTTTCCAAAAAACATAAAAACAAAACCACCTAATCTTGGAAGCGGCTTATGTGTTCACTAATTTTATTTTAAAACTTTAGGTAGCAAATATGCAGACCCCACACATTTTAATTGTTGAAGATGAGATTGTCACACGCAATACGCTAAAAAGTATCTTTGAAGCGGAAGGCTATGTTGTCCACGAGGCTACTGACGGCGAAGAGATGCACAATGTTCTTTCTGAGCATGACATCAATTTAGTCATCATGGATATTAACTTACCAGGTAAAAATGGCCTGTTGCTGGCTCGTGAATTGCGTGAACAAGAAAGTATCGCTTTAATGTTCTTAACAGGCCGTGATAATGAGGTTGATAAGATCCTCGGGCTCGAAATTGGTGCTGATGACTATATCACTAAACCGTTTAACCCTCGTGAGTTGACGATCCGTGCACGTAATTTGCTTTCTCGCACCATGAACTTATCAGGTGGTACAGAAGAGCGCCGCTTAGTTGAAAGTTATAAATTTAATGGCTGGGAGCTTGATATCAATAGCCGTTCATTAGTTAGCCCAGCCGGTGAACACTACAAATTACCACGTAGTGAGTTCCGTGCCATGCTACATTTCTGTGAGAACCCAGGTAAAATTCAAACCCGTGCGGACTTACTGAAGAAAATGACAGGCCGCGAATTGAAACCACATGACAGAACAGTGGATGTGACTATTCGCCGTATTCGTAAACATTTCGAATCAACACCGGATACTCCGGAAATCATTGCTACCATCCATGGTGAAGGGTACCGTTTCTGTGGTGATTTGGACGAATAATTCGTCTCGCTATCGATAAAAAACCGGCCATCCCGCCGGTTTTTGTTTTTACCGCACTCTATATTATTTAATCTATACGCTAAATAATGAGAGGTGTAGCTAGGTAACACATGAACAACACACTTATATCCTAACGAATAGCGCTACACCTTGAAGTATGACAAGTATGTATGATTACCATGGCATGATAGGCACGGCACTGATTGCATTCTTCGGTGAGCCATCAATCATTTTATCTGAGTAAGTGAGATAAACTAGCGTATTACGTTTAGGATCATAAAAGCGCACCACTTGTAGCTTTTTAAATACCAATGAAGTACGTTTTTGGAATACCACATGTGGTTTTTTAGGTGAACGTTTTATACGATCATTGAGCTCAATAGGACCAACTTGTTGGCATGAAATAGCGGCATCGGACGTGTCTTCTGCAAGACCTAAGCCACCTTTGATCCCCCCGGTTTTTGAACGGCTTAAGTAGCAAGTCACATTATTTACATCAGGATCATCAAATGCCTCAACAACGATTTTATGATCTGGCCCAAAAACTTTAAATACGGTATCAACTGAGCCAATCTCCTCCGCAAATGTCGCAAAAGGTAATGCCGATACTAGTGATGCCAAAAATACTTTTTTTAACTTGCCAAAACGCATACAGGTTTCCTTTTCAACCAGAAGATGCGGCTTCGCTTACGTTGGCAGCATCTTGATACTCATCATACTTCAAGTTGCAAGGGGCTGGCGGCACTGAAATAGCGGCCTACTCACAACTCAAATTCTTTTGAATATATAACTAAATGGTAAATATAACTCTTTTACTATAAACGAAAAAGGTAACTTGATATAGAATAGGCGTTCCTTGATAACCTATATCTGTTTTTAAAGTCTTCTCGACTGGGGATATACATGGATCAAACAAATATTATTCGTGACCTCCTACGCTGGATCGATGATAACTTAGATAAACCCCTATCACTCGATAATGTTGCGGCAAAAGCCGGTTACTCCAAGTGGCATTTACAACGGATGTTTAAAGACGTGACTGACCAAGCGATAGGCGCTTATATTCGCGCTCGTCGACTTTCTCGTGCAGCTGTTGCTCTACGCCTTACCAGTCGCCCAATTCTTGATATTGCACTACAGTATCGCTTTGATTCACAACAAACGTTTACTCGTGCATTTAAGAAGCAATTTAGCTTAACACCTGCTTATTATCGCCGTACTGACGAATGGTGTGCTACGGGTATTTGCCCGCCAATTATTTTGGATGACCATCGCCATTTAGATCATGAGTTTGTTCAAATGCAGGAGCAGCCATTAATCGGCTTAGAGCAAAGCTGTTCTTATGCTCTCGAAGAGTGGTCAAGTGCTTGTTCACAGATGCGCCAAACGTTCTGGCATTATTATCTAGACCATACAACAAGTATCGCTTCTGAAGTGTTTGGCTTGCATCATGCTATCCATAACACTGAAAAAGAAGATGAACAAACGGTATTTTATACAACGGCGGTTAAGCCTGAAGATGCTAGCTTTAACAACGCCGAATATAGCCATTTAACCATCCCTGCTGGGGAGTATGTGAAGTTTAGCTTTAGCGGTGAACCGACAAGTGGTGCAATGCAAGAGTTTCTTTATCAAATATATGGGGTGTATCTGCCTAAGCTAAACCTGACTCGCAGGCCAGGCTACGATATTGAGCATTATAAACTTAAAGATATCAAAGTAAGCGATATTAATTATAAGAATGATGACCCAAAATCACATATTGCTGCTTTTGATTATTATATTCCAATTAGGCGGTAATGATTTGGAGTTTCAATAATCTGAAACTCCAAATTAAGCTACGCTTGCTGTTCATCCAAAGCAGGTTGAGTTAAGTGGGTCACCTCACCGGTGCTTTCAACTATCCAGCCATTAGCTAGCCAAGGACTATTTTGATAATCAACACGTGAAATCGAGCAGTTACGTAAACGTAAGCGGCGCTCTGAGTAGGCAGGCACGCCTAAAATACGACTTAGTAATGTACTTAATGCGATCCCGTGACTGACTAACAATGGTCGGCTTCCTTCTGGAAGCTCTAAGCAGCTATTTAATGCAGCAAACATACGTAGGTATAACTCCTCCATCGATTCGCCATTCGGGATCCGCCCGCCTTGGGTGCCATCGATAAGGCTTTTACGCCATTGTTCTTCTTGTTCTGTTAGGGTTTCGATTTCACGTTGTTCAAGAACGCCCATATTTAGTTCACGAAGACGCGGTTCTGTGATAATTTCACACC
The DNA here is from genome assembly GCF_033550225.1 of Providencia sp. 2023EL-00965. Lineage (NCBI taxonomy): Bacteria > Pseudomonadati > Pseudomonadota > Gammaproteobacteria > Enterobacterales > Morganellaceae > Providencia > Providencia sp. 2023EL-00965. The sequence goes on along the minus strand of NZ_JAWUEH010000007.1, from coordinate 83,097 downwards.
CGCAAACATCAGCGATGATTTGTGCAGTTTCACGTGTGCGTCCCATATCACTAGTGATAATATGGGTAATGCCTTCTAACTTTATTCTTTCGGCCACCTGCCTAGCTTGCAAACGACCGGTAGCAGTAAGTGGGCTGTCAGATTGCCCTTGTATACGACGAGCCACGTTCCATTCGGTTTCGCCGTGGCGAACAAGATAAACCTGTAACATAGATGTGTTCCGTTATTACTTTGTAAAGTATGTGTTCAAAGGAAAATAATTAATGTACCAAGTTATAGCTGCAACGACTAATCCTGCCAAAATTAAAGCAATTCATCTTGCTTTCGATGCTGTTTTTGGGCCAGGCAGTTATCAAATCGAAGATATTAACGTTGATAGCAGCGTTCCACAGCAACCAATCGGTAATAATGAAACCCGTACAGGTGCAAGACAACGCGTCATGGCATCAAGACAAGTACGTCCAGAAGCCGATTTCTGGGTCGGTATCGAAGCCGGCATCGATGAAGACATGACTTTTGCATGGATTGTGATTGAACATAAACAAATCCGTGGAGAGTCACGTTCAGCGAGTATTATGATCCCTGAAAAAGTTCTCGCAGGTATCCGTGAAGGACGTGAGCTTGGCGATGAGATGGCGGATTTAACCGGTATTGATAATATCAAACAACAAGGCGGCGCTATTGGCTTTTTCACTAACGGGGTACTTACACGCACAAGTGTTTACCAACAAGCACTGATACTGGCACTGGTTCCCATTAAGCATGAAATTTATAAAGAGCTAAACCAGATAGAAGATTAATTCAGCATCGTGAGGCGTACTATCAATTAAATACTGCAACACGATACACACGCCGAGTATAACGAAAAAATAACAAAAGGGGCAGTCTTTGCCCCTTATTGTTTGCATCAATGACACAATTTACACTATTTATACTCTAAATAATTCGAGGTGCAGCTAGGCGACCAAATGAACGAATCGCTAGGCGCATAGAAAACGATGTGACTGACGTGAATGAACGTAGTCAACAACGCTGCAACTTGAAGTATGACGAGTAGAGACTTATTTATCGCCCAGACACCTTTAGTATGATTTATGGCTGTATCACATTTCACTTTTTAAGTAATTGTTCTTCCAACCAAGCTTTAACATCTTGTGGTGCTGATTTTAAACTATTGGAACCGCGAGTTATGGTTGCAATACCTACTCCTAACTCATTTTTCAGCTCCCTTTGGCTCATCTCACCGCGCATCAATTCTTGAACGATACGTACTCGAGTCGCCAGAGCTGTGCGCTCATCGGGTGTCAGTAATAATTGTAATATCGGATGCTGTAAATCTTGCTCAAATGCAAGCTGAAGTAACTTAACGAAGCGTTGCCAGTCATCGTTCTCATTGGTGGTGAGTGCCGGGTCATTAAGGTGATTTGCTGTCATGTTATCCAACCATACTATTTAACTAGTACAAAATCATAACATACTCTTTAGCAAATCACCTACATAACATGAAATAATTCGAGTTGCAGCTAAGTGTTGTCAACAACGCTGCAACTTAAAACATGACAAGTATCGATAATCAATTCAGGGATCAATATTTCATCAGCCACTCATTATCCGTTAAAACAGGTCCATTTTGCCCCATAAAGTAGCGATAAAAAATATCGTAGGACAGCACGTTTTTCACATAACCACGGGTCTCTGAGAAAGGAATGCTTTCAACAAACGCCACCGCATCTATACGACCACCGCTATTACCTAACCAACGCGTCACCCTTGAAGGACCCGCATTATAGGCTGCGCTGGCTAAAATACGGTTATGCGAGAATTGTTGGTAAACATCATCCAAATAGGCAGTACCAATCTCAATGTTTTTTACAGGATTGGTCAATTGGCTTGTGTTGACATAATCACTGATGCCTTGTTTTTGTACGGTATGTTTGGCGGTGGCTGGCATTAATTGCATAAGACCTGTCGCGCCTACTGGAGACTGAGCCTGTGGGTTAAACGCACTTTCTTGTCTTGCGATCGCCATTGCATAACTTTTTGAGATTGATTTATCGGTTGTGAAACGCTCAAACTCTTTTTCCCATGCCAGAGGGAAACGTTCTTCTAAATGATTCCATAATTTTGCGGTGATCGTTGCTTGCACACTCAAATCAGCCCAATTATGGTTAAACGCATAACGCGCTAATTGCTCTTGCTGATTAGCAGGCAAGGAGGCGACTAAGCTAACCCATTCGGTTCGAGCGAGGTTATCCATTTGCCAATACATCAATTCACGAACACGCTGAATTTCAGGCAACTTATCAAGGTTGTCTTCTGGTTTTTCAGCCGTTTTAATATACAGCGGATACTCAATATTTAATTTCTGAGCTGCAACCATTGGGTAAAAACCACGACCATTAATGAGCTTACGTAATATTGCCTCACCTTCGGCTTTTTTCCCTTCGTCGATTAAAGTGATCCCTTGCCAGTATTGCCACTCTTCTTTATTTTTAGCATCGGCTGGTAATTGTTTTAACCAATGCGCCACCCCAGCTTTATCCCCTAAGCCAAGTGCTAAACGAACACGACGCTCTTTGAGAGTCGTAGAATTTGTTTCAGCAATTGTTTCATCTCGCCAATTAGCCTGCTCAGGCGTGACATCGCCCATATATTGCCAAGCAATACTGTCTTTCATTTTTTGCGTTTCAGCCATATTCATTTTTTGCGCGCTACTAATACCTCGTAATGCAGTACGTGCGGCATCAGGTGACTGACGTGCATAACGGCTGAATGCCGCAATGGTTGCTTGACGTGAAAAATCGGTTGGTGTCATTGTTTTTGCAAAATGAGTCACAGATGCAGGATCATTTTGTAACTTAACTAATGCGTCACCAATTGTTCGATAGCTTGGTGGCAAACGTTTCGCGAGATAAGCCGCCATTGAAGTATTACCTGCATCAATAGCAAGATGGATCCGCTCAAGGATCATTTCAGGTGTCAAATAGCCCGCTTTTTCCCATTCGTTAAATAACTTATCGCAAGCTTCTGGCATAGAACGGCCATTTAACCATGATTTCTCAGCCCCCTGCCACGCTAAGTTTTTATTACCTGTGGCCCAATTTGCGTAGTAATAATTACACTTTGCTTGCGCAGGTTTTGGCTCTTCAGGAGTGAAAGCCAGTAACGATTTCCACTCTTGGCGACGGGCAAGCTCATTGATAAAACGTGTTTTCAATGTTTGAGCTACGGGCAATGTAGGATGTGCATCAATGAATTTTTGTACTTGGCTTGGTGAAACAATATCAAGATCTTGAGTTAGTTCTCGATATTCTAAATAAGGGTATAATGGATAGTCTTGCAGCGTTGGTAATAAACGTTCAACTTCATCCATTTGCTTAGCATCCCAAGCTTGTTTGATGGCTTGATAACGATCTCTTTGTGCTTGTAAAGAGTCTGCCCATGCTGCTGTAGATACCAACATCATGGCAATTGGAGCTGCTAGCAATAATTTTTTCATTTAATACGTCCCTAGTTCCTACTGTATGCAGAGTTATCACTATTAGAGTACATACTCAGAGTATACACTTGATGAATGCCATTAAGCTGAATTTTTGCTTTAAAAAGAACCAGAGAGTTCTTGAATTTAAATTCAATAGAGATAAATAGCGTTACGATATCAAAACCCACTAAAATATAGCTTAATCAATAGATATTGTTCAAAATGAGGTATTACATACTCAATAAGTCGAATAAAAAGCCAAATTAAGTCATAAGATAGCATTAAAATAACATAATAAAAATTCATTTTAAAACAATCGATTAAATAAAAAAACAACCTAAAGCTTGGCTTTAATTAAGCACAATTATCTATATAACCTAAAATAAGAGTATCAGTGCCGTTTAAAAATGGACAAACATGCATCTTTACGGTTAAATATTATGATTAGTGAATTTAAACTGGCTCATTTGGAATAAACCTATACTCGTCATACTTCAAGCTGCAACACTGTTGACTAGGCTCACACGAACCAGTCATCTATTGATGTATGCTCCTAGCGACTCGTTTACTTGTCGCCAAGTTGTACCTCGAATTATTTAGAGTATAAAACCTTTAAAATAAAATGAGATAGGATATGGATTTCAAAAATTTATTTTTTTCTATTTTAGGCTGTGGGTGGGCTTATCTTTTAATATACGTATTAACTGATATTCATACTTCGATTGTATCTCTGCCTTTCTTGATCATATTCTTCATTATTTTTTATTTACTCTCTACAAGGAATAAACAGATGTTTGCGAAAAAAAATAAAGATAATTCAATTGAACCAACCAAAACAAACTTATCTGCTGATAGTAAAGACGTTATTGAAACAAAAGAAGAAAAATTGACACAAACTGCCGCCCCTAGAAAAAGCACCTCTATTTCAAGCAGTTGTCATATTTCGGGTGATTTAACTTTAGATGATGACATCCAAATATTTGGCCATGTAAAAGGAAGTATTCGTAGCAATAATGGCGTTGTGACTATCCAAAAAGAAGGGGTTGTTGAAGGTGAAATTTATGCCCAAACCATCTCTATTAATGGAAAAATGAAAGGACTATGTGTTTCTGAAGATTTAGATATCTTAGAAAATGGTCAGCTAGATGGCATCTGTCAAACCAAAAACCTTACCATTAAAAAAGGCGGGGTTTTTACAGGAACATCAGAAAGAACAGATAAAAAAATACAACTCAGTGATGTTAAAAATAAACCAGATGTCGTAAAACTAGAAACCCCCACCGTATCCGTTCAATAACCCTTTTATTTCTCCATTAAATTAATTTTATAGCAGTAATCACTGCTATAAAATTAATAATGCCAAGACTCATCTTCAACTGGCCATCAATCATTCTGAACATCGCGTTAAAGTATACGCCGATAGATATCTGTATAACCCCGTTCCTGAACACTATTATCTAAAAAACACACAACTGTTGACTTAAGATGAGGAACAATTAGAGTGAATCGCATAAATGTTTGCGGCAACCAGCCTACGCTAAGGTATAATGCAGCAATATATACTCGTCATACTTCAAGTATTGAACTTTCATTTATAAAACAATAGGTAAAGTAAATTGGCTCAATTCGTCTATTCTATGTATCGAGTGGGGAAAATTGTTCCACCGAAACGTCATATTTTGAAAAATATCTCTCTGAGCTTCTTTCCTGGCGCTAAGATAGGTGTTTTAGGTCTCAACGGTGCTGGTAAGTCAACGCTACTGCGCATTATGGCTGGTATCGATACTGAAATTGAAGGGGAAGCACGTCCTCAACCGGGTATAAAAATTGGCTACCTACCACAGGAGCCTAAACTTAACCTTGAACATACGGTGCGCGAAGCCGTGGAAGAAGCGGTTTCTGAAGTAAAAAATGCGTTAACACGTTTAGATGAAGTTTATGCCGCTTATGCAGATCCAGATGCAGATTTCGATAAGTTAGCCAAAGAACAAGGTGAACTAGAAGCAATTATCTCTGCACAAGATGGCCATAACTTGGATAATCAGTTAGAGCGCGCAGCAGATGCTTTGCGTCTTCCTGCATGGGATGCAAAAATTGAAAACCTATCCGGTGGTGAACGCCGCCGCGTGGCAATTTGTCGTTTGCTACTAGAAAAACCGGATATGCTACTGCTCGATGAACCAACTAACCACTTAGATGCTGAGTCGGTTGCATGGTTAGAGCGTTTCCTACATGACTATGAAGGTACTGTTGTGGCCATTACCCACGACCGCTACTTCCTCGATAATGTCGCAGGTTGGATCCTTGAACTTGACCGTGGTGAAGGTATTCCATGGGAAGGCAACTATTCATCTTGGCTTGAACAAAAAGATCAGCGTCTGGCGCAAGAAGCGTCAACGGAAGCTGCTCGCCGTAAGTCTATTGAGAAAGAGCTTGAGTGGATCCGTCAAAATCCTAAAGGTCGTCAATCCAAAGGTAAGGCACGTTTGGCTCGCTTTGAAGAGCTTAACAGCGTCGAGTACCAAAAACGCAATGAAACCAGTGAGTTGTTTATTCCACCTGGACCACGTTTAGGGGATAAAGTGATCGAAGTTGAGAACCTAAGCAAATCCTATGGTGACCGCGTTCTTATCGATGACCTTAGCTTCTCCATTCCTAAAGGGGCAATTGTTGGGATCATCGGTCCAAACGGTGCAGGTAAATCAACGTTGTTCCGTATGATTTCAGGCCAAGAACAACCTGATTTAGGCTCCATCACTCTTGGTGATACTGTAAAAATCGCTTCCGTTGATCAGTTCCGTGATTCAATGGATGACAGCAAAACCGTTTGGGAAGAGATCTCTAACGGTCAAGATATCATGCGTATTGGTAACTTTGAGATCCCAAGCCGTGCTTATGTTGGCCGCTTTAACTTCAAGGGTGTCGACCAAGGCAAACGCGTTGGCGAATTATCAGGTGGTGAACGTGGTCGTTTGCATTTAGCAAAACTATTGCAAGTTGGCGGTAACGTCTTACTGCTCGATGAACCAACCAACGACCTCGATGTTGAAACCTTACGTGCATTGGAAAACGCCCTGCTGGAGTTCCCAGGCTGTGCAATGGTTATCTCGCATGACCGTTGGTTCCTTGACCGTATTGCGACTCATATCATCGATTACCAAGACGAAGGTAATATCACTTTCTTCGAAGGTAACTTTAGTGAATATGAGGACTACAAAAAACGTACCTTTGGTGCCGATGCACTGCAACCGCATCGTATCAAATATAAGCGTATAACTAAGTAGCTTTCAGCTAATAGCCCCCTTTTTATTAAAGGGGGCATAACAAAATATGTCGAGATATAAACTCAGCGAGACATCATCAGCAACGCTGCAACTTGAAGTATGACAAGTTAATACTCTAAATAATTCGAGGTGCAGCTAGGCGACAAGTGAATGAGTCGCTAGGAGCATACACAAGTATGTGACTGGTGCGCATGAGCGTAGTCAACAACGCTGCAACTTGAAGTATGACGAGTATAGCCAAGCCGTTCTTGCCCCGACTGTCATACTCCTATGTTTTGCCGTATGACTGAGACATAGCGCATCGATCCCTGCACTTGCTTGTGAATACCAAGCCCCACCACGCATCAAAGCACGTTCTCCATAGTTACGTAAATAGATTTGGTCATCAACTTGCTTGTTTTGATAAGGTGCCAGTCCTAATACCTTCAGTAAGCTAGGAATGTTTTCCTGATTAGCGGTAGCAACAAGTCGGAAAGGGCTATCGAGCAACCCTGCGGGATAGCTAGAATCTGTAGGATCACCATTAAAATTTAAAATATTTTGTGAAATAACAGGAGATCCCGCGTTGCCATCTAATTTGGCTATCGGGGAGTCATATTTAGCGCTGTTTGGGCTATTTATCGTAATATATTTTCCTGTATTCATATCAATAGCACACCAATCTAATATTGAGTCACCTGAAAGAATCGCCGCATCATTATTTGGGATAACTTGAATTTCACCTGCATGTAAACGAACACCCGTTTGCCACTCCCAAAGGTTGCCAACAAGATCACTGATCCCTGTCAGCTGATGATTATGATGCCAACTTTTCCATTGTGTTTCTGTACGTGTGGTCGGTGTGCCCTCACTGCTACCAATCGCTAAACCATCAATACGGGAGCGACTTTCATCAATATTAAGGTAATTTCTGCCATAATCTGTATTTCCTTGCACAATATAATTATTTTGATTAATAAGTGCAGTTAATGCACACCATTGTGCGTTAGTACTAATATGGCAACCTTGTCCGCTTTTCTTGGCTAAAGATTGAAATTGCAATAAATCGAGATTGCAGGCAGGTATCTGATTAGGTTGGCTCACTAACTCGCCATCCCGTAAACTGGCAGAATAGCAAGAGTAAAAAAAAGCATCGATAGCTTTATTATTTACGATAAATGCAGGATGAATACCGCTACCTAGGTTTTTATCTATCGTTTCTAAATTAAAACGAGGGACAATAAATACATAATTAGGTTGGCCTTTAGGGCTGTAAATTATTGTTCGTTGGCCATTGCTTTGTTTTTCAACTTGCTGACGTAGCGGATCAGGGGAATAAATCATTGTTGTATAATCCTTTTATTAAAGTGAAACCCAGTAACCTTCTTCCCACTCAACGGGCAGAAATTGCTCAGTAAAAGACTGAAAAACGTTATTGGCATCAAAATCCGCAAACAACGTTGGATATAACCAATTAGCAAATTTTAAAATAGCGATAAAACCGAAGGGGCTGTCATAGAAAGTGTGCCAAATAGCATGAACTTGCCGTTGTTTCACTGCTGTGAGTGTTTTAAAAGCGTTACGCTCCATTAACAGCCGAAGCTTTTGCCGAGCAATTGATAAATTAGCGCCCGGCCCTAATCCAACCCAATTACCCTTTGGGTTATAACCGCTCCAGTCAGTTCCCGTAACAATCACCATTTGTGCCTTAGTGTGAATAATGGTTTCCTGATTAAGCACGCCATAAGTAGTACCAATATATTGGCTTGCCACATTAACCCCTCCAGCAAAGGTTAAGAACTGTGCAAAATTACCATTACCATACGCGAAGCAACACTCCTCGGAAAAGCCAGCAGCTCTTTCGAGTAGCACGTTTATCGCTTCAGGTTTAGCGCTCATTAAGCGAGTTTTTACAATATCTAAATGTGTCTTAATAAACTGATTTATTTGCTTAGCTCGGTTTTGTAGCCCTAACACCTCCGCCATAATTGAAATACTTTTGGGTGTATTGGCAATAGGATCAATGCTCATATCAAGTACGATGACTGAGACACCAGCCCGCTGTAATAAGGTCAGTAAACCATTAGCTTGGAGCCCTGCGTACGTACCTGTCGTTGTGAAAATAATGTTAGGTTTCAATGCCAAGACCGTTTCTAAATTAACCTGAGCTCCACCAATCGCTGGCAAGTGAGGAAGCATTTTTATATCAGGAAAAGCATGACTGTATTGCTGATAACTACGTAAGTCAGCGGTACGGAAATTACTTGGGATCGCCACTAGCTTTTGTAAGAAATGGCGACCACGTAATGTTGCATAGAGAAAAACTAATGAAGAATCGGCTAAATAGATACGCTCAATCTTTTCGGGATACTCAACAGAACGATTGAGAATATCCCTAACGATGGGCCTTTTTTTTGCAAGGACAGAAGATGGCACTGCACTCAGTACCATTGTTGCCAATCCGGCTTTGATGAAATCCCTTTTGGAAGCTGTCATATATTTTTTACCTAAGGGAATTAAAAATAATAATTGAGCGTAGTCAGTAACGTTCTATCGGTGCCAATACTGCAATAAGTCGCGCTAGTGCAACTCGCAATATAAGATTTGTTGGTGATATTACTCACAGTGACACCCAGTTCCATTCCGACTAATTCAGGCACTAAGGCATCCATTTGGTATCTAACGCTGATATCTCCTAACCATACCGCAGGAACCTTAAATGTATTGGTATTATCACCCCATGTTTCCCCTAAATAGCGAACACCTCCCCCCACTAGAGCGCCATCTAAATAAGGTGAATGAAAACGATAATCTACCCATGCAGAACCACTATTCTTAGGCACTTGAACAGGGTGCTTGTTCAGAACTGAGAGGTCTTGGCTTTCTGTGATTTTGTTATCGGTATAAGCATAATTAAGCATCATATTGAGTGAAGGGGTGATTGCGATCCGACTTTCGAAATCAATGCCACGGGAACGCACTTTACCCGTTTGGTTATAGTAATCAGGGTTTAATGGGTTATGCGTGGTGACATTTTTTTGCTCAAGTTCATATGCGGCAAGACTTAGCATTAAATCGCCTGATTGGTTTTGGTATTTCAGCCCTAATTCTGTTTGTTTTGATTCAGTGGGGATAAAAGAGTGACCTTCAGCATCGGTCCCTAAAACAGGATCAAAACTGTCAGAAATGCTGATCCACGGTGAAAAACCACTTTCGAAAGCATAGGTGAGCCCAATACGTTGACTCCATGCTGATGTATCATTTTTTTGTGTTGTTTTTGTGAGGTTATTATCGGTATCTAAATACGACCAATCGTAACGACCGCTGAGGATCAAATCCCATTGCTGCCAACTGAGTTGATCTTGTAAATAAATACCATAACGATCAAAACGTTGAGTTGTTGATGTGCGAGAGACTGGATAAGGTTGAAACTCAGGATGATGTGGTTTTATCCATGGATCAAAACTTACCGTTTGTGACCCCCACCAATCTTTATCAAGTTTTCCTGTTTGATAATCAAAACCAGAAAGTAATTCATGATTTACTGAGCCTAACGTTAATTTATAAACCAATTGGTTATCAGCCACTAACGTTTTAGATTTACTTGGTGAATCTTGATACACCGCTGTTAGTAAGCGGTCTCCCGCTAGAAATCCACGAGTAAAATCGCGTTTAATATGCGTATCAACATCCGAATAGCGCATATTCTGTTTGAACGTAAAGGAAGGTGTGATCTGGTAGTCAACGAGTGAAGTGATAGACCATTGGGTTCGCTCTGATTTCTCATGCTGAGGATCACTGTAGTTTTGAGTCAAATCTAACTTGCCGTTCGAGTTAGGCAGTAAACCTATCCCTTGAGCAGGCAATGTATTGTAGTGCCCCATATGAGGGTCACGTTGATATTGACTTAAAACAGTCCAACTGAACTCGTCACTAGGCTGCCAAGTGATGGAGGGCGCCAGTAAGTAACGGGATTGCTTAGATGAATTAACTTGTGAATCGCTAGAGAGTGCCAATCCATTTATTCTATACAATAATGTTTCGTCATCATTCAATGCATCAGTTGAATCAAACCTGACCGCATTATTATCAAAATTGCCTTTTTGAAATTGAATTTGATGGGAGCCTTGAGCGGTTGGTCGACGAGACTGCATGTTGATCACACCACCTGCACCTCCTTGACCATAAAGAGCAGATGATGGGCCATGAACCGCTTCAATACTATTTAACGTCCACGAGTCAATTTGCGGCCCCCAAATTCCACTGTTACCAATGACCCGTAAACCATCTAAATAATAATCGGCGTCAAACCCACGAATTTTTGAAAAATCGATACCGCTACCAAATGCCCCATATTTTTCACTGGTCACCCCTGCGCTATAACGTAAAGCCTGACTCAGAGATTCTGATGGTAATGTATCCATTTGCTCACGTTTGATAACCGAAACAAATTGAGGTGTCTCTAATAATGAAGCTGAGCTTTTGGTTGCCGTGGATTGTGTCTTAGTGGCATACCCTCTTGGTTCGGTATCGCTATTTTCTGTCGCAGTGACTACTAATACATCAGCTGTTGAACTGGCATTAACCGTACTTGAACAAATTAACGCAGAAGAAATCATTAAACCAATGGTTGTCTGTGTGCAGCGTTGGGAAGTGAAATTATCCATACAATATAAGCCAATGAAGTAAAGATGAAATTTTAATGGCGCTAGCATAGATCGCCGACCGACCACCGGTCAACTTAATTAATAATCATTTGCATTTAAAAAGACGAGTTTATCATCAATATAGCAATGAAGGATATGGTTAACTATTTGATATTTAGCAAAATATGTCTTCATAAAAAGAAGACATAAAAATTAGCTAAATAATATTCTCGAAGAGATATCTGACAAATTTAACTAAGAAGTAGACGGAAACGCTGATAAAGGATCTCACCTAAATTATGCTGATTGTATTCCGTAGTATTTGATAAGTTATCAACAGCAGCATGCATAGCATGATAGAGCATTGTGGCCATTAGCTCTGGAGGCAAAGCCGGCCATTGTTGTGTTTTTTCACCGAAAGCCAGAATAGCTTTAATTTGCTCAACAGCTCTGGTTTCATGATCATTGCCACGCCCGTGATATTCATCGTGAAAAAGCATGTCATGAATATTTTGCTTTTCAACATAGTATGTAACGCTGTTTTCACACCACGATTTCAATTTCGCGTAGGCACTGTCTTGTTTGTCCAGTTCAGCTTGAATATGCCCTAAATACCAATCCATATAACGGGTACGTAACGCTTCCATAATGTCGTTTTTAGATTGAAAATAGTGATAAAAAGTCCCTTTTGCAACATCAGCAGACAAGACAATCTCACTGACTGTGGTACTCACAAATCCTTTAGAAAGAAACAGTTTCTCCGCTGCATTCATCAGGTCATCTAACCGTTCTTCTGCGGGTTTTGTTCTTGGCTTTTTAGGTTGTATTGTCATGATATTTCTCTTAATGCTATGTAGCGAACAGCGGAGGTAAAAAGCCATCATAGCATTTAATGTAAACATACTTAAATCTATACTCTGAATAGATGAAATCGCAAACTATTTTTCCCTCTAAAAGTTAGATTTTAAAAGGTATTTTACCCCTTGCTACATGCACCCTAAATTTATTAAATAACGATACAATTCTGCTTGATCAAATTTTGGTTGCTCAATACCACTTCCCTGCAAAAATTGCTCTGTATTATCGCTCATAAAATGGTATGTATATTGATATAATTCAATCAAGCTCTTATCGTTATATATAGGTTCTTCAAACACTGCCAACATACTGTAAAGTAATGAGTTAGAGTCATTTATGCACATTTCACACCACTGACTTAATGGTAATCGTTCGAATTGATAATTAAAGTAATTTTCTAAAAGGATAAAAAAATCATTGGTCATTAAAGTATTTTCTACAGCTGGAACCAAATTAAAGACTTTATCTATAGCATGACTATTTTTTGAAATATGAGTAATCGACTTGCATATATAATCAACTGACGTGAAAGCGCCATTAAATGATGTTAAATCTGGTATCGCTTGATATTTTATACACGTCTTAACTAAATTCCCCCACCATTGATAATTTGCAGTCACCCCACTCTGGCTATGATAGGTTGCATATCCAAGTCTAAAAATCATTAAAGGCATCCCTTTAGCCTGTGCTTGCTGTACTAATTTTTCAACAACCCACTTAGCTTTTACATAACCTGTATCCAGCTCAATCGCTGGGAGGTTTTGATCAATATCCTCCCCTTCAGACATCACGTTTTTGCCTGTAAAATGATGTCCCCAACTATATACAGAAATTGTTGATAGTAATATCATCACTTTTTTCTTTCCCATTGAGGCAAAGCGGATTAAAGAAATTATTCCAGCAATATCATTACTTTTCTCTGCTCCATAAGGTTTAATAAAATTAACGTCACTTGCAGAGTGATAAATCATAGTTATTTTTTGGCACAATGATTCATAAGTATCCGGTGAAAGCCCTAAACGATACTTCGACATATCGCCGGCATGCACTTTTATTCGAGACATATCCCAATCTATCAGTTTAATTTTATATAAAAAAATACATTGCTTAAGTCGTTCCAATGCTGAAACTTGATCATTTGCTCTTATCAAGCAATGAATAACAAGCTCTGGCTGCTTTAGCAACTCAGTAAATAAATGAATACCAATAAACCCTGTAGCCCCAATTAATAAAATATGCTTCTTAGTATTTTTATTGTCACATGTAGGCTGTATGTTAAAGATGATATCTTCAGGCAACAATGCATCCTCTTTTAATTTTTTAATTGGCTCTAATGGCACTATTTTATTTTCAAGAAAGACCTTACTCATTAACGAATTAATTGATGGATTACGATATAAATCAGAAACACTAAAAGATATATTAAATTGACTAGAAATCATTTTAGCAACTTTTATGCCTAGACGAGAATGGCCACCTATATCAAAAAAGCTATCATTTGCTAAAAAATCACAATGTCCGAGTACATGAGCAAAAATATGAAATAAAGATTTCTCTACACTATTTAATTGCTCAGGTTTTTTATTTTTTATTTTTTTGATTTCACATTCAGCCCAGTCAGATAATAAATACTTATCAATCTTACCATTTTTAGTTCTAGGAAAAAAATCCACAAGTAAATATTTTATCGGCCGCATATATTCAGGAATAACACTATTAGCTTTATTACGGATATCAATGATCGCTTTTTTATTTTTCTCTATATTTTTATGTAAAATGACAAAAGCAATGATTTCCATTTCATCCATTTCTTCTAATAGAAAAGCCCCCACGTAAACATGCTTAACTCCTTTTATTCTTGCTATAACAGTATCTATATCATTTAAGTTAACTATATAACTGTGTATTTTTGCCTGATTTCCAATACGACCTAAAAATTGATATCTTCCGTCTTCTAATTTTTTGCCAAAATCACCAGTACAATAAATACGCTCGTTATCTTTAGTAGGATGTTTTATGAAATTTTTATTAGTTTGGAGCTCATCATTTAAATAGCCACGAGCAAGGCTAGGACCCGCAATACAAATTTGACCAATCTCGCCATCTATAACTTCACAAAAATTTTGATTTAAAACCATAAGCTCAACACATTTTCTAGGCTTTCCTATAATAGAAGAGGGTTCATCTTGTGTCGAATTTGTCACTTCATACCATGTAGACCAAATAGAAGCTTCAGTTGCTCCATAGCAATCAATGAGTTTATATGGAAGGTGAGCAATATTAACTGGCGGTAATTTTTCGCCCCCGGTAAATAAGTATTGCAGTTTCTTTGGTATTTTACGCTCAGCTGCAATAACATCAGGTATCATGACCGTAGAGACAAAGGCGTGTGTAATACATTCTTCATCAAAAAAGTTAACAAGAAGCTCAGCATCTCTCCTTATTTCCTCATCTAATATATAAAGCGTACCTCCTGCAATAATCGGTGCCCAGACCTCCCATTGAAGAACATCAAATCCGAGTGCTGCCATCGCGGTAAAACGAGAAGAATGATTAACAGTAAATTGATTATTATGCCACACTAAAAACTGTTCTATAGATGAATGTTCAATTACAACCCCTTTAGGGGCCCCCATCGTCCCAGAAGTAAAAACGACATATAATGGATCTGATGGATCCACTATATAATCAATGTTCCCGTAATTATCATATTTTAATTCACTAATACTTAATGCTTTAATCTTATAATGATTTTCCATGTCAGAAAGACAAGTTAATATAATCTTTGCGTTGATTCTCTCAACGATTTCTATTTTTCTCCTTATTGAATAAGATGCATCAATAATAGAATAGGCAGCCCCTACTTTCACTACCGCTAATAAACCAATCACAAAATCTACAGTCCTGACTGCTTCTATCGGAATAAAATCCCCTATACCAACATTTATTTTAATTAATTTATCAGCAATGGCATCGCTGTATTTATCTAACTCTTGATATGTTATTTTTTCATTTTTATCAATAATTGCTATAGCATTAGGTGTTAAACAACACCACTTATTAAAATGTTCAATTAATGTCATTAAAAATCTCTTTTAAATAATAGGGAAGGAATAAAAAATCATAATTAAAATAGATATAAATTAAATGTAACTAGCGCTAACCATTACTGTGTGAGGATTATTGATATACCGACTAAATTGTGTTGATAATGATGAGTCTTTAACATTAGGCTTTGACCATTGAATATTAGTCAATCCTGATTTTTTAAACGCATTATTAAGAACTTCATAAGACCAATACCAACCATTAATAATATGTGGCGTATTATACAGAAGATGCAATTGAAACGTTGAGCCATCTTGATAAGGGAAATCGCTTACTATTTTAAACCCATATGGCACATAATAATCAGAGATGATCGAATATTTCGGATTTAATGGTAATGTTAATAACCGTCCACCTGGGCGAATTAGCTTAACCATATTATTAACCATACTTTGCAATTTTTCACGGCTGTCCGCATAAGGAAGAACATAGACACCTAACACTAAATCAAATTGCTGTTCTAAGTTATCTAATGTTGATACATATTCAATACCGAGAGGATTTATTAATTCTTTGTTTCTCGCATATTCCAACATCCCATTCGCTATATCGAAACCTACAACACGTTTGGCTCCCCGTTTTTTCAATAAACATGCGTAATATCCAGAGCCACAACCGAAATCTAAAACACTCATTCCAGATATATCACCAAGCATTTTTAATACAGAAGGAATCTCTATTTCTTTCCTGAATGGTAAAATATCCATATTGTCATAAATAGGAGCTAAAAGATCAAATTGTGACATATCGTTGTTTATCACTCATATCATGTTCATTATATTAATGATAATTTAATCTTTAAAAAAACAAATAGAAATAATAAAAAAAATCAATTATAAATATAATTTAAACATAAGCTATATATCAATAAATATCTTAATGATACTCATAAAATTTTAAATATATACTCTAAATAATTCGAGATGCAGTTAGCCGACAAGTGAAGATAGGCGGGGAGCATAGATAAACTCTGTGACTCAACTCACTGAGTGTAGTCAACAATCCTGCAACTTGAAGTATAACGAGTATATAGCATCTAAACTTTATTGAAATAACATAAGAGAGGAAATATAAAGGTGCCAACTATCTTCAGGCACCTTTATAATTTATTCATCCAACATTAATAGTTGTTGAACTAATGAAATGCAGGTTAAAAAACGGCTATCGTAATCAGGCGACTCAACACGAACAAATTCAACATTGTTCTTATGTAACATTTCAATTAACAGTGATTGAAACTCTTGGCGATCCTTATTGCTACCTAAGCTGCGTAGGCCATCTGCAACCCATGGCGTGTTATTTTCCAAAACGATCACTAAATCGAAACGGTATTCGTCGATCAGTGCCTGTACAAATGGATGCTCTTTCCCTTCATAACGCTTACAAAAGGCTTGAGTGGTAATAAAATCCGTATCAATAAAAGCCACTTTATTGGCGTATTTAACCGCAAAATCAATATATTGGGCATGGCCTAATGCAATTTTGTCATAGTCCGAATATTGCAATGCCATCTCATTTCCGCCTAAATGGGAAAAAACGTAATCGCGCCCAAACTCCCATGCACTGGTAGTATTAAAAATGTTGGCTAGCTTATTGACTAAGGTTGATTTGCCGCTTGACTCTCCCCCCAGTATTGCAACTTTACGAACAAAGAACGGCTTCACTTCAGTAGGAATATAGTCCCAATAACGGAATGGTGCTTGGCGAATTTGATTACCACTAATATTCATAAAAGTACGTTCAGGATCAATTAGAATAGTTTCTATTCCTAAATGCTCTTTATAACGAGGGGCATCATTGGTTTCGCTAGAATAGATATAGCTTGGATGAATATTGTTCTTGTTTAAGAACGCTTTCATACCATCACTCCATACTTGCCAACCATGTGGATATGGCTCTATACCTTGCTCATCAAAGGAATGAATATGAATATTTTTTTGGTATTTAAATGTCTGTAATAACCAACGCAGACGATCACTCACCGTAGGCTGTTGTGACATTGAACTGTTCATAAACAGATCTTTATCGCGTGGCTCGTCATGACAGAGAATAACGTGTAGTTCATCCACTTGGCTACAGGCGCGCTGGATCAAATAGATATGCCCTGTATGCAAGGGATAAAATTTACCAAATACGACACCGATAGTTTTCTGTTTATTTGGGTACTCTAATCCAAGAAAACGGTGCAAAGCGGCAATTTTTTGCGCACTAGGACTTTTAATTTTATCGTTAATTAGCTGGCTCAGATAACCTTTGGTCATGTCAGAGGCATCAGCAACTTGTTGGAGCGTATAGCCAGCCTGCTTAATTGCATTCTTCAGATAATCAAATTCAGCCATCTATTTTCCTTTACTCATAGAGTTCATCCATTACACTTAGCGCATCTGCAAGTTTTTTTACTCCGTATACTTTCATATCAGGTGGAGATTTTTTAGGCATATTAGCATGCGGTACAATTGCACGTTTAAAACCATGCTTTGCCGCTTCAGAAATACGTTCTTGCCCACTAGGTACGGGACGGATTTCACCAGCCAAGCCAACTTCACCAAAAACCACCAAATCTCTTGGTAATGGACGATCACGAAAACTGGAAACTAACGAGAGGAGTAACGCAAGATCCGCGCTGGTTTCAGTCACTTTAACCCCTCCGACGACATTAACAAACACATCTTGATCCGACATTTGCAAGCCACCGTGACGATGTAAAACAGCCAATAAAATTGCTAGTCTGTTTTGCTCTAAACCAACGGCAACACGACGTGGATTAGACATCATCGAGTGATCAACCAAGGCTTGGATCTCCACCAGCAATGGTCGAGTCCCTTCCCATACCACCATGACTGAACTACCAGATGTAATTTCATCACCACGGCTTAAAAAAATTGCCGATGGGTTATTCACCTCTTTCAGGCCTTGTTCCGTCATGGCAAATACCCCTAATTCATTAACTGCGCCAAAACGGTTTTTGTGGCTGCGCAATGTCCGAAAACGGTTATCGGCATCACCATCTAACATGATTGAGCAGTCAATACAGTGTTCGAGTACTTTAGGGCCTGCCAAAGAGCCATCTTTGGTCACATGACCCACCATAATAATAGCTACCCCACGGGTTTTTGCGAAACGAGTCAAATAAGCGGCAGTTTCTCGAACCTGAGCAACACTACCCGGTGAAGATTGAATATCTGCCATGTGCATGACTTGTATTGAGTCGATCACCATCAATTTTGGCTGCTCTTGCTCCGCAGTAAGGCATATTTGCTCAATACTGGTCTCTGACAGCATATTCAATGAATCAGTCGGTAGACCAAGACGATGCGCACGCATTGCAACTTGCTGTAGGGATTCTTCCCCTGTCACATAGAGGGTTTTCATTTCACGAGACAACAAACACATCGTTTGCAGCAATAGTGTACTTTTCCCCGCGCCGGGGTTACCACCGATAAGAATGGCACTTCCTGGTACCACCCCGCCCCCTAGTACGCGGTCAAATTCTTTAAAACCCGTTGAAAAACGTGGTAGCTCTTCAAGACTGATGTCTGATAATTTTTGGACGCGACTCACACCAGCCGCATTACCTGCATACCCAGTTAATCGATCATTACGTGAAGAGGAGCTACTTGAGGCAAGGCGCACTTCTGTAATGGTGTTCCATGCATGGCAGGCACTACATTGCCCTTGCCAACGCGGGTAATCTGCCCCACATTCATTACACACAAATGCCCTTTTTGCACCTTTTGCCACAATATCGCTCCTTATTGCTCTGTTACCAATATATTCACTAAATTAATTCAGACTAACCAACAAACATCAATATGTTAATTATCATTGCGCAAAAAAATTCCACCATGTGTAATAGTTCGTGTTGTGGCTAGGCGGCTAGTGAGTGCAGCCAACAACGCCACGGCGCGAAATATGACGAATATTAGCGTTCTTCGTGTTTTAGGCCACCACTAAGCACACACATCACGCCCATGAGATCGGCGTGACGGATAGCCACCTTCGCTCTAGCATACACCTTCGGTTTTGCATGATAGGCAATACCCAGCCCAGCCTTACGCAGCATTTTTAAATCGTTAGCCCCATCGCCAATCGCTACAGTTTGTTCTAGTGGGATTTCCAGCTTTTCTGCCAATTTCACTAAAGTTTGTGCTTTATATTTGGCATCCACTATCGGTCCTTTAACTTTACCGGTCAATTTGCCGTCTTTGATTTCAAGTTGGTTGGCAACAGCAGCCGCTAATTTCAATTGTTGACGTAAATTATCAGCAAAGAAGGTAAAGCCGCCCGATGCTATAGCGACATGCCAATCCATCGCTTGCAGTTTTCTGACTAGGCTAGTTAAACCAGGCATCAGTGGTAGTGTGTCCATGACTTGTTGGAGGATCATCACATCCGCACCTTTTAGCAGCGCCACTCGTGCTTTCAGGCTTTCAGTAAAATCGAGTTCACCTTGCATTGCACGTTCAGTAACTTCAGAAACCTGCTCGCCAACGCCATACAAACGTGCTATTTCATCAATACATTCGATCTGGATTGCGGTGGAGTCCATATCCATCAACAAGATCCCCGGTGAACGCAAGCGCGGGATCTGACCTAATGGCACAACATCCAATAAACTTTCATCTGCCAATTTTTTAATTCGAGGTGTGATGCTACCTGCGATGCGAACCACTTGATAATCATCAATTCGCCATGATGAAACGATGACTATTGCTATGCCTAAGCGTTGTTGAAAATCACTGATACGTGCTTTATCTAAACCGCGACCATATAATAACCAACCGCTATCTCCTGCACGGTAATCTAAAGGCATCACTTCTTCCCCGCTCAGCGATAATGGCAACCCCGGCCATTTGTGAATTTCATCGGGTAAATAGCAATAGGTCAAACTCGTTGACATGAAAATTTGCTCCTGTAATCGACTCAATGTTTTATAATAAAATTATGCCTAAAACTATCCTATCTTCATAAGCTCTGGCACCATGATGCCAGAGAATAGTCAAAGAGCACTTAATGATTTCTATGAAACTAACCTTCAAGCTTCACAAAACAGTCATAATTGTTATCTGTGTGGCATTAATTGCCTTATTAATGCATGGTATTTCCTATTTAGGAAACAGCCAAAACCAAAACCGCGTTGAGCAATACAAACAGCTAACCCGTGTTTTAGCCGAGCAAGTGGCTTTCAGCTTATCCGATTATATCGTTTCAGGCAGCAAAGATTTTAATCGCGAACGCATTATCGCTAATTTGAATAACATTACGAAAGACCAATATATTTTGGATGCAAGTATTTACTCCGCTAGTGGCACATTGATTGCTAGCGCAGGGGAAGCAGTCCCTGTGCGTGAGCGACTGGCCATTGATAACAATCAATCAATTCCCCCCTTTCAATACCAGTTAGTGGTGCCTGTTCCGGGAAAAGAAGAGCCTAAAGGCTACCTACGCCTAACCATTGATACAGAGCTATTAACCACTGAAATTCAGCAGGCTGATAATAGCACCAACGTTTTACGTTTCTTTATTTTGTTGGCGACCTGCATTGGGATCGTATTAGCAAACACTTTATTCCGTGCCAAGAAAAAGAAAGGAAAAAACATGCCTCCGCAATTGGTAGTCAATGAAGACAATACCAATGAAGAAGAAAGTACGGCGAGTAGCCAACTAAGAAAACCGAACTCAGAGAAGAAAAAAGCGGAGCAGCGTCCTCATCGCCCTAAAAAACGTAGAGCGAAAAATCAGACTAATAAACCAAAAGCACCAGAACAAAAGGGCTGAGCAATGTCTCAGCCACCTTATTAAATCGATGTGGTATCAAATACAATTGGCGCGATCAACTCGACTCGCCCATCAATTAACATCGTTTCAGGGGGAGCGGGAAATGGCGCTGCACGGTTGATCGTCGCAATCGCTTCCTTATCTAAGATTTTAGTGCCAGATGAATTAATTAAACTGGCACTTACCACTTCACCTTGACTATCGACAGTAATTTTAACCTGAGAAACCCCAGTTGAACGGAAACGTAAGGCTGCTCTTGGATAGCGCTTCGCTTTAGCTAAACGCTGATGAACCTCACTTTGCCAGCCATGGTGACCACTGATTGCCTCAGAAGCATGGCTCGAAAAATTAGCACTATTATGAGACTCACGACCTGCCGCTGGCACTGAAGTCACCGCCGATTCCTGTGTATTTACGGGAGCTTCTTCTACGACTTTTTTAATCTGTGCCGGTTTCTTTTTGGGTGGGCGTTTTTTTTCACTTACCTTAGTTAAGCTACCGTTATCAACTAATGGTGTTTCCGGTAGTTTTTCCGTTTTTTCAATCACATCTGGCAAAATCTCTTCACGAGTTGCCATTTGCTGTTTAGGGGCATGGTTAACTTCAGGCTCTGAGTGCTGCTCAAGTTGATAAACCCCCAGTTGTAGAGATATTGCAGGCGGTAAAACCCCTGTTTTTGGCAGGTTTGTCGTAAACCAACCAATAAGCATGACTGCAATTGTTCCATGGAAAAGAAGACTTAAAAACAAACCGCCCAACGGACGTAAAACCGGGCGCTCAATCTTGCCCGCAATACTGCTCATATTTTGCCTCACGACTTTATTTTTTGCAGATTATAGGCATAATACGAACGAAAATGATATTCATTATTATTAACCTTTTGTCAAATTTTCAATCAAACGATTGATTTTTAAAAGTATTATTACAATAAGCAATTTAAATTCATCATTGAATGTGTGATGCACATTCGTAACTTTTTTGGCACCAGCGAAAATGACGATCGATAAATCCCTTGCCCGCAAAATCAGTGGGGCATATCAGTCAACTTATAGCCAGCTTGTCCGCTTTTTCCGCAATCGGCTAGGTAATAGCAATGATGCTGATGATTTATCACAGGATGTGTTTACACTATGGCTTAACAGAAAAGAACAATCTCCGATCAAAGAGAGCCGAGCTTATTTGTTCAAAATCGCCAATCATGTCTTAATTGATCATTGGCGTCGTAACCAACGTCAGGCAAAATCAACCTTCGAGGTTGATGAAACCTTAATGGAACAAAATCTAACCGATACACAGGCCGATCCTAGTGAGATACTGGAGCAGCAACAACGTATTCAATGGTTAAGTGATGCGATAGAAAGCTTACCCCCTCGGCGACGAGAGGCTTTTTTGTTATATCGGTTCGATGGCTTATCACAAAGCGAGATCGCAGAGCGCATGGAAATTTCTATTAGTATGGTAGAAAAACACATTGCTGCTGCTTTAGTCCACTGTAAAAAGCATCTTGATAATCAGAGCAATAAAAATTAATGACTCACACATCGATACACGAGCCAGATGATCTAGACACAATTGATGAACAAGCTGCACTGTGGTTTACGCGCAACCACAGTCAACAGCTGACCTCAGAGCAAGTGGAGCAGTTTCAACTGTGGCTAGCCACATCACCAGAGCACGCTAAATCCTATGAGGCAATTGCGGGTGTTTGGCGTGAATTCGATGCGATGCCTAGGCCGGCAATTAATATAAACAAACCGAAAAAAGGCCTGTTTTTTCGGCTTTGGCGACCATTGGGAAATACCCTTGCCGCCTTGTTTATTGCCGCGGTGCTATTTCTACCCTATAGCCATCTTCCATCCATGCTATTGAATAATATGACTCTTGTCGCTAATGAAGCACCAAAAGAAGTCATATTATCCGATGGTTCCTCGCTATTTCTCAATCGCCAAACACGCATCCGTGTCGCTTATGAAACCGAAGTTCGTCAAATCTATTTAGACAGCGGCAGCGCCTATTTCAAAGTTAAATCTAATCCCTATCGCCCATTTGTGATCCTAGCGGATGAAAGACGTATTCAGGTGATTGGTACGGAGTTTGAAGTTGATAAAGCGCACCAACAAATTGCCGTTAGTGTTAACAAAGGCATTGTTAGCCTACAAACAGGAAAACAGCAGCCAACCATTTATTTATTTGCTGGTGATAATGCCGTCAGCTTAGCCGCCAATAGCCCAGCTAAGGTGAGTAAAGTAACACCGTTCGATATTGCCAGATGGCGCTTTGGTGAGCTGAGTTTCACTGATAAGCCCTTATTTGAAGTACTTGCACAACTGAAAACCTATTCCCCTATCAACGTTGAGCTTTCCCCTCCAACACTCGCACAAAGTAAGATTTCAGGGCGCATCAATTTACACCAACCCGATCAATTCTTCCAAGCGCTCCCGATGCTATTACCTGTCCAAGTCGTTTATCAAGACAAAAATAACGTATTGATTATTCAAAACAAAAAAAATAAATGAAAATTATTTCGATTTGTAGGTGAGGATAATTCTCATTTAACCCTCTTCCTAAGCAGTTGTTATTGATTTAGCAATTTTTCAGCACACGATTTGTGCCGCTTAGGAATAAGGGATACTCATGTCAATTCGATTCACACACCAACGGCTTAAGCCACTTGCATTATTGGTTGCAGCGAGTACTGCAATAGTTTGCCAATCAGCAATAGCGCAAGAGGTTACATTTACACTACCAGAACAACCACTTGCGACTTCTGTCGCGCAAATCAGTCAGCAAGGACAAATTCAATTACTCTATAATAAAAACCAACTTAATGGATTACGTGCACCAGCACTATCAGGTAACTACACCGCACAAACCGCATTACAAAAAATACTTATCGGTAGCGGGTTAGAACTGATCAATGAAAATGGTGTATTAGTCATTCGTCCACAAAACCTCAATCAAGGCACATTAGTGCTACCCGAGACCCAAGTTTCAGGTGTGGTACAAAACCATCCTGCTACTGATGTGATGTCTGCACCTCAATATGTAACTTCTGAAGAGATCAGCCAACGCAATACGGGTGATGGCAATATCACTGATTTAATGAAAACCAACCCAGCCGTTCAGTTTGCTAATAACGACAGCAACTCCATGAACCAAGGAGAAATAAAACCTTCTCGTATCTCAATTCATGGTTCTAGCAGTTACCAAAATGCTTACCGTCTTGATGGCGTGAGTTTTAATAATGACTTTGATCCCGCAGATAATGGCCTTGGTGAAACTGCCACACGGTTAAGCAGTAGCGATCAGGGGATTTATATCGACAGTCGTCTAATCGACAGCATGGCAGTGTATGACAATAACATACCTGTTGAGTTTGGTGGCTTTACTGGAGGGACAGTTGAGGTCAATAGCCGTCGCTGGCAAGGTGAAAATAGCGCCCATGCCTATTATCGATTAACGCGTTCGGGTTGGAATAATTTGTTCCACGATCCCTCTCTCGGTATCAACACCTCTAAAAATGACACAGCGAATCCTGCTCGTTTCCAAAATCGCTATGATAAAGATGATTTCGGCGGCTGGTTTGAATTAGGTGTCAGTGAAAACTCAGGTATTGTCTTCTCCGCATCTCGCCGTAGCTCTACGATCCCAATGACAGTGACTGGAGGTGACTCTGTCATCTTTGATGAAAACAACCAAGTACAAATGGTTGATTTTGCATCAGGTGAAAAAAAACAGCACCGCACATCTGATAATTACTTCCTGAAATACTCGCTCGATCTTACCGACAAAAGCACGTTAGACCTTTCTGCTAATTATGCATCTTATGATAGCCGTCTATTTTCTGCTTCTGTGATGAATTCAGGTTATGACTCAACCCATGATGGGCTAGGGTTTACCGCGGTCTTTAAACATCAATTTGATATTGGCCAATTAGAGTTAACCGCCAATACTCAAGAGCTAAAAGATGAGCGTACAGATGACCAAAAATATTCACTCACTGTGCGTGCGATTGATTATCAAACTTGGCAAACCGCAGAGAGTAGCAGTGGTGGTTTAGGGGATTTAACCTCAAAACAAAAAAGCCATGGTTTAAAGAGTGTGATGCGTTTTAATGCCATTGAAGATGGTTTAGGGCTCACTCATAAACCGACATTAGGCGCTGAGCTTAATTTCACCAAAGGAACTTACAAGCGCGATAAAGATTACTTCCGTTATACCTATACAGGTAGCGTAGATAATAACGCCACCTACAGTGGTTACCTCAGTAATGTCACCCGCTTCCAAGCGGGAGAACACTCCGCTGACTATACCAATTACGCGTTCTTCCTTGATGACAACATTCAATTTGGCAAACTAACGTTGCGTCCGGGAGTTCGGGTTGATCGAGATGACTTTGTAAACCGCACTAACATAGCGCCTCGTTTATCGGGTAACTATGACGTCTTTGGTGATGGAAAAACCCAAATTATTGCAGGGGCTAACCGTTACTACGGCCGCTCTATGCTCACCTATGCGTTATATGGCGCACAAAATGATGGCATGCAAATATGTAATAGCTATGGTGAGTTTGATCCCTGCTCTCTTGATCCTAACAAAAACGATTGGGATAACAAAAAAGATTACGAAGGTATTGATTCACTGAAAACCCCATATAACGATGAGCTGACTGTTGCACTGCAACAAGAGGTGCTGTCGACAACATGGCGCTTGCAATATGTACATCGTGAAGGCTATGACGAAGTCAGAACCCGCACCAAATATGACACTCGTGATGCTGATAAACGCAGTATTCGCTCATTTGATAACGGTGGACGCAGCTCACATGATACCGTGACGCTTTCTGTCAACAATAGCCAACCGTGGGAATGGGCAGAAGCTTCTCATGTGATGACCGCATCACTCACATGGCAACAAAGCGAAAGTAATACTCCCAAAGATTCAGGCTATAACGCATTCGATCCAGCGAATAAGGTTAATCTCAATAAAGTTTGGTATGACGGTAAAGTTATCGACGCATCCAAATTACCTTCAACCAGTTTTAATTCCCCCTTTAAATTCAATTTAGAGTTGACCAGTGTTTGGGATGATTACGATCTGACTTGGTACAACCGCCTGCAATGGTGGGGAGCGCGTAACCAAGCCGTCCGCTATGACAATGCTTATGCCTTTGATCCTGAATATGGGCAAGTTCGCAAATACACCAAGCAACATTTCGCCAGTAAATACACATGGGATACGCGCCTCGGCTGGAAACCAGACTTTGCCTATGGTTTTGGTTTCTCCGTTGAAGTGAACAACATCCTAAATAATAAAAATATTGCTGACCGTTTTGTGTTTGAAGACAGAGTGTTGAAGTCTTATGACCCCGGTCGCCAGTTCTGGCTACAGGTTAACTATGACCTTTAAACACCCTCTATAAATTTTAGTTAGCAATGTGAGCTATTAAAACGTCATGAAGACATTAAAACAATTTTTCTACTTAGTTAAACCATTTTGGGGGCAGCGTTCTGCCCTTCTCTGCTGGCTATTACTTGCTGCTTCACTGGGGCTGACACTCTCTTCAGTGTGGTTCAACGTGAGAATGAACATGTGGAATGGCGACTTCTATAACGCCCTGCAAAAACTGGATGGACAGGCACTCTATGGCCTACTGCAATATTTTGTCGTGTTAGTGAGCGGCTTGATCTTGGTGGTCGTTATGGGGAACTACCTCAAACAAATGTTAATCATCCGTTGGCGTAAAGGTATGACTGAACAGGTACTTAGCCGCTGGTTATCGCCCAATAGCAAACACTATATGTTACGCCTAACCTCACAAGAGCCTGATAACCCAGACCAACGTATTGCAGAAGATATTCGCTTACTGATTGAATCAACACTAAATTTGTTAGTCACCTTCTTACACTCCATGCTGACACTGGTGTCATTTGCCACCATTCTATGGACCCTTTCAGGTAGCTTGTCCTTTCAATTTGCGGATAGCGACTGGACAATTCCCGGTTATATGTTTTGGGCTTGTATCATTTACACCATTATTGGTATTGCGCTTACTCAATGGATTGGTTTCCCACTACGCCGTTTAAATATGGATAAGCAGCGTCGCGAGGCCGATTACCGTAGCACGCTGATCAATTGCCGCCAGCACGGTGATGCCATCGCAGGTCAGCGAGGCGAAAGCCAAGACAAAAAAGAGTTGATGCATCGATTTGGTGAAATTGTTGGCAACTGGAATCGATTGATCCGTTGTGAACGAAACTTGTCCTTCTATACCGTTGGCTACCAACAAGTGACCGCGCTGGCCCCTGTCTTACTTGCGCTGCCTAAATTCCTTGCTGGTGAAATTATGTTAGGTGGATTAATGCAACTTCGCCAAGCCTTTAGCAGCGTTGCCACCTCATTAGGTTGGTTTATCTTTGCTTACAAGGAGATAGCGGCTTGGCAAGCTACAATTTCGCGACTGTATAATTTTGTGATCTTATTGGAAAACGATAAAGCTGCACAAGTTAGCATTACTGAGCAGCAGCCAGCGCTTAATGCAACGCTTTCCGTTTCAACGGCAGATAATCGCACCTTATTTGAACCGCTAACACTAACCGCTGCACAAGGGCAGTTGACTATTATTTCAGGCCGCTCAGGCATTGGTAAATCAACATTGCTGCGTACTTTAAGCGGCCACTGGCCATTCTTTACTGGCAACATTGAGCGGACAAACCATCTTATGTGGATCCCGCAACGGCTTTATTTACCCGTTAGCCGCCTAGAAAGTTTGCTCGCTTACCCAAAATATAGCTCCCAATTTACAGAAGCCGACTTTAAACATGTGTTAAGCCAAGTTGGACTAGAAAAGCTACATCACCAGCTCAGCTTAGAAACGGATTGGCACAATCGACTCTCTGGCGGTGAACAGCAACGCATCATGTTTGCGCGTTTATTACTAAATCGCCCACCGCTGATGTTATTGGACGAAACCACTTCAGCGCTCGATGAAAATAGTGCCCTTGAAATGTTGCAACTGCTCAAAGCTCAACTCCCTGACAGCGCAATTGTATTGGTTAGCCATCAACGTTTTTTATGGCCATTAGCCGATCAGCAATTCCCATTAATTGAACCTCATAGGAACATCTGATTATGTTTCGTCAAATCACATTGACCGCCTTGATTGGCTTACTACTTAGTGGTTGTGCCAACCATGCCACTCACCGAGAAAATAAGCAGGCTCAGTTACCTGTTCGTAGCGATCTACAACATTATCAACTGGATAATGGGTTACAGGTTTATTTACTACAACGTAATCAACCGGGTGTAGAACTGCGTTTATTAGTCAAAAGTGGCTCACTACAAGAAAATGAACAACAGCTTGGGTTAGCACATTTTACTGAACATATGGCATTTAAAGGCACTAAGCACTTCCCCGGCACCACGGGTTTTAAACAACTGGAACAGCAAGGGCTAAAATTAGGCAGCCATGTCAATGCCATCACGAGTCTCAATTCAACACTGTATAAACTTTCACTGCCGAAAGCGACACCCGCACAAGTTTCAACAGGTTTACAAGTAATTGCTGATTGGGCAGCGAATATGACATTCGATCAGGAAGCATTTGAAACCGAACGCCCAGTGATTATTGAAGAGTGGCGCTTACGTCAAGGAATGGGCTATCGCATTAACGATAGCCTTGAACAGTTACGTTATCATGGCAGCCGCTATGCACAACGTAACCCGATTGGCTCATTAGATATTGTTCGTCAAGCACCGATCGAACAAGCTAAAAACTATTATCAAACATGGTATCAACCACAGCGCATGGCTTTATTAGTCATTGGTGATTTCAATAACAGTAAAGTACGTAACGACATCAATACATTGTTTGCGTTACCTCAACCTACTGTACCTTCTCAAGATAACCCTGAGTGGAAGCAATTTGCCCATTCTACTCAGATGTTAATTCAACCTGTATTTGATAAAGAACAGGGGGCGCGTTTTATTCAATTCGCACTACAAAAAGATGTGACTGCACCACTAAACACGCACCAAGGGCAATATGAAGACCTAATGGATAGCTTATGGCTAGCTATTTTGAATCAACGTTTTTCAGTGTTAGTTGATAATGATGTTTTGCCTGCGATTAGCATCAATGAACAAGGATCAATGCTAGATAACCAGCGCCTCCAGCAGTTAATGATTATTCATCCTAAAGGTAGTGACTATACAGCTGCCACTGAAGTGCTATTTACTGAGTTACAACGTTTAGCAACAGAGCCCGTCACCCAAGAAGAGCTGGATAGCGCACGTCAAGCAATGTTGAAAAAATTGAGTCAACAAGCCGCTTCAGAGCAGCGCTATACGAATGAATATTTAGCGGGGCAACTCACTACGGCGCTTGAATACGATATGCCAATGTGGAATAAACGCCAACAGCTTGATAAAAGCTATCAAATGATAAACTCAGTCAAGCCACAAGATCTACAACAGCATGTTGCCAATTTACTTACTATCGCATCCCCTCGCTTGGCATTGATTGGCCCTGATACTGACGCAGCCACCTTTAATCGTTCAGCCTTCGAGCAGCAATGGCAAAGTATTCGTCACAGTTCTCCGGGACCATTCACATTGCGTTCTCAAGCAATCACCTTGCAATTACCCAATGTCATCAAAGGATCAATTAGCCAACAAACACCACTCCCTATTGCAAAAACAGAACGTTGGCAGTTAAGCAATGGCATCCAAGTGATTGTCAAAGCAGATAAGGCTCTTAAAGATGATATTCAATTCAATTTACAACTTGCAGGTGGCCGTTCACTTGAAACTGTTCAAACAGCAGGATTAACCGATTGGGCCCTAAAACTGCCTGAAAGCAGTGGTTATGGTGAATACAGTGCTCGCGATCTCGCTTTGCTGGCGAAACAAAATCAAATCTCGATCCGCCCCTATAGCGAATTGCTGACACATGGTTTTCGCGGCAAAGCCCCCGTTGATAATTTAGAAATTGCATTGCAATTATTGCATCTGAAACTGACTGCACCACAGTTTAGTGGTGAAAAACTCGAGCAGCAAAAACAATCATTTGCATTAAACTTAGCCAAAACCCCAGTTGAGCGGACATTCCTAGATAATATTAATAAGGAAAGCTATCAGCATGGTGAATTATTAACTGTTGACCCACAGGGTGGCTGGAAACACTTTACGGCAGGGCAGCTGCAACAAGCAAACCGTCAGCTACTTACCTCAACGGCAGATATGACCTTAGTGATCACCGGTGCTGTCAATAGCAAACAGCTTAAAGCACAGCTAGAGCAGTGGGTTGCCTCGATCCCAGCCGATAATCACCAGCTCGCATGGCGTGATCAAGGGATCATGCCGAAGATGGCGAGTTTCAATAAACGTTACCCAATAAGTAGCAGTGATAAAAGCATGGTAAGCATTCAATTTGCCGCACCGGCAAAATGGACACAACAAGATCAATTGGCGATGCAATTGCTAGATACCATAGTGAGTCAGCGCTTACGCAGTGAATTACGCGAAAAAGCCAGCGGCATCTATGCGCTTGGTTTTTCTCAAATGTTAGCCAAAAAACCACAGCCTTACTATTTTGCGCGACTCAATTTTACCACGTCTCCGGAACGTGCTGATGAGATGGCGCTAATTGCGCAAAAAACCCTTCAACAGCTACAAGCGTCGGGTATTAGTCATAAAGAACTTACTGAGGCCAAAAATATTTGGCTGACTGAAAATAAACAAGTGACGGATAGCTCAGGTTATTGGACAGAGGCTCTGGCACAAATTGCCGCTGATGACCAGCTGTATCAACGTTTGAACCAAGAAACTACGATAGTTCATCAGTTGCAGGTAGAAGATATTAACCGTATTGCTCATCAATATTTAGGACAAAACACAAAAGTGTTTATGATGACACCATAACCTCAGAATAACCAACAGCTTAATTACGCTGTTGGTTATTTAAATCGTTGCGGCGGATGTTATCCAGTATAATGATTATTTCTTATGAAAAATGCAGTAATTGAATGTTTAATGTTTTTCGCTATACTCATTAATGAATGCCAAATTTTCTTACCTTTAAATTGAATTTTCTCTTTAAAAGATAATTGCTTATACCATAATTTATCTTCTTTTTTAATCAACATATCAACTGATAATTTGAGGTGTTCAGAAAAAAACAGTTCCAGATTTATATTTCTGTTATCCAAAGAAATAATTTTACTGATCAGATTTATTTTCTTAATGAGTTCACTTACAGGCAAATCCTTATTATTTTTTTCATTATCAATAAGATGACTGATTTTACCAATTGAATTATTAGGTACCTTATTTAAAATATCTAAAAGATTATCTTTAGCTTCCTTTAATTCTATTTGTTCTTCTTTAGATATTTCTTTTGAATTATCCAGTTCAGATTTTAACTGTTCAATATCAAAATTCAGTCGTTTAGTAATGAAAGGCACTATTTTTTCAGTATCTAAATAATAGATATTATCCTTTAAAAGATTATAGATTATTTTACACCGCGCAACAAACTCCGCTTTTTGCTTTACCTCATCAATATTAGACATAATCTTATCAAGATCGGCAATAACATTATCAACCTGTATGCTTTTAAGATCCACTTCCTCTAATATATTTCTTATTCCGAATTTTTCCACATTAAATTTTGAGCTTAGCTTTGTTAATGCTATATGAAATTCTAAAATTGCTAATACCCATTCATGAACTAATGTTTTCATTCCTAACTTTAATAAATATTCTTTTTTCTTACTGAGTTCAGAAACAATACTAAAATTATCTTTCCCGATTTTTATCTCCTCTATTCTTTTCGTTATTTCGTTCCGTGTATGTTCTGAAATAGTTTTATTGTCTTTTTTCTTATTAAGTATATCTTCAAATGTATCTTCTGGCCGGATCCTATCTCGAGCAATCACCTCTAAAGATTTATCCTGTACTCTAACTTTAATTTTACTTACGGTTTCTTTAGTTATATCACAGAGCTCTCTTATTTTTTTCTTTTCCGAATTTGTATCTAACTTGATTTTACATTTAACTTTCTTCTTATTATATTGATGTTCATTTCTTGTATTAAGAGCATTATGGAAACATCGTTCCACTTGTTCTCTTATTTTTTTACTTTTAATATTGTTATTATCTTTTAAATATAACCATGCCTTATCTATATATTCAAAAACATTGATAAAATCACTATTTTTTAACGCAATAATTTTTTCCGTAATAATTTTTTTATCTGTTTTGGTTAGTTTTTTCTTATCGCCAATCACGAATAAAATATCTCTTAATAAATCTGTCACTTGTTTATTATGCGCACATTCCTCTTGTCTAACGCCCAATGCGATTCTATTATTATCATTATGTGAGCAACTCATATTTGAATCATTCTCTTGGCTTATTGTCGCTACCTGAGATTGATTCAAGGAAATACCACAGGTGTTTTCTGTGCCAGAAGATTGGGGGGCCACCTTAACTCTAATCGAGCTATGAACTATTTGATTTTGCGTAGAAGATGCTGGTGTTTCAACTTTGAATTTATTTAAAATTTTATTTATTTTTTCATAAACCACTTTGCTTCTACAACTCAATGCTAAAACTTGCGCTTCAAGTAGAATTGATCCCCATCTATCATCTGACATCCAATTTTTTGCTATTCTATCTATTTCATCAAGATGTTTCTGCTTAATATCTTTTCTTTTTATATTAAGTGAAATTACCCCTTCAAATGGATTACTGCCTGTACAAGTCGCTTTTTCTTTCTTGTTCCCTAATAGGATGTTACTTGAATAATATTTTTCATCTTCTAGCCTTACAGGTTCTGCTTCTTGAATAATTATCCTTCGTATTTCATCACAAAATGTTTTAGATTTTATTCCTTCATGGTTAAGACAGCCATTTAAAATACCTATTAGCTTATAGTATTCTTTACCATGACAAGCAATTTTCACTTGATGAAGTCTACCTAGGAAAATTGCTTTAGATTCAGTCTCTGATTTAGTTCTAAACTTACTATTATAACAGTAGCTAAATATTTTATTAGATAAAACTTCACCTTTAGTTAAACTAGAAGAGCAATCTACTTTATGAAAAAATGGCATGGTGTATCCTTAGCTCAATAGTATTCTCACGAACACTTTAATCACACCTAATTAACATTTCTTTCAAATAACGGGATAGCTTTTTTATGAATATCTAAACAATATGGGGGAAGCAAATGCATCCCCCATTTAGGTTATCAGCTACTTAGATAGGCGATATCTACACCATTGGCTTACCCTCTCGATACAGTAAGCACATATTATCGGTATGCTTCTGTGCCACCACCGTTGCAGTAATAATGCTGTGAGTGACATCATCAATAATATTATCGACAATACAATCAAAACTAATGGTTGTATCATCTAATATTGGTGCACCAGTGTGTAATGTATTCCATTCACCTAAGCTAAAACGTTGCTCGCCTTTATGCGTTTTGCTGGCAAATTGCATTGCTTGTTCATGCTGTGTTTCTGACAACACATTAACTGCAATCCCTTCACCAATGCTAATTTGCGGATGTGCACTCGCCGTTTTTCCTACACAAATCAAGAAACGAGGGGGATCAACACTCACAGAACAAAATGACGATGCGGTTAGCCCATTACGCTGCTCATCAGATTTCACTGAAATCACCGCAACAGGTAGCGCTAGCTTACGCATACCGAGTTTGAAATCATCAGCAGTTAACATACATCTTTCTCCCCGTTAAATGGCAATCTCAAACCTTTTGCCTCTAATCGTGGTAATACTTCTTGGCAGAAATATGGCAGCTCTTTTGCATAGTTCACAAATGCTAATGTTGAACCTGCAAATCCTGCTTTAGACAAACGTTCAATACCATCAGCGACATCATCAGGCGTTCCGACCAAAGGATATCCCCCATGTCCCGCAGAAAAACGGTTACGAATAAAATTGAGTTTATCTTTCGGAAAGGACTCGGCATTTTCAAACATTAAACGAATAACATTATCAACGGCTCCCCAATCAGCATGTTCTTGTGAATACCATTCATGATACTCCTCTGCTTCCTTACGGTTTTCACGGCATACCACATAAGAAAAAGTTAAAATATTCAACGCAGTCTCTCTTTTGATTTGCTCCGCTTGCTGTTTCAGCTCTGCAATTTCTTTTTCTGAGCTTTCTAAGGTAATTGTGGAAGTGAAAAGGAAATCAGCATTGCGGATCGCAAATTTACGCCCTTGAGCGGAGCCTGCCGCATTTAAAATCGGTACGTTTTTATTCAGAGGATGTGGGTAACCGTAGGTATTTTTCAAATTAAAGAATTCACGATGCCAATCAAACGGTTTTTCTTCTTTCCATAACGCTTTGATTACATCAACCCATTCTTGGCCATAGGCATAACGACTTTCATGATCATAAGGCAGTTCCCCACCTAACGCTTCATATTCAGGTCGATTCCACCCACAAACCACATTGAGACCCGCTCGACCATGACCAATGTTATCCATAGTTGCGATCTGTTTTGCCACAACGACAGGGTGATTAAACGAAGTATGAACTGTACTAAAAACACTAATATGTTGTGTTCTAGCAAGTAGTGCTGAAGCCCAAGTAATGGTTTCTAAAACATTACCATGAAAGTTGGTTTCACCGCCGTAACCTATCCATCTTGCTATTGGCAGAAGAAATTCGATGCCAGCAGCATCGGCGATCTCCGCCATTTGTAAATTATTTTCCCATGAATTATTCCATCGTTCGGGGATTTTTGTGACCGCCATCCCTCCTGAACAGTTTGCTGCAAATAGACCAAGCTTAAATTTATTATCGTTAAACATCTGATTTGATATTATTTTTTTCATTATTTCATCTCACAGTTATAGTTTGCTTACCACATTACAACAGCAAAAATACTTCAAACTTAAATAGTTTAATGTTAAAGTATTTAATATTAAAGTATTTGACTATTGGTTATAAATCAATCAAAAAATGAGATTAAGGACACAAAAGTCGCTTTAAAATTTAATTCAATTAAAATTCAATTAGTTAAATATTGAAAAAAGATTTATGACCAATAAGGAGTTTTAAAGGAATGAGCAATCAAGAAAACGAATCGAGAAATGATACTTCTGATGTGAAACTTTGGTTACGTATGTTGTCTTGCGTCAAGTTAATCGAAACGGATCTACGTAAAAAGTTAAGGGAAAATTTTGAATTTACCCTGCCACGATTCGATTTATTGTCGCAATTACAGCGCCATCCGGAAGGGATCAAAATGAAAGAGCTTTCTCGTTTGATGTTAGTTACCGATGGCAATATCACCAGCCTCGTTGATGGCTTAGAGAAAATGGGATTAGCAGAAAGGATCCTTAATGATCAGGATCGTCGTTCAAACTATATAAAAATAACACCACAAGGCAATGAATTATTTGAATTAATTTCAATTGAACATAAAAAATGGCTAGATGGATTGTTAAAAAATATCAATCCACAGGATAAGGCATTGCTTTATGATTTGTTAAGCACATTGAAAAATAGCCTAACAAAAGAGTGAAATATATTCTTGAAAAATAAAGAGGATATTATGAGTATGACAACATTTGGTGAATTAAAACTATATTATTTACGCTATGGAGATACTGTTCAAATTCAACATAAAGAGCAAGCCAATTGTTTTATACTGCATATACCTCTTCGCAGTGATGCGGCATTGTTTGATGGAACTGCCTATTTTGACCAAAACAATGAACATATTGTATTGATTAATCAAAATAATTCTAGCCAACTCATATGGAATCATCGAGAAGAAATACTGCTAATTTTTATTCCTTATTCACTTTTAGAACGAACACTTGTGAGCCAACTTGGCCATCTGATTGATACCCCCATAGTATTTGAAACGGCGCTTTCTAGCTATAATGCCAGTACTTGGCGCCATCTCGCGAAATATTTACTCAGCTGTATTTCTGATCACGAAGTATTGCGACAACAAAAGCACGTTGTGAGCCAATTGGAAAAGCTCATTGTCAGTTCTATCCTGTCAACATTTCCTCATAATCACAGCGCAAGCAACAACCAAAGGATCAGCAATGTTTGTCCTAGACATGTAAAAAAAGCACAAGATTTTCTGCATATCCATGCTCATGAAAATATTACGATGGAGCAGCTTGCTCTGGTCGCAGGTGTCAGCTCACGCAGCTTATACAGTGGCTTTCGTCATTTTTTAAATGTCAGCCCAATGCAATACCTTAAAACATTAAGATTAGATAAAGTTCGTTCAGAGCTTTTATCTGGAGATGTTAATAATATCACTGGAATTGCTTTACGTTGGGGATTTGCTCATATGGGGCGCTTTAGTGCTGAATATAAAGCTCGATTTGGTGAAACTCCAAGCCAAAGCTTGAAAGGCACCCTGTTTAATCATCCACGATAAGTGGTTAAAACTATTCAATTTAATGTTTCATATTTTAAGATTATCAATTGACAATCAACATACTTAGTGTGATTAATAATATTGATATCTAAAAGAGTTGAAGAGACATTACATTATGAGTGATATAATTATCCGCAGAGCAACCATTGACGATGTTCCTGCCCTGACACAAATGCACACCGACTATGCTGCTTATGCGAATACGCTACAGCTTCCTTACCCATCAACAAAAATTTGGGAAACTCGGCTAAGCTCTAATGATCCTCTGGTCACTCATTTTATTGCAACTCTTGATGATGAAGTGGTTGGCATTCTAAGCGTTTATCAACCAAGTCAGATCCGCCGTCGCCATACAGCTACCTTTGGCGTAACGGTGAGTCATCACCATCAAGGTAAAGGTATTGGCTCTAAATTAATGGCAGTGATGGTCGATTACTGTGACAACTGGCTCAATGTGCGCCGTATCGAGCTCGAAGTCTATGCCCTCAATGACAATGGCCTTGGACTATATAAGAAATTTGGCTTTGAACAAGAAGGCATTATGCGTGATTACGCTTTCCGTGATGGCGAATACGTTGACGCTATTGTGATGAGCCGAATCAATAAAAAACGCGGCTAGTACTGTAAAAATGCCGTACATAATTTGTACGGCACCTAAGAATCAACAAAATGATTGCTCTAACAATAATTATTTATCGCCTAACAAAACTGAGTCCAGAGCGATTTCGATCATTTCATTAAAAGTGGTTTGACGTTCATCTGAAGTGGTTTGCTCGCCAGTCTTGATATGATCAGACACCGTACAGATAGTCAGTGCACGTGCACCAAACTCCGCAGCAACACCATAAATACCCGCAGCTTCCATTTCAACACCCAGGATGCCGTATTTTTCCATTACTTTGAACATGTCAGGATCCGGTGAATAGAACAGATCCGCAGAGAACAAGTTACCTACACGTACATTCACATTTTTCGCTTTTGCAGCCTCAACCGCATTGTGAACCAATTCATAATCAGCAATTGCTGCAAAATCATGATCTTTAAAACGTTGACGGTTAACTTTCGAGTCAGTACATGCCCCCATACCAATAACCACATCACGTAGCTTAACATCATCCATTACCGCGCCACATGAACCAACACGGATAATCACTTTCACGCCAAAATCGGTGATCAGCTCTTTTGCATAAATAGAGCAAGATGGGATCCCCATACCATGTCCCATAACAGAGATTTTACGGCCTTTATAAGTCCCAGTGAAACCTAGCATGCCACGTACATTGTTCACCTGACGAACGTCATCAAGGAAAGTTTCTGCAATATATTTTGCACGTAATGGATCACCTGGCATCAAAACGACGTCAGCAAAATCACCCATTTCTGCATTAATATGAGGAGTAGCCATTATCATTATTCCTTATAAATCATTCAATTAAATGGTTTAGCGTAACTGTCCGATATAGTAGCCAGTCACTCTACTGGCTGTCTACGGCAAATGCCCAATTTTTATTAAGGGGTTAAATAAATAAGGCAGTTTCCTGCCTTATTTCAGTCATATTCGATGATGAGTATCATCACTTACAGCATTGATTTACCGTACTCCATTGGTGATAGATCGAAGTATTTCGCTACCGTTTGTCCAATATCAGCAAAGGTTTCACGATGGCCTAAAGAGCCAGGTTTGACTTTTGGTCCATAAATTAAAACAGGAATGTGCTCACGTGTATGGTCAGTACCTTCCCATGTTGGGTCACAACCATGGTCTGCCGTTAAGATCAAAATGTCATCATCTTCAACTAATTCCATTAGTTCAGGTAGACGGCGGTCAAATAGCTCTAACGCACCTGCATAGCCAGCAACATCACGACGGTGGCCATAAGCAGAGTCAAAGTCAACAAAGTTAGTGAAGACAATGGTTTTGTCGCCCGCTAATTTCATTTCTTTTACTGTTGCATCAAACAGGGCATCAATACCTGTTGCTTTCACTTTTTTAGTGATACCAACGTGCGCATAGATATCTGCAATTTTACCAATAGAAACGACTTCGCCTTGTTTTTCTTCCACTAATTTTTGCAGCATGGTTGGTGCTGGTGGTTCAACAGCAAGGTCATGTCGGTTACCGGTACGTTCAAAATTACCCGCTTTATCACCAATAAATGGACGAGCAATAACACGACCAATGTTATAACCCCCATTGGTGAGTTCTTCACGAGCGATCTCGCATAACTCATACAATTTATCTAAGCCATAGGTTTCTTCATGGCAAGCAATCTGGAATACCGAGTCAGCCGAGGTATAGAAAATTGGCTTACCCGTTTTCATGTGTTCTTCACCCAGTTGATCGAGGATCACTGTACCTGAAGAATGGCAGTTACCTAAATAGCCAGGGAGATTTGCACGTTTCACAATAATATCGAGCAGTTCTTGTGGGAAGCTGTTTTCATGATCAGCGAAATAACCCCAATCAAATAAAACAGGAACACCCGCGATTTCCCAGTGACCAGACGGCGTATCTTTACCAGAGGAAAGCTCACTTGCATAAGCATAAGCGCCGATGATCTCTGAATTAGGGTCAAGGCCCGCAGGAAATTTACCACAAGATTCTTCAGCCGCTTTACCCAGCCCTAGCTTGGTTAAGTTAGGCAAATGCAAAGGACCTTTACGGCCTTTATCTGCTTCACCGCGCGCACAAGCATCCGCAATGTGGCCTAATGTGTTTGAGCCTTCATCATTAAATTTGTGCGCATCACCCGCAGCACCAATCCCGAAAGAGTCCAACACCATAATAAATGTACGTTTCATAACTTCTCTCCTGCGTCATCATTCCCAATCGTTGGGAAGAGCCACTGATAAAACTAATTTGTTAATTATTCGCTAATTTGGCGATAAACCATTGGCGTCGTTTCGGGTGCTTTATCACTAATCACCATAGCAGCTCGTACTTCTTTCGCTGCCTCTTCCCACGCTTTTTCACTATTAGCATGAATAATAGCAAGTGGTGTTTGGCTATCAACTGTTGCACCCAGTGCCGCGATATCGCTTAAACCAACGCTATAATCAATCGGATCTGTTGCTTTGCGACGCCCACCGCCCAATGTCACCACGGACATACCCAGTGCTCTGGTATCCATAGCGCTAACAATGCCTGATTTCTCTGCATATACCGCTTTGTTCAATACGGCGGTAGGTAGATATTTGCTATAATTCTCAACGAAATCACTTGGGCCTTTTTGTGCAGCAACCATGCGTCCAAAGACTTC
The DNA here is from genome assembly GCF_033550225.1 of Providencia sp. 2023EL-00965. Lineage (NCBI taxonomy): Bacteria > Pseudomonadati > Pseudomonadota > Gammaproteobacteria > Enterobacterales > Morganellaceae > Providencia > Providencia sp. 2023EL-00965. Next base: position 43,255 of record NZ_JAWUEH010000007.1, on the reverse strand, counting down.
CGCGGCTTTACCATTATCCAACACCGCTTGTAGTTTCTGACGTGCTTCATCTCTATTGGCAGCCAAAGTACCTGACACGAGCATTTCAACACATAATGCCATAGTCACTTCATACAAACGTGGATTACGATATTCACCCGTTAAAAATTGTACCGCTTCACGTACCTCAACCGCATTACCTGCACTAGAAGCCAGTACTTCATTCATATCCGTCAGTAAAGCCGTAGTTTTACAACCCGCACCATTCGCCACTTTAACGATTGACTCTGCAAGTTGCTCTGATTTTTCATAAGTTGGCATAAATGCACCTGAGCCAACTTTGACATCCATAACTAATGCATCAAGGCCTTCAGCCAATTTTTTACCTAAAATAGATGCCGTAATTAATGGAATTGAATCTACGGTAGCCGTGATATCACGTGTCGCATAAAAACGTTTATCAGCCGGTGCGAGTGAGTTAGTTTGACCAATAATTGCCACACCAACATCACTAATAATGTCACGGAAACGCTCATCATTTGGAAAAATATCAAAATTAGGGATTGCTTCGAGCTTATCTAGCGTTCCCCCGGTATGACCTAATCCACGCCCTGAAATCATTGGCACGTAACCACCACATGCTGCCACCATTGGGCCTAACATCAGTGAAGTCACATCACCGACCCCCCCCGTAGAATGTTTATCAACTAACGGGCCATTGAGGTTTAGTGATTTCCAATTTAATACAGTGCCTGAATCACGCATTGCTAACGTTAGTGCAACACGTTCATCCATTGTCATATCGTTGAAATAAATGGTCATTGCCAAAGCAGCTATCTGACCTTCTGAAACGGAATTGTCACGAACGCCATTAATAAAGAAACGAATTTCTTCTTCACTCAGTACTTTACCATCACGTTTTTTACGGATAATTTCTTGTGCCAGAAACACGGTATGCTCCTTAACTCAAACAGGATTTAGGTAATTGCTTAAATTAATAGCTACTACTTGATTTTTTTGTTTCGAAACCAAGTGTATTCAGCAAGTTAGCTAGCAGACTAGATGCACCAAAACGAAAATGGCGCGAGTCTGCCCAGCCTTTACCTAAAATACGATCTGCTAATGCTAAGTATTGAGCGGCTTCTTCTGCCGTACGAACACCACCAGCAGGCTTAAAGCCCACTGTTTTTGCAACGCCCATATCATGGATAACTTGCATCATGATCTCAGCACTTTCGAGAGTCGCATTAACCGGTACTTTACCTGTTGATGTTTTGATAAAATCCGCACCCGCTTTAATAGAAATTTCAGACGCTTTACGGATAAGAGCAGGATCTTTAAGTTCACCTGTTTCAATGATCACTTTCAATAATACATTCGCTTGTGCGCATGCATCTTTACAGGCTTTCACTAAATCAAAACCAATTTTTTCATTCCCTGCCATCAAAGCTCTATAAGGGAAAACCACATCGACTTCATCTGCACCATAAGCAATAGCAGCACGAGTTTCAGCCAATGCAATATCAATATCATCATTACCATGTGGGAAGTTGGTAACTGTAGCAATGCGTACTTCTGGAGTACCTTGCTCACGTAAAGTCTTACGTGCAATCGGGATAAAACGAGGGTAAATACAGATGGCAGCAGTTTGGCCCGCAGGGCTTTTTGCTTGATGACACAACGCGATCACTTTTTCATCCGTATCGTCGTCATTTAGGGTAGTTAAATCCATCAGGTTCAGTGCGCGTTGCGCAGCTGCGGTTAAATCAGTCATAAAAACTCTCCAACGTTGTGAATTCTGTCAGAACAACACGTTCTTTGTTGGCGAGCGGGCTTGGTTCCTTAAAGATGCTACTCGAAAACCCGAATGTAGCAGCTGAATTCCTTCTCACCGCACAATGCCCTAGAGTGCATCCACTCTGAGAACTAGCAGTCCATAGCAGCTTACTTGTACCTATTTGACCATAGAACTAGGCTATTTTGTGTGCTACAAATCACATTAATTGCCTGAACGTTACATTGTTAAATAAAAACTTGTGAACATTATCGCAATTATACGCTATTTCATTTCATTTTTATTCTCTCTAATGGCTTTTCTTTTTCATTTTATGCCATTAAGAGTAGTTCAAAAATGCTGATGTGGGCGTAAAAGTAGAAAGAATATAACTGAATATATGAACTGAAAAGGGCAAATGCCCTTTTCAGATTATAGACTTATTAGATTTCACGTTGCAGTGCTGTTGACTATGTCCGCTCGACCTTAGTCACATACTGAATGTGACTAAGGTCTTATTCGCTGGTCGCCTACCTGCATCTCGAATTATTTAGAGTATAGATAGACTAGATAATTGCTAGGGTTAAGAAGAAACCAGCAATAGTTGCACTCATTAAGTTAGAGAGAGTACCTGCCAAAACAGCTTTCATGCCAAGACGAGCAACATCACTACGACGATTAGGCGCCATGCCACCTAAACCACCGAGTAAAATCGCCACAGAAGACAAGTTAGCAAAGCCACACAGTGCAAATGAAATAATCGCTTTAGTGTGATCAGACAGGACTTGTTTACCTGCTGCCAACACATCAGCATCTGGTTTCATATATTCGCCAAAGTTCATAAAGGCAACAAATTCGTTAACAACGACTTTTTGCCCAATAAATGAACCCGCAATATTGGCTTCACTCCATGGCACACCAATCAAGTAAGCAATTGGGGCAAACACCCAACCAAGAATTAACTCAAGAGAAAGCTGTGGATAATCAAACCAGTTACCGATCCCACCAAGAATGCCGTTGATCAGGGCAATTAACGCAATAAATGCTAATAACATCGCCCCTACGTTTAGCGCCAACTGCATACCAGAAGCTGCACCTGATGCCGCGGCGTCAATAATATTCGCAGGACGTTCATCTTCTGCAACCAAATCAGTTGCATTAACATTATCACAAGCTTCTTCAGTTTCAGGAACTAATAGCTTAGCAAACAACAATCCACCCGGAGCCGCCATAAACGACGCCGCAATCAGGTATTCCATTGGTACGCCCATTTGTGCGTAACCTGCCAATACCGAGCCCGCAACGGAGGCTAAACCACCACACATCACCGCAAACAATTCCGAGTTTGTCATCGTTGAAATGTATGGACGCACCACTAATGGCGCTTCTGTTTGACCAACAAAGATATTGGCTGTGGCAGATAGTGATTCAGTTCTTGATGTACCCAGTATTTTTTGTAAGCCACCACCCAATACTTTAATAACCAATTGCATAATGCCTAGGTAGTAAAGTACCGCGATTAAAGAAGAGAAGAAAACAATGATTGGCAGTACACGTAATGCGAAAATAAATCCACCGCCGCCAAACAATTCAAACATTTTGTCAGAAACAAGGCCGCCAAAAATAAAGCTCATACCATCTTGACCATAGCTGATTACCTTAGAAACGCCATCAGACATCCCCTGTAATACGCTACGACCCGCTGGAACATAAAGAACAAAAGCGCCGATCACGACTTGAATGATAAAAGCTCCGCCAACAGTGCGGAGTTTAATCGCTCGACGATTGCTGGAAAATAGCACGGCGATAGCTATCAGCACCGCCATCCCGACCAGACTCATAATGAGTTGCATGGAAGTATCCCTGTTCACTTAATTATAGATTGATGTAGATAAAGAAACGTACCCGTTTCCTTGACTCTTTGTGCGATGATTATACCTAGTCCACCTCAATAACCCGCAACCTTCGTCACAAATACGCAGTGCAAAAAGTAACAAAAATTCAGTTCTTGTGATTAAGGTCACATTTTATTATCAGTTTAATCTGGAAAGCACAAAAGGACGTAACAAATAGGTGAAAAACTGGATGGATTAAGGAAAGGAAACCACATCAATTAATAGCCATTGGCAATAAATTTAAAGTGGCTTTAACGATGTATACTCTCAATCATTCGAGTTGCAGGTAGGCGACCAGCAAAAATAGATGGGGAGCATAGATAAACTCAGTGACTCGGTAAGCATCGCCTAGTCTTCCCCCTGCAACTTGGAACATGATGAGTCTAGCTTAAATAATGATAGACTATTTATATACAGTTGCTCGGCAATTTCATCTGGGCTTTCGTGCCGCAGTTCACATAACGATTTAAAAATTATTTGAATACGTTCAGGGCGATTCGGTTCACCTTGAAACCCTGATACTGGCATATCAGGCGCGTCAGTTTCAAAAACTAAAGACGTTAAAGGCAATTGAGCTATCGCTTGACGGGTTTTATTCGCTCGCTCATAAGTAATGGTTCCGCCTACACCAATAAAATAGCCTAATTTAATAAAGGCTTGAGCTTGCGATAGACTCCCTGCGAAGCCATGAACGACACCACATGCAGGCACTAAATAGCGGCGTAAAATCGCCACTAGCTGGTCATGGCTTTTACGCGAATGTAAAATCACAGGTAAATCAAAACGCTTTGCTAACTTGAGTTGTTCAATCAATATTTTCTGTTGCAGCTCAAATAAGGGATCCTGCATATACAGATCAAGACCAATCTCACCGATAGCAACGCATTTAGTACTATGCTGGGTGAGATAAAACAATAGTGATTCAAAATGCTGTTCTTGAAACCGATTTAAGTACAGTGGATGAAACCCCATCGCGGCATGTAGTTGAGAATAGCTATGTGCTAATTGCCAAACTCGCTCAAAATTATCCACACTAACCGTCGGAATAATAATATCAGAGATCCCTGCCGAGCTGGCTGATGCAAGGCTTTCATCCATCGCATCAATAAAAGGTGGAAAGTCAAAATGACAATGTGTATCAACGAATAGTCTAGTCATTTTTTTCGTTGGCCTGTTTAGCTTCCTCTTCATTGGCTGCCAGTATCGCACCTGTCATAATTGCTTGCGCTGTATCCGTCACTTTCTTCGCGTGGCTTTGAGCCAGCAATTCCCCTGAGTGCTTCGCCTCAAACAAGGCTTCTGCATAGTCCTCTTGGATTTGCATCTCTTCATGCGCTGCATTTTCAAAACTAAAGCGATTTAATGAGTCATTATCCATGGCGAAATTATGCCCCAAAGCAGCGATAAAATAACGACCGCAACGGCGCCCTGTATGATAATCCTGATTAAGCGATGATAAGCGACTTCCCAATGCACTGCTCTTTAACGGTGTTGGTGGGTAGATTTCAAAAATCTGCAAATTATCTGGCGGATTTTCAATAAACTCTTGGGTGCGACGATAACTTTTCAAATGCACTTTTAGCATAGCAGCCATACGTTGCAAACCATACTTTTCCCCTTCTAACCAACGGGTCATTCTTTTAACCCATTCAGGAGTGAAGTACATTTGAGAAGGTACAGTGCGGATCACTACAATAGTTTCAGCGCCACGACGGTATGCCTCTTCCACAGGAATTGCAGCACTGATCCCGCCATCATGGTATAACGTTCCATTAAACTCAACACCTGTACGATAAAAGCCAGGAATTGCGCTGGAAGCTCTTATAATATCTAACCATGTATCTTCTGTTGGTTGCAAAAACTCAGCTTCAAAATCATCACTACGACTCGCTCCCATATAAAATTCACGGCCCGCATTGATTAATTCAAGACCTGCATGCATCTGTAAAGGGAACTCTTTTGATGTGCTCTCGACTAACCAATCTAGATCAATAAGATGACCGCCACGGATAAAACGTAGTGGATTAAAGAAAAGAGGGCTGGTCGTATAGCGAGTGATTACGCGTCGTGCATAACCATGTTGCCCGCAGATATACGCTGAAAGATTCTGCGCACCAGCAGAAGTACCGATCATGATATCGAATGGATTAAAGCCTGACTTTAAAAACTCATCCAGTACCCCCGCAGTAAAAATACCACGTTGGCCACCACCTTCGCAGATAAGCGCAGTTTTACCTTTATTGAGTTCATCAAAAAAAGCTAGAGGTTCAATACTACCGAGTGTGACCGCTATATGTTTACCCATACAAGTCCCCTGACAATGATTTCTGTCTAGTGGGCCTCACTTAGCGATATAGCCATCAATAGACACGATTGCCATAAATCAATCAGCAAAAACTGAACCTCTTTGAGATAGAGGCTCAGTTTTATTGCTTACAACTAATATAATCTGGTCAATAACTTAATTTAACCGCATTTAAATTATTATATTAATTCGCAACAACTAAACCGTTTTGTACTGATTTCACACCATTAACCATTGAGACAACCTGAACGACCTTGTCTACTTGGCTGTCTGATTTAACAAAACCAGAGAGATAAACCACACCTTTAACGGTTTTTACTGAAATCGAGTTACTGTCAATACCACTGGTTGTCAGTAGCTTACTTTTTACTTGAGCTGTAATAGAGGAATCATCGATATAATTATCGGTACTTTTCACACCGCTCGATACCGCTTCACTCGTATCTTTACCGGCAATGTCTGCGGTCTTCACGGCGCTGTCCCAAGTATCAGATGCTTGCTCTTTCAAAGGAGCACTGCAAGCAAATAAAGAACCACTTAACCCAATAACCAATAAAGAACGTAAAAGTACTGAATTTTTCATCTTAACCTTCCTTTTTACTGCTGTTTTAAAGATTAGAGTATGACGAATACAGATAACCCATGCTAATAGATAACTCTATTCGTCATACTTCAAGCCGCAGCACCTTGCATTAAGGTAGGATGACAAGATCCTCTCACGACAATCACAGATTTTCTATGTGCCTAATGAGTTGTTCGTTTGTCTTCTCGCTGCATTTCGAATTATTTATAGTATATAGACTATGAGAAAAGCCTCATGAAATAAAGCGTTCTCACGTAAAAGCCAGAGCAATCTGCAAACTTTAGACAAAAAAACAGGAGAGTATTCGAAAATCGATGACAATTAGGAGAAAACCCACTATTAAAATAGATTTTTCAATAGTGGGTGACTTAAAGAAATTAGTGTTCTCTAGTTTTACGGAATTTTACATCAGGGTAGCGTTCACTCGTTAAATTCAAGTTAACCATGGTTGGCGCAATATAAGACAAGTTATCACCACCATCCAATGCAAGGTTTTGTTCATTCTTACGTTTGAACTCTTCGAATTTCTTCACGTCATCACATTCTACCCAACGCGCCGTTGAAACGTTAACCGCTTCATAAATAGCTTCAACGTTGTATTCACTCTTCAAGCGAGCGACCACCACGTCAAACTGAAGCACACCAACTGCGCCAACAATCAAATCATTATTGGTTAACGGGCGGAAAACCTGTACAGCACCTTCTTCTGATAACTGTACTAACCCTTTCAGTAATTGTTTTTGCTTCAGTGGATCGCGTAAACGAATACGACGGAATAGCTCAGGCGCAAAGTTAGGAATACCCGTAAATTTCAGATCTTCGCCTTGCGTAAAAGTATCACCAATTTGAATAGTACCGTGATTATGTAATCCAATAATATCGCCCGCAAAAGCATTTTCAACATGTGAACGATCACCCGCCATAAAGGTCAGAGCATCAGAAATCACCACATCTTTTTTGGTGCGAACTTGGCGCAATTTCATGCCTTTTTCATAAGTGCCTGAAACAATACGCATGAAGGCCACACGGTCACGGTGTTTAGGATCCATATTGGCCTGAATTTTGAAGACGAAACCTGTAAATTTCTCTTCTGTTGCTTCAACTTCACGTACATCCGTTTTACGTGGTTGTGGTGCTGGAGCCCATTGCACTAACCCATCAAGCATATGGTCAACGCCAAAGTTACCTAATGCGGTACCGAAAAAGACTGGCGTCAATTCACCTTCTAAAAAGGCATCATGATCAAACTCATGAGAAGCCCCTTTGACCAGTTCTAATTCATCACGTAATTGAGCTGCAAGGTCATCACCAACCGTTTTATCCAATTCAGGATTATCTAAACCTTTAATGATACGTACTTCTTGGATGGTATGGCCTTGGCCTGTTTGATAAAGGATTGTCTCATCACGCAATAAGTGATAAACCCCTTTAAATAGCTTACCGCAACCAATTGGCCATGTGATTGGACAACAAGCAATATTAAGCTCATTTTCCACTTCATCCATCAACTCCATTGGGTCACGAATATCACGGTCAAGTTTATTCATAAAGGTTAGAATAGGTGTATCACGTAAGCGGGTGACTTCCATCAATTTACGTGTACGATCCTCAACCCCTTTACCTGAGTCAATCACCATCAAGCAGCAGTCAACTGCGGTTAATGTCCGGTAAGTATCTTCCGAGAAGTCTTCGTGCCCTGGGGTATCGAGCAAGTTAACTAAGCAATCATGATAAGGGAATTGCATCACTGACGTCGTAATCGAAATACCACGTTGCTTCTCCATTTCCATCCAGTCTGATTTTGCATGTTGGTTAGAGCCACGACCTTTTACTGTTCCCGCACGCTGAATCGCTTGTCCGAACAATAATACTTTTTCAGTGATGGTGGTTTTACCTGCGTCAGGGTGAGAGATGATTGCAAACGTCCTGCGCGCGTTGACTTCATGTAGAAAATTCTGATCTGCCATTTAACCGTTCTTTTTTGTCTGAATACAGATTTGTACATGCATTAGGAGAGGCAATAGGTGGCTCTTAGCTCAGCAAATCCGTTTTGTTAATCGAAATTGACGGCCATTTTCTCAGATCTTGGGGTTATAAACAATCAAAGCATCACATTATCAACCTAGAGCCAAGAAAATTATCTAGGTTGATAAGATGTTTTTTTAACCTTGGAGCAAAAGAGATATTTTTAATGCGGTTCAAAAGATTATTTTGCAGTAATCAAATCGGCTATCGCTTGACCTAACTGCTGAGTGCTTGCATTACCGCCCATATCACGAGTTAAATGGTCACGTTGTTTAATCACCGTTTCAACTGCGTTCATAATGGTATCGTGCATCTCAGTATGGCCAAGATGCTGCATCATCATTGCGGCAGCCCAGATAGTACCAATTGGGTTAGCAATATTTTTTCCCGCTATATCAGGGGCTGACCCATGAACAGGTTCGAACATAGATGGAAATTGCTTTTCTGGATTGATATTTGCCGAAGGTGCAATCGCTATTGTGCCTGTGCAAGCAGGCCCTAAATCAGACAAAATATCACCAAATAAATTAGATCCTACAATGACATCATAAAACTCAGGCATTCGAACTAAATTAGCCGCAAAAATATCAATATGGAATTGATCAACTTTAACATCTGGATATTGCTTTGCCATAGCCGCGAAACGACTATCCCAATAAGGCATTGAATGGAAAAGACCGTTTGATTTCGTCGCTGAACTTAAATGCTTTTTCTCTCTGGATTGTGCTAACTCAAATGCATATTTTAAAATACGATCCGTACCTTTGCGTGTAAAAATACTTTGCTGGGAAACGACTTCATCATCAGTCCCTTCATACTGAATACCACCAATTGCAGAGTATTCGCCTTCAACGTTCTCACGTACAACATAAAAATCAATATCACCGGGTTTCTTGTCCGCTAAAGGTGATTTGATCCCTTCAAATAAACGCACAGGACGCAAATTGACATATTGATTAAATGCACGGCGGATGGGTAATAATAACCCCCATAGCGAGATATGATCAGGTACACCGGGAAAGCCAACAGCACCTAAAAAGATCGCATCAAATTTTTTTAACTGCTCTAAACCATCTTCAGGCATCATTCGGCCTGTGCGATGGTAAGTTTCACAAGACCAATCAAAGTGAGTAAAGTTAAATTTTACTTGATATTTAGACGCCGCAGCCTCTAATACTTTTAATCCTTCAGGGATAACTTCTGTTCCAATCCCATCACCCGGTATAACAGCAATATTAAATTGTGACATGTTACGGCTCTCCCACAACAGTGATTTTTATCAGTAAGATCTCCAGTTTATGAGTTGCTGTGATAAAGTATAGCGACAAAGTGTAATCTTTAGGTTTACAAACTATGAACAAGCTACCCGCACTAGAAGACATTAAGGTTTTTATTACTGTCGCGCGCTTAATGAGTTTTTCGCGTGCTGCGGAGTTGCTGCTTGTTTCCCCCGCTTATGTTTCAAAGCGGATTAAACTTCTCGAAGAAAATCTCGGACAAACCCTATTATTACGTAGCGCTCGTACCATAAGTTTGACCCATGAAGGCAGAATAGTGCTGAAAAGTGGTGAGCAGCTATTGTTAGAACTCGATAACATGCACAATGCTTTGAAAGCATGCCGTGAAGAAATTCGAGGTGAATTAAGGGTCAGTTGTAGTACAGGTTTTGGTAGCGCTTATTTAAATCCTTTTATTTTAGCATTACGCGCCAATTATCCGCAATTAGGTATTGATCTGACATTAACCGATAGATCTGTCGATATTATTAGTGAAAATATCGATCTTGATATCTATATTGGTGGCACTATTCCTGATCACTATATCGCTAAGCGGATCGCTAAAAATAGACGTATTCTCTGTGCAGCCCCTGTTTATTTAGCACAAAATGGCTACCCTACTCACCCACAAGAGCTTGAGAAAAAACACTTTTGCATCACAATTAAAGAACGCAATCAAGCACCTGCACAATGGAAATTACAGCACCAAACTGAAAGCATGATGATTGCGCCAAATAGCAAATTAATGGTCAATAACGGTGATGTGGCTAAGCAATGGTGCCTTGGTGGTGAAGGCATTTTACTTCGTTCGTTATGGAGTGTTTTACCCGAGCTGGAAACAGGAAAATTGACGCGAGTACTCACTAAATGGCATCAACCCGCTGATGTATATGCTGTTTATTCAAGAACAACCCGTAATAATGCAAATTTACGCGTGTTTATTGAAAATCTAGAGCAATACTTATCAAAACATTTACCGCATCAATTTCAGGATGAATAAACAATAGGTGGATATGAGTCGATGACAGAAATGCAAACATTTGGACAACGTTTGCTGGCCTTATTGAAACAAAAAAAAATGAGCCAGTTAAAAGCTGCTGAAGCACTTGGAATATCTCGAACAGCAGTCAACAAATGGACAAAAGGAGGCATGATTGATGAAAGCAACCTTGAAAGTTTAGCCCAATTGCTAAATGTTGATAAGATTTGGCTCAAATATGGCGAATATGCCAATCATTCATCAGCAGCATTCCCTTCTTCGGTTATCCGCAATATCAATGAAGTTCATTTACAAGAATCTACTGAAATTGTCACTTGGGAATGGGATTTGCTCACCGGTGAACTTAATTACTCAGATAACGTAGAAGATGTCTACGGGATCAAAATTACCACTAACGATGATTTTTGGGCATTAATGAACCAAGAATCCAAAGAAAAATTGATTAATGGCTACTCAAAAATCATTCGTGAGGGTGGCGCTCATGAAATGGATTTTAAAATCGCATGGGATGATGGGTATCGCTGGATCACATCACGAGCAACTGGTGTAAAAGGGCCTAATGGTAAGGTCACCAAGCTCGTTGGCATCAGTTTGGACAATACTGAGCGTAAAAATACAGAGCTTCGACTCAGTAAAATCAAATGCTATTTTAATGTACTTCTCGCCCATTTTAATCACCTTGTGGTATTTACCGATAAGGCGTGCGAAATTTTAACGAGTAATCTAGAAAGCCAATCTATTGATATTGATTATTTAGAACTACAACGACTTCTTTATCAGCTCGCAATTAACCATAAAGAATGGTTAGAAAAGGTATATCAGACAGGTCATGGCCATATACATTTTCAAGATCAAGAGATTAGTGCGTCATACCATCTAAACGATGAAAACCAACCATTTTTAATGTTTCAACTTAAATAAATTCAAACAGCCCCATAGGGGCTGTCAGATCCGCAATACCCAATAATGGTTAAAGATCTAATACTAACCGTTTCGTTTTAGCACGTGAAACACATAACATCATGGTTTTTTGCTCTGCGCGTTCATCATCATCTAAATAGTGATCACGATGATCTGCTTCACCTTCTAAAATAGCTGTTTCACAGGTACCACAGACACCATTACGGCATAAGCACTCTACCTGAATACGTTTATCTGCTTCGATTGCCTGTAAAATTGACATATCTTCGCCAATATTCAAGCTAAAACCTGAGCGTTGGAAATGAACCTCAAATGCATTTCCCTCATTTGCCACTTCACCGAAGTTTTCAAAATGTACCCGTTCTTTTCCTAAGTGAGTATTACCATGCTCAATGACAGCATTGATCAGCGATTCAGGCCCACAGACATACACATGACTATTTTCAGGTTGCTCTTTAATCAATTGTTCAACAGATAAACGCTGCCCTTTCGCATTATCATACAGATATAGGTGTTCCCCAATTTGCTGCTGAAGTTGTTCAACAAATGCTGCGCTGTTTTGATCACGGAAACAATAATGAAGTTCAAAATTCATCCCTGTTTGTTCCAATTCATACAGATATGACATAAATGGGGTAATACCAATTCCACCGGCAATAAGAATATGCTTACAGGAATCGTCATGCTCCAATGAAAAATAGTTTTCTGCTGGAGACAAATAAACGACATCCCCTTCTGCGAGTTGCTCATGCATATAAGCAGAACCGCCTTTAGAGTTTTCATCTCGCAATACAGAGATACGATAATGATCACTGTTACTTGGATCACTAATTAGCGAGTAAGCACGTTGTAACCCCATTTCTTCATTCATATGCACCGTCACATGACTCCCTGCACTAAACGGATCCAGCACCGTATCTTTCGCAATGAATTCAAACATTTTAATAGTAGGGCTAACTTGCTCTATGCGGCTCACATGAACAGCTATTTTTTGTTGGTTCATAACAATTCCTTCTTTGAATCCGTTATTACTTAAGCAACATCAATGCACAGATATTTCACACTGAGGTAATCTTCAATTCCATATCGCGAACCTTCTTTACCTAAGCCAGATTGCTTAACCCCACCAAATGGTGCAACCTCATTTGAAATCATGCCTGTATTGACCCCAACCATGCCGCTTTGTAATTTCTCCGCGACACGATATACACGTCTAATGTCTTTAGAAAAAAAGTAAGCGGCTAAACCATAAATGGTGTTATTTGCACGCTTAATGACTTCTTCCTCATCATAAAAACGGATCAACGTTGCAATTGGCCCAAAAATTTCTTCATGAACGATATCCATAGAATCATCAACATCCACCAACACTTTTGGGTTGATAAAATTGCCTTGTTCAACAATTTCATGACCAAGTACCAACTGGCGAGCCCCTTTTGCTAACGCATCTTTAACTAATTCCGCCATTCCACTGATAGCACGCGCTGTGATCATCGGGCCAATATCTGTTTCTTCATCAAGGCCGTTACCTACACGTAGCTTTGCCACTTTATCAGCGAATTTCTCTAAAAATTGCTCATAAATATCATCATGAATATAAAAACGATTCACACAAACACAGGTTTGCCCACCGTTACGAAATTTAGCTTGAATTGCACTATCCACCGCTTTATCGATATCGGCATCTTCAAACACAATAAATGGGGCATTGCCACCAAGCTCCAAGGAGGTTTTTTTGATCGTCGATGCACACTGCGCATACAACTGTCGACCCACTTGCGTAGATCCCGTAAACGAAAACTTACTGATTAATTCATGTTTGGTCAGCAGTTCGCCTAACACTCTAGACTCACCAGTTACTATGTTAAATACCCCAGCAGGGATCCCCGCCTGTTCGGCTAGTGCGGCCAGTGCTAAGGCAGTAAAAGGCGTTTCGGACGCGGGCTTTATGATCATGCTACAGCCCGCAGCCAGTGCTGGAGCGGCTTTACGTGTGATCATCGCAGCAGGAAAATTCCATGGGGTAATCGCACTACAAACACCAATGGGCTGTTTAATTGTTGAAATACGATTGCTAGTTACCGTCTGAGGGATCGTTTCCCCATAAACACGTTTACCTTCTTCCGCAAACCACTCAATAAAGGATGCAGCATAGCGGATTTCCCCTTTGGCCTCTTGTAATGGCTTGCCTTGCTCTAATGTCATCAGTCGGCCAAGATCATCAATGTTGTCTTCAATTAAGGTAAACCAACGACGTAAGATAATAGAACGAGCTTTTGCAGTTAATTTTCCCCATCCCTCCATGGCTTGATGTGCTTTGATAATTGCATCATTCACTTGCTCAATCGAGAGACTGGGAACCGTTCCCAACACAGATTGATCGACAGGATTAGTGACTGAAATGGTTTTTGCATTATCAACCCATTGACCATTGATATAGCAGGACTGGCGAAATAATGACGAATTAATCAGTTTTTTCATAAGTGGTTCCTCCATAGTGCTAGGGGCTGTCGACCTTTTAAAAATCATTCATAAAGGTCACCAGCCCTTAACGGTTACGCAGTATGAGCGCCCGCCAGTAATTTATGAAAGTGCGCCACACCGTGCTCACTGATCCCACTTCGTTGCCTGTCAGCCATGATCCGCCCTTGCCCACGGTAACCTCGCGAACGTAGCCCTTTTTGTACACTTTCAACTAAGCGCAGATCTTCAGGGCGAAAAACAGTCCGATACCATTCCACTAAGTTTTTCTGATACTCAGTCAATTCTTCATTGAGGAAATAGATATCATAATGCTGCAAAGTTTCACCTGCGCTGGTAGGAAATTCGTAGATGACAGTCATAAAATCACCACCTGGAGGCATGTTAAACATGGTGCTAGGCCAGATCCAAAATCCGAAGAAACGCGGATCAAGCACCGACTCATCAAATTGATATGATGATTCCGACGGCTTAGCCTTACCAATCTGTACAGTCCAGTTCTCATTCAATTGGTGCTCATACACATTCACATCGACCGAGCTGGCAAAACTGACGTGGTTAGTTGGGCAGTGATAACATTCGATATAGTTATCAACGATCGTTTTCCAGTTAGCGGGAGTCTGGCTAACAAAGCGAGCAGCTAATTTCAAATCACGGATCACAGAACAAGCTTCTTCCATTTTGGCCGCTAAACCAGGTAATTGCTCTTCAATCGGTTGAGGCTCACCTTGCGTCAAGTTAATGTAGATAAATCCTGCATGTTCAATAACATGGAAACTGCTCAGCGACATTGCTTCTGCATCAAAATTATTGACATTCTCACAGTTAGTTGCATGAGCTAACTGACCATCGAGTTTGAATGCCCACGCATGATAAGGGCAAGTAATTACATTCTTCATTTTGCCGCTTTCACCACTAATTAGCTGGTGTCCACGATGTGGGCATACGTTATAAAAGCCCCGCAAAACGTCATCTCTGCCTCGGACAATGACCAGACTCTCTCCAATCAATTGGCGAGTGATATAAGCATTTTTCTCTTTAACTTCACTACAATGGGCAACACATACCCAAGAGTTAGCAAAGATATTTTCTTTTTCAAATTCAAATACATCATCAGATGTGTAATAGCGTGCAGGGATCGTCCATGCGTTATCAATATCAAGGTGATCATTAATTGAAATGACTTTGTTTGCATTGCTCATCATTGCCCTCACTTATGTAAACTTATAGTTAACATTGTTTTTAAGAATGTTAATCCAGATCTCAATAATGATCAAATAAAAAGTTAACAAAAATAGCACACAACAAATTTAATCAATAAAAATCAAAAACATAAATACATCACCAAACCAATTAATGTTAATTGATGGTTAATTAATTGTTGACTGCATAATGTTTGCATGGATATTCTCTGTAAACCAACAGTAGCATTTCCTGCAAACCAACTCTCATTAAAAGACATAAAAATAAGTGAGCAACTGGAGAAGAGGTATGATGAATAATAAGAAATCAGTATTTTACGTATCGCTCGCCTTTAGTTTGGCATTAATTAGCTTAGGCGCTTTTATACCTGACAAACTCGAAGCATTTTCAAATTACTCTCTGGGTTTTATCTATAACAATTTAGGCTGGTTTATACTCGGAGCCGTTTTTATCTTTTTTAGCTTTTGTATGTACCTTGGTTTCTCCAAGTTTGGTCATATTCGACTTGGTGATGATGCCGATCGCCCTGAGTACAACACCGCCACATGGGTCGGTATGCTATTTAGCGCCTCTATTGGGATCAGTTTAGTCTTTTGGGGAGTCGCTGAACCCGTGTCTTACTACATTAGCCCTCCCGTCGGTACTGGTTACACGGAACAAGCAGCCAAAACTGCCATGCAATATGTCTATTTGCACTGGGGTGTATCTGCTTGGGCATGCTATGCGCTAGTCGGTGTATCATTAGCTTTTTTCCAATTCAGAAAAAAACTACCTTCATCACTGAGCTCAGTGTTCTACCCCCTGATTGGTGATCGCATCAAAGGATCCATTGGTAAATGGATTGATGTGCTCGTTGTTCTATCGATTGTTATAGGCATCGCCACATCACTTGGCTTTGGTACTCTACAAGTTAATACGGGTATGAATTATCTCTGGGGAATGCCGATTAGTATTTGGATCCAAGCCGCCATTATTGCCATCGTGACAGTCATTTATATCGCTTCAACCATTTCGGGACTACAAGGTGCAATCAAGCATCTATCAAACCTGAATATGCTATTAGCCTTTGCATTGATGGGCTTTATTCTGTTTGCTGGCCCAACACAAACTATCTTAAAGGTCCTTTTTCAGGGTATCGGTGATTATGTACAAAACTTTGTCAGCATGTCATTCCGTACAGAGCCATATAATGATGGCGCGTGGATTGCCAACTGGACACTATTTTATTTCGGATGGTGGATCGCATGGGCGCCATTAGTGGGAAGTTTTGTTGCTAGGATCTCTAAAGGCCGTACGATCAAAGAATTTATGATTGGTGCTGTATTCATCCCTGTACTCGGCTCATTTACTTGGTTTGCCGTAATGGGAGGCTCTGCCATCCATTTGATTCAAAATATGGGACAAAAGGCACTCGCTGAAGCCGTTAAAACCGATGTGACATCCGCATTTTTTAAATTTTTAGATTACTTCCCTGCCAGTACTTTTATGTGCATATTGGCGATGGTACTGGTCATGGTATTTTTCATTACTTCAGCCAATTCCGCAGTATTTGTGCTGGGAATGGTCAGTGAAAATGGTAACCCAAATCCAACTCATACGACGAAAACCATTTGGGGAGTGGTCATTGCCGCCATCGCTATCGTCTTGATCATCACGGGCGGCTTATCCGGTTTACAATCTGCGCTTGTCGCCACTGCAATCCCTCTTTCTATTTTGATGCTAATAATGTGTTACTCAACCTATAAAGGATTAAATGAAGAAATTAGTCTTGAAAAAGCAGAAAAAAAATACCGAAAGAAGCTTAAAATAACTGCTGGGAAACCGATTTTACCCGCGACAGAAAAACTATCTGAGTAATTAATAATCATATTAAAATAATTAAGCCACTGTATAATACGGTGGCTTTTTATTAAAAATAACTAAAATTAATAATAAGAAATAAGCATCATTAAAATAGTTTTAAATCCACCTATAAAAATAAAATCAAAAGCATTATTTCAATCATCAAAAACAACTCACGACGTGATTAATAGCAAGTAATTTATTAGTCTATAATACATTCTATAATTTAATTGTTTTTATATTTTATTATTATCTAATTAATGAACTGGATATATAAAAACCAAGTTTATTATTCAATACAATTCATCAGGTTAATTATAGGTATAATAAAATCATGCCAACAAATAAATCAACGCCTTATATTTTCTTAAGTGAAGAAATTGCCGTTATTTTACAAGAAAAATCCTATCAATTAGCATTAAAAGGGGGACCTCAAGAAAAGGGTAATCAAAAATTAGCAGAGGATATCGCCACAGAGCTCTTCGAATTATTTAATGATAATGATAAGAAGTTAATTAATGATTATATTACAGGAAAAATTACTCACTTAGTTTTTGATGGTTTCCTTAATACGGATATTGATGGCAATCCCATAAAACTACCTCAGGAAAATCAATTTCCTACCCTTGAAGAGCTTGAAGCTGATATTGAAGTTTTAAAATTAGCCTCCCAAGAACAAATCATATTAGCCTTACTCAATGAAACAACTTTTGCGTTTGATTCTGAAAATGAAGGTAAAATTGTGCGCATTGTTGCAAACTTTCGTGGAGGTGGTACCCAAAAACTTGCCAGTGAAGCACCCGATGGTAGCTCTCACTCAGGTAAAGCCGTCGTTCCTCACACAGAAGATCCTTATTACTCATCAACAAAAGTCGAGCAAGGGCATTCACCATCACCTTCATCATTGATCCTTACAGCAAGGTGGAATCCATTATCAGAAACAACAAAAGTAGCGCCAATTGAACGAGTATTAAGCCAGTTATCCAAAGAAGAAATCGTTGCTTTAGCGAGTGAAAACTTTAATTTTCGCGCCGCAAAAACGGCAAGTGAAGGTAAAAGTGCAGGAGGAACACATATCGCAATACTCAGCTTAAGCCATGAAGGAAAACTGACTGCAAATTATAATTCAGAACGTTTTTCTGTTGATCCTGCTGCATCAAAATTTATAAAAGACACCTATACTAAATTTAGTCAACTTACTGCTGAGATTGAATTTGAGGAAATAAACCTACAACCAAATAGAACACTTGTGATTAATAACCCTCTCAGCTTTCATTGCAGGGGTACCGTTAAAGATAATCGACGAGTGCTTGTACGTATATTTGGTTACCGAAAAAATGTGGATTATCTTCTCATTAATCAAGATCCCTTAATTGTTAAAGGATAAATAAACTCAGCCACAGCGTATTACTGGCTGTGGCTACTTATAATGAAATCATTCATCTTTAAACAAGGTTAATGCCAAAATCAAGGCATCCTCACGCCCTTCCTTTGCAGGATAATAATCTTTGCGTACCGTCACTTGATGAAACCCTAACTTATCATACAGATGTAATGCAGCGGCATTAGACTCACGCACTTCAAGCCACAGCGTTAAGACATTTTTACTAGAGAGATCATCGATTAAATGCTCCATGAGAACACGTCCATAACCCTTCCCTTGGTAATCAGGATGTATCGCAATATTAAATAACGTTGCTTCATCAAGGATACATTGTGTTATAGCAAACCCAACAATCTGATTATCAACAGAAATTTTAATATTATGATATTTTTCTCCCTGATTTCCATAGAAAACACGTTCAGACCAAGGAAAATCATGGCTTAATTTCTCAATTAAGAATGCGGTGGCAAGATCAGACTGCTTTAGTGCTGAAATTTTCGTCATATTGATAAATCTGCTTCCATAGTGCCTGTTTAGCGCTATCGCTGGCTATCAGCTCATCTAATACAGGAGATATAAAGGTTGTTTTTATACTTTCAAGATGAGATTGACTGCCTAAGACCCAACAATTGATCGTTATCGGTGTTGGGAGCATCGACAATTGTTCCGAATTAATACAAACCACATCCGTAGGATCCACTTTCATGGCCAAAAAAATATCTTTCAGCAGACGATGGTTTAAATCTAGGCTCTCATCAGTAATAATAATCAGCTTAGCCGAATCTGGAATTCTTACACCACGTTCACCGCGCAATACAGCAGGGTTTCTCACTATCCATTGAGTGATACCCATTTGATTTAAAAGCCTGTCACGTCGTGCCATTCATTTCTTTCCAGTCGCTATGTTAAGTAAGGTATCTTATCAAAGGGGACTAATAGCGCCAACATAGCAATGCTATTTCCCTGTTTTCTGATAAAGTGTGCGCAAAATAATTGGGTTTGCATACCTATTGCAAGTAATTTGTTGCTGCTGGATATGCCAAAACGCTGCAACCTGAAGTATCAAAAGTATGACAAGTAAGGAGATTTTTAATTATGTCACTACTAACCCCCGCTAGTGAAGTTATCCAGCGCCATCTTGAGCACTTTACAGAACGTCATGTGGTCTTGGCAGGTGATATTCAAGATGAACTCGCCGCGACTTTAGAAGCTGCAAGTGTTCGTGTTATCACTAACCAATATCATCGCTGGAAAAGCCTAAGTAGCTTAATGGGGACAAATGCGCAATTTGCTGCAATTGCTGATGCTGACTTTATCCGCCCTTGCAATACTCTGATCTATTTCTGGCCAAAAAACAAACAAGAAGCCTGCTTTCAGCTCGACGATCTGTGCACACACCTCACAGCGGGTAGCCAAATTTTCGTGGTCGGTGAAAACCGTAGTGGTGTCAAAAGCGCAGAATCCATCATGGAAGGCATTGCAACACTGCAAAAAATTGACTCAGCTAGACGTTGTGGTCTGTATTATGGTGAACTAGAACAGCCAACTCAGTTCGATATTACGCGCTGGTGGCGCCGCTATGAAGCTGAAAATGTACAAATTCATGCTCTTCCTGGCGTATTCAGCCATAATGAATTGGACATTGGCAGTGATTTACTTCTTTCTACTCTTAATGAACCTGTAATGGGTAATGTCCTTGATATTGCCTGTGGCAATGGCGTATTAGCGGCAGTGATTGGAAAAAATAACCCTGATGCCACCTTAACACTCAGTGATGTGAGTGCTGCTGCGCTGATGTCTTCTACCGCAACATTGCAAGCTAACCAATTAACAGGAAAGGTCATTGCTAGCGATGTCTACTCTGACATTAATGACCAGTTTGACTGGATCATCTCCAATCCACCATTCCATGATGGTCTTAATACCAGTTACAGCGCAGTAGAAAATATGATTTATCAGGCGCCTAAGTACCTAAAAAGAGGAGGTAAATTCCGTATCGTCGCAAATGCGTTCTTACCTTACCCTGACATGCTTGATAAGGCCTTTGGTAGCCATGAGTTGTTAGCTAAAACAGGTAAATTTAAAGTTTATCAAGCGACCAAACGTTAATTACCAATAAATATAATATCACAGTCGGGCAAACGTCTTATATTTGGCGGCAGTGACTGAGCTTTTAAAATAAATTAGGGAAATCAATCCGTTGATTTTCAGCCAATAACACGAAGCAGAGAAACTCTACTTTATACTGCTTCGTCGTCAATCTCAGGCCAACCAGAAGTGTTGGCCTTTTTTACTTCAAATATCTCGCGAACAGTAAAAAAATTATTGACGTCTGACTAAATTAGCCTAAAATCCGCAGCGTGCTATCAACATAAGATAGAGTCTGATATTGCGAGGGTGGCGGAATTGGTAGACGCGCTAGCTTCAGGTGTTAGTGTCCTTCGGACGTGGGGGTTCAAGTCCCCCCTTTCGCACCATGCAGGCCTTGTTTTTAAATAGACCGATAGTTCTTTTAATAATTAACAGTATTTGCGAGGGTGGCGGAATTGGTAGACGCGCTAGCTTCAGGTGTTAGTGCCCTTCGGGCGTGGGGGTTCAAGTCCCCCCTTTCGCACCACTGTTAACTTATCTCACTCCCTTCACTTTTAAGCATTATGTTGTAACACCAATGCGACCAAGCTACAGAGAAGAGCAATAACAGCAGGAACAATCAGCAAACGCCGAGAGCCGCGACTGAATAACATAGCGGCAGTCATCAGCATGGTGATAATGGTGATAATTTTTAGGCTGTTCATCCCCATATTGCTGAGTAGATAAATCACGCTCAACAAAATAACGGCGAAAACACCCCATAATCCCGCAGTAGAGCGGCGCAGATCAGTGCTTTTGGTTACGCTATTTGGCATCGCTACCTCAACAATTTAAATGATAATGATTATCAATCATATCTTGTTTTTAGCAAAAAACAATGTTTTTTGTTAAGAAAGCGACGCTATTTGTCATCAAAATGGATAAATAAAATGGATATCCTCTGGCTCTAACGCAAATAGCTCAGGATCAGGCTTATCAATCAATTTACATCCCATATATTGATAGAAATGTACTGTGTTTTCAGAGGGCGTTGCAGAAATATAAAGCCCTTCAGCTTTCTTCTCTTTTGCCAGCTGACAACATCGCTTAAAAAGCATCCCACCTAACCCTTCGCCACGATAGTGCTTGCTAACATGTAAAAATGATAATTGCAGTAAGTTATGAGCTTCCCCACGCCAAATATTATCAAGACTGGCCGCAGCAATTAATATGTTCTCATCAAATACTCCAATAAATACCGCACCATTGTCATAACTCTCAAGCAGATGTGGGGTATAAGCCTCAGGCTCACCTTCTGGCCAGCCTTTCATGTCAAAACGCTGTGCTGATAGAACTAGCTGCCCTTTTTCATGTAGATATAAATGTTCAATTAATTCAGTTCTATCTATCGACCAAACAGATGGGATTTCATCCCTTTGTAACTCACGTATTTTTCTCATTTTCCAAACTCATTTGCTCTTTACGACTCTCAGCGACACCTTCTAGGGCATGATATGCAACAGCACAAAATAATGAATTTAGTCGCTTCATATCACCCAATAAACTGACATGTAAGTTACTCGTATCTAAACTTTGCATGTTTTGTTCATGTAATCTTTCCACATGTGCATAGGCAAAACGCTGATTGATCAAGCGAAAACGATGCTTAGCACGACGTAAACGTTTTGCATTATCAATATCAGCTGAGACAAACACTGACATCCCTAAATTTAAATTAGCCTGTAATCGTTCAAGTAATGACAGCAATTCTTTAAAGCCCTCATTCGAAAATGAACGACGATTATCAATTGATTTTTTCACCAATTCAGAAGTCATGCGATGAATAATCGTTGAAGATTGCTGAAGGTTAAAAGCCGTATCAATAATTTCAGCCCAACGCCTTGAATCTTCTTCGCTTAGCTCACTTTGCTGCAATTGAGCCAAATAAAGCTTAATACTACTATGCAGCATATCGACTTCTTCTTCTAAGCGGCTAATTTCTCTTTTTTGTTCTTTATTACCATTAAGCACATCCCTAAAACGCTGTAACATTAGCTCCAGCACATCTCCCATTCTCAGCGTTTCTCGTACTGCATTCGCAATCGCCAATGATGGGGTTTCTAAAGCACTTTTATCTAAATAACGAGGGGCTATTTGCTGTTCAGCAGAAGGTGAAATGGGGATCAATCGATTACAGAATTTAGCCATTGGCCCGACAAAAGGCAACATCACTAGGCAACGAATAAGATTATAAAAAACATGGAAATAGATAACTACTTCAGCCGCATTAAAACCATACTCACCAATCCATTGTGCGATCGGTTTTACCCATGGTAATACCACCACACAACCAATCAGTTTAAATAACAAGCTCCCCAACACGACTTGGCGAGAAATTTCATTCTGCCCGCGGCTGCTCATCATAGCGAGTAAGCCACTACCAATATTAGAACCAATCACAATACTTAAACTAATATAAAGTGGTACTAAGCCTGTCGCACTTAGCGTTGCAGTTAACAATACCGCAGCTAAACTTGAATAGCTGACCATGGCAAATAGTGCACCTACCAACAATGCTAATACTACATCGCCACTTAATGACGTAAAAATGGCTTTTACAGCATCCGCATGAGTAATCGGTTCTGCCGATGCCACAATCAGTTGTAAGGCTAATAAAATCAGGCCTAGACCGATTCCTACGCGACCAATTTGCCCTGTACGATTCTTTTTTTGGCTTAAAAATGTTGCCACCCCAATCAGGATCAGCAATGGAGATAGCCATGAAAGATCGAATGTCAAAATTCGGGCCATTAATGCAGTACCGACATCAGCGCCAAGCATAATGACCATGGCTGGCGTTAATGAAATTAACCCTTGAGAGACAAAAGAAATGACCAGCAATGCTGTTGCATTACTACTTTGAACGAGTGCGGTGACCCCGACGCCGGAGAGAAATGCGCTTGATTTACGACTTACACTTTTTCCTAAAATACGCCTTAAGTCAGCACCAAAAACTCGCATGATGCCAGTACGGACAATATGTGTTCCCCAAACCAGCAATGCGACCGATGATAAAAGATGTAAAAGGGGCAACATTGAAATTTGAATCCTATATATTTATATTTTTTAAATAAAACAATCAGTTATTGAAATTTAGAGATTTTTTATGACCAGCTAAAAACGGTCATAATACGGTTCAATAGATGAAATCATTAGATGTTTAAGAATGAGGCGACTAATACAAAAACACTTCATTATACATTATTTTCTTTATTTTTCAAAAAGTTAAAATTTGAAGTGTTATTAAAAGCGATAATCTGATTAATGATAAGGCAACACGAACAAATAAAACTTCAACGCCAAATAATTTTTATACATGAATCGACTAATTAACGCAAAGTTCATAATGTAATTTAGCATTAATATGAAGGATGATAGTTGGAAGGGAAAATAAAAAATCCTCTACAACATCCTGTCGCAGAGGATTTAACTTACAAGGTTGGTTTTATTGTTTCAATCCCATGGCATCACGCATGGTAAAGAACAAATCAGTTTGGTCAGTCAGACCCATAACGTTGGCTGCATGTGGACCATAAGCCGCAACGCGCAGTTGTGCACCTGTATGCTCCTGTGAATCATCTTCTTCAGAGTTACCGTAGTTCACAACCATCACAGAACCATCTTTCGTGATCAGCGCTTGTGTCAAACCCGTTGATTTAGTGCCTTCTGGAATAATTTGGCTAGAGTGCGCATGGTCAGCGGTCACGATAACTAAAGTGTCACCATGTTTTTTCGCAAACTCTAAGCCAACTTGCACCGCTTCATCCAATGCGACGGTTTCACCAATTTGACCACATGGGTTCGCTTTATGATCTTGTTTATCGATAGAAGCACTTTCAACTTGTAAGAAGAAGCCATTTGGGTTGGTTTTTAATAAATCAATGGCCTTCTCTGTCATTTGAGCCAATGTCGGTGCATTAGGATCTAATTTAGAATTCGGCTTACATTCAAGTGGTGGGTTATTAATATTACCGTAATGTGTTGCTTTAGGTCCTTCCCAAGCCACCGCCATATTCCCCTCATGGAATAAACCTAACACTGGCTTGTCTTGGTTAGCTACAGTGACGGCTTCCAGTGATTTTGCATCACGAACAATGTTAAAACCACGTTCTTTCGCTTGCTCTTCTAACGTTTTACCTTGGTAATCACCAGCCTTCGCCACTTGCTTGAAGCTCTTCGCGCCACCACCTAATGTAACATCGGCGCGCGTCACGAGTAGCTGCTCAGAGATAGAGCCACGCCCACCATTTTCTAAGGCATTCGTCGCACACTTTTCTGACGTTTCTTCAGGACCATAACATTTACGGGCTGTAACATGGGAAAATTGAGCAGCAGGTGTCGCATCTTGAATTTCTGACGTGGTTACGTTCCCCGTCGCTTTACCATTACGTTTAGCCAGCTCAATTAAGGTATCGTGATCTTTATCGAAAACATCAACACCAAGCGCGCCATTATAGGTTTTCACACCTGATGACCACGCAGTTGCTGACGCAGCAGAATCCGTTACATAGTCAGGTTTCTTGGTTTTTTTGTTTAATGCGTAATGGGTATACTGACCCGTAATCGGTAGTGCATCAATGCCTTTAAAGAAGCCACCAGCACCTTCAGCATAATTGCGTGCAACCGTAATTTCAGAATCGCCCATCCCATCACCGATAAACAGGATCACGTTCTTAGCTTGTCCATTGTGCAAAGCGGCTTTCATGATATCAGTTTGTTCTTGTGCTAAACGACGAGCACCACCAAATTGGGTTATATCACCTTGTGCCGCGCGATTTTCTGAAACTGCATCGTTTGGTGTTGCTGCATTTGCTGGCAGAGTACCACTTAAAAGCATTGTACTCACAGCAACAGCTAAAATCGATTTCATGCAATGACCTGTCATAATCATTTCCTTGCCAATAAAAGAAGTTTAAATATTAAGTTGCTTCGAATAATGATTGGCATGCTAAGCTAGCTAGATGACAGTTGGATGAAGGTTTTA
Source organism: Providencia sp. 2023EL-00965 (assembly GCF_033550225.1). Lineage (NCBI taxonomy): Bacteria > Pseudomonadati > Pseudomonadota > Gammaproteobacteria > Enterobacterales > Morganellaceae > Providencia > Providencia sp. 2023EL-00965. Next base: position 17,472 of record NZ_JAWUEH010000007.1, on the reverse strand, counting down.
TGTCGAAAAAAAGATGATTGTCATTAATATGCAAAAAGGCAGTCATCAATGAACTGCCTTTTAGTGTTTTGAAGCATGAAAAATAGCGAATTACTTAGCGGTATTACCGCTTAAATAGCGAGTTCCTTCATACAGTGTTTCACACCAAGAAACATAATCATGTCCACTCGGTAATTCAGTTGCTTCAACTTGATAGCCTTTATGTTTTAATACATCCAATAACCGATAATGATTCTGGATGATCCCTCCCCAGCTACCCCGTTGCTCAAACAACCCCGCCTCTAAATAGAAACGTAACGGTCTCTTTGACATCTGTTCTATTTCGCGGATCAACCATTCTGGATCTTTCCCTTTAGGCGCCCACCAATATGAACCAGACATACTGATCACATTACCAAATAGCTCAGGGTGAGTTAATGCATTCCATGTTGCCCCTAGACCACCATAGCTCGATCCTGCAATGATCGTTGATTCAGCTGGCGCATTGATCCCTTTTGCCCGCAATAACGGCATGAGCTCCTTGGCAAGCATTTCAGGAAAGTCACTGTTTGGAGGCAATTCATTATTTCTATGCTCAGAACTAATACTGTCTAGAAACACCACATACATAGGCGGTATTTTGCCTTCTAGCATCCACTTATCAAAAAAGTCTGCCATTTTGTAAGTATTAAGATAAGTTTGTCCATCCAGTAGTACCAGTACTGAAGGTTGTTTCATCACGACAGCCGGGCGGTATATTGAAATTTTTCTATTATTATTCAATATATTGCTTTGAAATGAAAATGACTCTAATTGACCATTAAGCTGATGACGCTCAATTTTGGCAAAATCACACTGACGTTTTTCTGGCGCTAAAGACAATAAAGAAAACCGGTTATAACGATCATTAAAAAATGAAGGAACAGCATAAGTATTAAAGGGATCTGCTTGCGCCGTGACTAAAATCGCTTTACGTTGCGCCAGCCCACCTTCAGCAATCTTTGGAACATCAGGTGCTATTTTATATTGCGACAACGTATCATTTGGCACAATGAAACTACGATACCAGATATCCTTATTCGGCACTCTCGCCATCGTTTCATGATTACCCGAGGGCGCCCCCAATATATAGGCATTCGACTGCGCACCTCGCCATAAAAAAGTCACTCTCTTTTGCCCTTTCTTGTAATCTTCAATCAAGGGAGTGCCCTGCAATTTGATCTCCTGCCAAAAAGCATCAGTGGTTTTATCTTGCTGATGTGCATCAAGTAAGGCTTGTAACTTAGGGCTATCAATCTTGTGTTCAGCTTCAATCGCTAAAGGCTGATAATCCGCTAAATTAAATTTGAGATGCCATGGCTGCTCTGGTACACCTTGTAATTTGAGGTAATATTGACCTTTTTTTGGGGCAATATAAGAAATAGCGTGCGTTTCAGACTGCGGCCAACCCTGTAAAAGAACACGAATTGGTGCCTTACTGCTTTTCAGTAAAGTCGCTTCAGCGATCCCATCACCTTCTTGGCGAACAACCTGTTTATCCGAAATTTCAACTAACAAACAGCTATGACCTTCACTATCATGCACGCCCTCAATAGAAGAGGACAGCTCATCTAAACGAATACACTCTGCAACAGCTGACATAGCAACCGATGAAAGCAAAATACAGCCGATTAACGGTAAAGATTTCACATCATTTTCCATTAAAAATTTATTTAATGGAAAGTATTACTATCAAATTAATATTTCAAACTCAATGATTAACAAAATGTTTTTCCATAAATTGGTGAATCAACTGTAAAGCGCTCAATAAACGATGTCTTTGCTCGGAAGTTAACCGTAAATAACGCCTTGTGGCAGGGATCCTGCTAACCATTTCAGATGCAGTAAAAGGCTCAATTTCACAATGCCATACACCATGTTTAATGTTTAAATGGCAATAATTAAAATCTAACTCTTCAAGCGTACTGGTAATGATTGGGTATTGCTTTAGTAAGCTCACTAACGATTGTCCTTGCTCATCCTTCGATACAAAATCAATATGTTTTTTACGTAAATTACCACTTGTTTTCACGGTGACTTGTGCATTGATAGCTTGCCGACAATTTCCCGTTACCGAAAATCGACTAAACACAATAAATGCCATAAACAGTGTTTTAACTCTTTCCGTGACACAGATCGTTAATTCATCTTGTGGGCGGATAAGGAGCTCCCCAGGAGCTCCCCATTCACACTGATAAGGCAAAATATCACGCTCCACTTTATTTAGCGTTAAGCCTTGCTGGTACCCTGTTGGCAGACGCTTTTGCGTTAAGCGTCGCCAGAAAGAATATTTAGGCGAGGTTGCGTAATGGCTCAATTTTACCTCCATTTAACTCTTCCTCTGTAAATGTGCTTGATAACACCTGCTCAACCGGAACGGGTTTGAATGGATTAACCTTTTGCACAAAGAGCGTCCAAATTAATGCATAGCTGGCAGTTAGTCCTAACATAATAATAAATGGAATATAAACATCCGATTTATTCATTCCTGGAGGGGTGATATACACAATGGCTAAAATAATCCCTACACTCGAAATAATTTGTGGGATAGGAAAAAATGGCGAACGATACGCACGATGTAAGTCAGGACGACGTATACGTAATAATATGACTGAAACAGTGACTAACAGATAAGCCGTGCCCCAAGAACATACAGCAGCCAATACCAATGGCATGATGCGATCTAAATCACCTTGGATAGCAAACGTGTGCAGACAAGGGATCATTACTGCAACAAGGATCCCAAAGACTGGCGTTTTAAAACGTGGGTGCAAGTAAGCAAATATACGAGGTAACGCACCATCCAGCGCCATCCCATAAAGGATCCGCGGAACCGCTGCCATTAATGTATTAATCGTTGCTCCACCAGCAAGCAATAGCGCAATACCAATCCAATATTTACCAATATCACCAAAAACTTGGCTAGCAAAAGCAGGGATAGCCATCGGTGTTTCTAGCAGGCTAACATTATTTGTCGGATCAACAATGACGTTTTCGACTTGATTTGTCATCGCCGCGCCAAATAAAAACATACAAAATGCGACACCGCACAGCCCTGTTGCCATCGCACGCGGAATAACTTTAGCTGAGTTTTTAATTTCAGGCGCCATTGGCGTGACCAACTCACAGCCAACAAACATGAACATCGCCATACCAACAAAACTCAAAACAAGAGTCGGATCAGAAATATTCAAACCTTGACCAAACCATCCATCAACAGAAGTGTGGAAAGGGATCAATAATCCACCAATACTGAAAATAACTAAGGTGCTCCACATCGCAAAGGTAAGCACGACTTCAACTTTACTGAAAGCTTCAATCCCTAAAGCATTGAGTAGACCAAATGTGATCACCAAGCCTACCCCAACCATCCAAGAGGTATTACTGGTTTCCATTACGGTATTTAAGCTTTCAAAATTAACTAATGCCATGATCCCCGACAAAATCGTTTCTGCCGTTCCCGCAAATACATGCACAATTAAATAAGCTGACAACGCTCCGGTTATCGCCCAGAAGCGCCCCATACCACATGAAATATAATCATAAACCGAGCCTGATGTTGGTAAAATAGCCGCCGCTTCGGAGAACGTCGTCAATTGAGCCTGCATCATGATAAAGCTCAGTAATACGGCGAAAGCAAAAGTATCGCCACCAATGCCAAAACCACTCGTCACCGTCAAAATAACAGGACTTGCCATAATCACGCCCACAGAACTCGCTAAAGTTGTTGGAAAACCAACTTTCCCCTTCTCAATGTGAGACGTTAATTTTGAGGACATATTCATTTTGCTTCCCTCTCTTTCTGGAACACAGTCGTGATTGTGAATTTTTTGTAAAAATAAAATGACTGCATTGCCACTATAAAAATAAGCACAAACATGTCGCTATCGTCCTAAAGGACGATACCTATCGGGGGAGGAAAAGAGAAAGGAGTTGGCGAAAAGTACCGAATTAATTAATCAAAAAAAAGATAAAGCATGGAATATCAATAGATAACACCTTATCACTTCATTAATATATTAATAAAAACACAACGAAATATACCGATAGATGCATTTAGCCTATTGGCCCCTTGCCAGTGAAGTTCAAATATTGTAACCAAGCTCACGTTATTAACATGTTTATTTTATGTTAACGAAAAATAATTGCATGATAATAATTAGGCTCTCTATGGAAGGGAATATGATGAAAACACCACCTTTGTGCTACCACCAGCGAACATTAATTAACTGTTGTTTAAACACAATCGCCCATATTATTCCTGTTTCAGCATCCGTTTACTACTTAGTGGATGATTTTTGGCAACCTGATAATCATGTTTTATATGGGATCAGTTCTAGCATGCATCAAGATTACTTACAGCACTTTTATCAATTAGATCCGCTGCATCCTGATAAATTCCGAGGCGATGACTTACGTCTAGTTAGAATGGCGCCTGATATGAAACAGCAGAGCCAAGAGTTTTATAATGATTTTATGCGTCCCAATAATATTACTGATATGGCTGAGATTTTTATTCGCCGTAAAAATAAAATCATTGCAGGTATCTCCGTACTGCGTGATAGGCCGTTTCAGCAACAAGAAGTGATGCGATTGAATGCTATTTTACCTATTGCAGAGCTAATGACCTTTGACATACTGCCTGATTCACTGGTCTCTTACACGCCTAAAGAGCAAGAAATCATTCACTTAGTACGTGAGGGAGCAAGTAATAAACGTATCGCACTGCTACTTGGCGTTTCATTGTCTACCGTGAAAACGCACTTACGCAATATATTCACTAAAGCGAATGTCAGTAACCGAACCGAGCTTGTTTCATCCGGTTTTATTATTCGCCAAGAAAAGATGATGTGAGTACTCAGCGACTCACATCATTAAAATACTATAGACCGCCACCCGCATCGATAATAGCGCCAGTCACATAAGATGACGTATCACTCAGTAACCATGTGATCACATCAGCGATCTCTTCGGGCTTTCCCCCTCTTTTCATTGGCACAACGTGTGCAACACGGTCGACACGCTCAGGCTCACCACCATCTGCATGGATCTCTGTGTAAATCACACCGGGTCGCACAGCATTGACACGAATGCCTAATTCAGCCAATTCAATTGAAAGGCCCTTTGTGATTGTATCTACTGCGCCTTTGGAAGCCGCATAGTCAACATACTCCCCAGCCGATCCTGTACGCGAAGCGATAGAAGATACATTAACAATTGCCTTTCCTTGAAAGCTATCAAAGTGGCGCGCACTTTTAATAAACTCTCGACTACAAATCAGTAGCCCTGTCACATTCGTTGCTAATACCTGATTAATACGTTCTGCTGTAAGGTGTTCCGTCGTACTATGCTGAAATAAAATACCTGCATTATTCACTAAGTAATCTAAATCGCCATACTGTTCACGAATGGTAGCAAACATCTGCGTAATTTCGCTTTCATCCGCAATATTCGCTTGGATAGCAACAGCTTTACCACCAGTCGCAGTTATCTGATTAACCACCTCATCCGCAGCAACTTTATTATTTTTATAGTTAATAATCACCTGCATTCCTAAGCCAGCAAGCTGTATTGCCGTCGCTCTGCCAATCCCTCTGCTTCCACCTGTAATTAATACATTCTTCATTAAAAACTCCTTATAAGCGATGAGCTTCCACAGTAGGCAATTATTTATTGTTATTCAATTGTTAATTTTATTTTCAGATTAAATGTGAATAAAAAAAGCCCAGCATTTGCTGGGCAACCACTATAAAATCAATACGTTAATACTAATAACGGATCATGACTGACTTCAACTCGGTGTAATGCTCAATAAAAGCACTACCAAACTCACGCCCGATCCCAGAAGATTTGATGCCGCCAAATGGAACTGCGGGGTCAAGGAACGTATGCATATTTACCCATACTGTTCCTGCTTCAATACGAGAAATCATACGCATCGCTTTACTTAAATCATTAGTCCAAAGGCTTGCTGCAAGACCAAAAGGTGTACTGTTCATTTGCTTAATGAGCTCTTCTTCATCATCGTAACTTAAGAAGGTTCCGACGGGCCCAAATGTTTCTTCTGTCATTAATGCATCATTTGGACTGTTAGCTCGAATGATTGTAGGCGGAACGAAGTAACCAGCACCGGTAATAGGCTGACCACCATAAATAATTTCATTGCCTTCTTTACGTGCTTTATCAAATAGCCCTAAAATTTTGTCGTAATGAGCCTTATTAGCTAAAGGCCCCATCTCAGTGGTTTCATCCAATGGAGAACCAATTTTAAATGTAGAAAGACGCTGTTTCAGCTGAGCTAAAACCTCATCAATCAGTGATGATGGAATATAAAAACGCTCTGCTGCTGCACAAATTTGCCCTTGATTCAAATAGCCTGCTTCAATAATACCATCAACAATTTTTTCAACTGGCAGATCAGCTAAGAAAGCAGCACCATTTTTACCTCCCAGCTCAAGGGTTACGCGTGTTAATTTACCTTCCATCGCCGCACGGCCTACCGCAAGACCCGTCGGTACAGAGCCTGTAAAAGTCACTTTTGAGCAAAGAGGATGACTAATTAATGCAGGGCCAACTTCACGCCCACCACCATTAATGATATTAATAACGCCATCAGGGATACCCGCTTCCTTCGCTAATTCGACAACTCTTAGCATCGTCAGCGGTGTAAATTCACTTGGTTTGAGAACAATAGTACAACCACAAGTCAGTGCTGCCGCCAACTTCCATATGGAAATCATAATCGAAAAGTTCCAAGGAATAATCCCTGCAACTACGCCAACGGGTTCACGCTGAGTGAAGGCTGAATACTGTTCACCTTTAAAAGAAGGTAGAGAAACATTCAGTGTCTCACCACTGATTTTTGTTGCCCAACCAGCAAAATAGCGTAAAAACTGCGCAGCAGAGCCAACTTCAAGGAAACGCGATAATTGAATAGTTTTACCTGAACACAAAGTTTCTAACTGCGCCAGTTCCTCTAAATGCTTTTCAAGCAAATCAGCTAAACGATTGAGGCAATTCCCTCTTTCCATAGGTGTAGTTTGCGCCCACGCCCCATGAAAAGCACCATAGGCGGCTTCCATCGCTGCATCGACTTCAGCCTTCGTGCCTTCTTTCACTTTAGCAATAACTTGTTCAGTGGCCGGGTTAACGACTTCAAAATAAGCCTCTCCCTTACCGGAAACAGGCTGACCGTTAATAAAATGTGCATGTTGGCGCTGTAAGAAGGCGCTAACTTCCGGCAATAAGGCTAATTGACTCATCGTTATCACTCCACTTTTAAAAGTTAATTACGCGTTTACACAAGCAAGATAATGCTTAACAAAACGCTCAGCGGTGATCTCCCACAGGACTTCAGTGCCTTTCGCAGCAAACCAAGTGTCACCTTTATGATATTCAACAGTTTGACCTGTTTTGACATCCGTTAATTTCACTGAACCTTCATGAACAGTCGCCATTTCATCGAATGGGTAAACCATTTTAAATTTGCCTTTAGTACAAGCAAAAATACCACATGTTAGGTTATCAGTTGGCTCACCGTGGATCATCGCAACACTTGCTTGCGGGTCACCCTCAACAACCACAGAACCTAAATTAGTTACACTACCAATATTGAGTAGTTCAGGAAGTGGTTTGTTTAACAGTAATGGACTAATCATGATTTTACCCTTCTATATATTATATAAATGATACAAAAACTGTTGCTCTAGCGGCGCCCTTGCCAATAACCCGAGGTTTGATGCCAAATTTTAGCCAGTGATACAATCACATTACGCATGCTATCTTTACCTGCGATATTGGCATGAGGAATCGAACTCATTAAATCATAACGGTGTGAGCCTTCTGCCATTCCTTCTGCCAATACCTTACACACAATATGGCTCGGCGTTACACCGAAACCTGAATAACCTTGTACAAAGAAGATATTATTATGTCCCGGCAATGAACCTATTTGAGGGAACAGGTTGGCACTACATGCCATCGGACCTCCCCAAGCCAATTCAATTTTCACATCCTTCAAATAAGGGAAAATTTTCAGCATTAGGTTACGGTTCCACGCTTTTAAATCAGATGGAATGTATTCAAGAAAATGGGTTGAGCTACCGAACAATAAACGGTTTTCTTTGGTCACTCGGTAATAGTCAATAACTGGACGAATATCACTGTATGCGCCACGGATCGGACTAATACGCTCAATCATTTCGTCAGATAACTCTTCCGTCATCAGCTGATAAGCATAGGTATTAATCGTTTTTGGGTAGATGGTTGGCTCTAAGCCGTTCAAAAATGAGTCACATGCCCAGAGCATTTTTTTCGCACGAACAGAACCCATAGCTGTGCGTACCGTTACGGTATCGCCATATTCCACATTAAGAACTTGGCTATTTTCAAAAATTTTAACACCATAATCAGTGACCGCTTTTGCTTCACCTAATAACAAGTTCAGAGAGTGAACATGCCCCCCTCCCATGTGTTTTATGCCACAGGTATAAGCATCTGAACCAATGATCTGTTTTAGATCAGAACCCGTATAAAACTCAATTTCTTCGTCTGGTGACACTGATTTAAAATCCGTCAACCAACCCCGCAAGGTTTTTTCTTGACGTTTATTACTCCCTAAATAGGCATAGCCATGACAAAAGTCAGCATCAATATTATATTTCGCAATACGTTCACGAATAATGCCTGCGCCCATATTACTAATTTTAAATATTGTCTCTAACCCTTCTGAGCCAACGTGCTTTTTGATCACATCAAGGTCATGACCGATCCCTGCCATCACCTGCCCACCATTTCGGCCTGAACCACCATAGCCAATATGGCGGCCTTCAATGATCGCAATATTAGTGATCCCTTTTTCACATAGTTCAAGCGCGGTATTCACACCGGAAAAGCCACCACCGATGATCACAACATCAACATCAAGATCTTCTTTCAGTGTGGGGAAACGAAGATCATACTTCTTGGTCGCTGCGTAATAGGTTAATGATTCAACTTGGTTATTCATATTGGATACCCTGTTAGTATCTTGTCATAACCACGATTATCTTAACCCAACATTAACATTTACATAGCCCTTTAGGGACATTTGAAACATTGATTTAACATTTGTGATGTGAGTAGAATATTTTGATATAAACAATAAATATTCAAAATATAAATAAACTCAACTTTATCAATCAATTAAAAAAATAGATAATGTTAATGATATGAATAAAAATCCATTCTTAACATAAATGATTACGGCTTGAAGTGTGACGAGCGTGACCCATTAATAAGTTAAATAATTCACCTTGAGAATTAATATCTAATTTCTGATAGATATTTTTCCGATGATTTTTCACTGTACCTAAACTAATAAATAATGATTGAGCAATCTGTGGTGAGCCTTTGCCTTCAAGGATCAATTCCACCACCTCACACTCTCTTGGCGTCAGACCAAATCGTGTTTGCATATCTGCCAACCGGTAATGGCTAGAGACTTCACTCGGGGAAATTTCTTTGTGCAGTTTCGCCATACTGCGAATAATTTCAAAAGCTTCTTTTAATGGAGCCTGCGTTCTTTTCTCTGATAGAAATGGCTCGTCTTCATTACCAAAAAAGATCCCTAACTGCCTATCACTGGTAATTTCTAGCAAGAGTGCTGCCTCATCACACCAACCTGTTTTACGATAAAAATTGAGATAGTAATCAGTATGATAAAAACCTTTAGGCGCAAGCTCTCTTAATGTTAATACCTGCGAACCCGTTCCCTTTTGCAAGGCCTGATAAAACGGATCCATTAAATAAGCACCACGCTGATAAATACGATTTACACTATCACTATTGCGTTTTTCAACTTTAGATAAGAAGCGTGGGGGGGCATTTTTTTCAAAGGAGTAAACAATCGCGTTATCAAATACAATAAAAGAAGATAACCACGTCAACAAATTAGGATAAAACTGGTTAGTCGCAACAGAATCAATCACATCAGGTAGTTTATCCAGATAGTTTTCCATTCTGCCTCCAATATTATCAACTTATTAATAAACCCAATTTTGCTGTACCAGAGAATCACCTGCCAAATACCTATAAAGACCACATTATCTCATGCAACTCAAATCAATTGTTATTAATATGTTAATCAAATCACATTATCGTCCGAAAGTATTAATAATATGTTAATAGAGACTAAATAAAAGCACATTAAAAAAGGGAGCTTATTAACACATAAACTCCCTTAAATGACTTACTTAGCAGCCGCTTTTAGCTTTGTATAGCGGCGGATCAAACGCCATTTTAATTTGATGGTTGTTGCGTGAGACCAAACAACATCCCAATAGCCACTTTCAATAAATTTCTGAGCCATCTCACGCTGAATTTCAGGCGACTTAATTGCAAGTATGGCTTGAATGACCCCCAACCCTTCTTTACCCACTTGCCACAAACAAGCAGGCGCTTGCTTAACTTGCTCCGGGTAACGTTTGTAAATCGCCAATAACATATCAATAATCTTCAAATACGTATTGATCTTACGTACTGAACGCTCATCACCTTGTAATGAGTGAGAAACCGACTGGTTATGGATCAAATAATCGTAATACTGTTCATTGATAAACTGTACTTTCTTTGCCACCAGTAATAGCTCTGTTGTCCAAGGGATATCCTGATGATGCAGCTTTGGTTCAAATGAAAAATTATGCTGACGGATCAATTCTAAACGATAGAGATTTAACCAAGTGACATGCAAAAATTTGCGTGAACTTAACCCCATTTCTAACCACTCAGGACCACTAATCACACCGGTTGAAGGCACTTTATTCGGTGGAAAAATAGCTTTTGGGGCATCACCATTGGTATAAATATAAGTTCCATTACAGGTAGCCACATCTAAGTCACCTGCTAGTGCAATTTCCAATAAGCGGCCATACATTTTAGGGCTGATTTCATCATCAATATCAGGAAAAGTAATATATTGACCTGTGGCTTGCGCCATCCCTGTATTACGAGCCACTGAAACGCCCTGATTTTCCTGTGTTAGTAATTTAAAATGGCTAAATTTGTCTTGGTATTGACGGATGACCTCTTCACTATTGTCTTTAGAGCCATCGTTGACCACGATAAGCTCCCAGTGACTGAGGTTTTGTGCTAATAAGCTATCAAAAAAATGAGGAAGAAATTTTTCACCATTATAAACGGCAACCACAATACTCAAAACAGGATGGGAAGACATGTATTAACCTTATAAAATCCTATATTAACCAGCCACTTAGGCTAGCCACTTGATACTCTGCATATTTCATACAGCGACTTAATCATATTTGAAATCATTGAGAGTATATTAATTATCTTTTTGAAATCACCGACCAAACAATTTCATCTCAAGGTAAAATTAAATTATTAGAGAAAAAATAAATACTTTGGTTCCATTATCACAGATCAATATTCACACTTTATTACACCATAAGTGTAATTTTTACTTAAATCAGACTTATTCCCTCTTTTACCAATGAGCTAATTATCGCAATATCGACCTAACAAACATTAAATGTACGTTAACTCAGATAATAAGGGAAAAACTGTGGCCGGAACAAGCTTACTCGCTTTACTTGATGATATCGCCGCCGTATTGGATGACATATCGGTTATGACCAAAATGGCCGCGAAAAAAACCTCTGGGGTACTTGGCGATGACCTAGCGCTAAACGCACAACAAGTCACTGGTGTCAGAGCAGAACGAGAAATCCCTGTCGTATGGGCGGTCGCTAAAGGATCGTTTATCAACAAATTGATATTAGTACCACTTGCACTATTGATTAGCGCTTTTATCCCTTGGGCAGTAACACCACTATTGATGATTGGCGGCGCTTACCTTTGCTTTGAAGGTGCTGAAAAATTGATGCATAAATACCTTCATGCCCCTCAAGAACATAGCGAAAAGAAAGAACAAGAAGCCACCATGTCACCGGAAGAAATAGCCTCTTTCGAAAAAAATAAAATCAAAGGAGCCATACGAACTGACTTTGTACTATCTGCCGAAATCATTGCTATCACACTAGGTATTGTTTCTTCTACAACACTAATTAACCAGCTAGCAATTCTTTCTATCATAGCCATAGTGATGACTGTTGGGGTGTATGGAATTGTGGCAGGGATCGTTAAAATCGATGATCTTGGCTTTTATTTACAGAAAAAAAACTCAAAATTCCTCAGTAAATTAGGCAAAAGCTTAATTTATGCGACACCGTACTTAATGAAAACATTATCAGTAGTTGGAACTGCTGCGATGTTTATGGTTGGGGGTGGTATACTAACTCACGGTATTACATTCATCTATCAGTGGATTGAAGAAATTGCCTTAGCCGCATTACTAACCCCAGCTATCGGCTCGATTATGCACCTCGTTATACCTTCAATCGCTAACCTTATTTTTGGACTTATTTTTGGTATTGTACTGGTACTATTGATAACGCTAATAAAACAAATTAAATCACGTTTAACAACTTGAAGTATGGCGAGTATTTGGGAAGGAACTGGGTATGCCGACATTCCATCGTCGATTTTCTATAATTAGTCAAATCATTGGATTAATGTTACTTATTGCAGTGCTTGGTATCATTGGAATGACGATTTCAAATCGCATCATCATTGGTGTACAAGGCAATGCTCATGCCATTAATAAGTCAGGCTCCCTTCGCATGCAAAGCTATCGGCTACTCTCTTTAGTACCTTTAAATGACGATTCAAAGCAATATCTTTCAGAGCTCGAAAGCGACTTATCGAGCCCTGAATTAACGCAAGTAGCTAAAGCTGAGGCACTCACCACCAAACTAGGTGAACTAGATGATTTCTGGCAAACCACTTTGCGTCCCTCATTATTAAATGCAAATACATCTAATGACGCTCGTTATGAAGTTATCGCCTTCGTTAATAAACTTGATGAGCTTGTTCATGATATTGATGAAAAAACTGAACGAAAAATTGCTTATGTCGCAATGACACAAATGATTTTTATTGTTTTAGTATTTTTATTATTAATGGCTACCATTTGGCATCTGCGACGTAAAATTTATTACCCATGGATGAAGTTACTCTCAATGGTTAATGCCATCGGCCAAAAAGATTTTAGTCAACGCTATCCAAGTAATAATCAACAAGATGAATTGAATGCTCTTGGTTTAACCTTAAACCAAATGTCCGATGAGCTAGCGCAAAGCTATCACCGACTAGAATCAAGGGTTGCCGAAAAAACAGCAGACCTACGTAATAAGAACCGAGTGCTTTCCTATCTATATCAGTCAAACCAAACTCTGCACTCTACTGAACCACTAGATTTAAGATTACAAAAAGTACTTAATGAACTGCAAAGCATTACACGACTAACAAGTGTCAATTTAAAACTCTATGAAGACAGTAATGAAGAATATTTTCATGAAATTCATAGCATAACTGAAATTTGTGAGGAACCAATAACTTCACTGTCGTGGGAACTTTCTGACAATATTCACCGATACGGTGTCATTATTGGTGAGATGAGACAAGATCAACAATTATCTGAAGAAGAAAATAACCTAGTATTGATGTTAGCGAAGCAAATATCAGGCATGCTCGCAATGGAGTACCAAATAGAGCAACAGCAGCAGCTCCTGATTATGGATGAGCGCTCAGCTATCGCTAGAGAGCTACATGATTCTATCGCTCAATCACTCTCTTGCCTAAAAATGCAGATCAGCTACTTGCAAATGCAGCCTCAGCCATTACCTGAAAAACATCAGCAACTACTAGGGGAAATGCGAGGGGAAATTAATACAGCATACAGCCAACTCAGAGAGCTACTAACAACCTTCAGATTAAAATTAACCGAACCAGGGCTACTTCCATCACTAAAAAGTACTATCGATGAGTTTAGTCAAAAAATGGGCTTCGAAATTTTATTACACTACCATCTACCCGCGAAAAGTATTTCACCACATCAATCCATTCATATTTTACAGATTATCAGAGAGGCGCTTAGCAATATATTAAAACATGCGCATGCAAATTGGGCACAAGTCACTCTCCAACAAAATTCCAACACCGTAACAATAATTATTGAAGATAATGGTGAAGGAATAGGCTCTACACCTGAAAAACAAAACCATTATGGGTTAATTATAATGAGGGAAAGAGCACTTAGCTTAAATGGTGAGTGCAATATTATTCCAAGAGAGCAAGGTGGAACAAAGGTTGAAGTTACGTTCTCCTTAGCTATAACTTAATGTATAGATTCATTATTTTTTAGAGCAGAGTAATTCATGGAAAATACAAATATAACAAATGAGAAATCAACAATTTTACTGATTGATGACCATCCAATGCTAAGAAATGGTGTTAAACAACTGATTAGCCTTGAACCATCATTACTCGTCATTGGTGAAGCAGGAGATGGCGCGGCAGGTATCAAGATCGCAGAAGAACAGGATCCAGATCTTATCCTTCTAGATCTAAATATGCCCGGTATGAATGGTTTTGAAACTTTAGACGAACTAAGAAAGCGCGAGCTATCAGGCCGTATTATACTTTTCACTGTCTCTAATTACGGTGAAGATCTTGTCAATGCACTTAAACGTGGCGCTGATGGCTATTTATTGAAAGATATGGAGCCAGAGGAGCTTATTACTGCACTTAAAGAAGCTGCTAGCGGTAAAATGGTAGTAAGTCCTGCTTTAACCTCAGTACTTGCTGAATCACTAAAAGCGACACGACCACAGACAGGCAATAACCTACTGTCTTTAACGCCAAGAGAAGCTGATATTTTAGAACTCATCTCCCAAGGGCTTGCAAACAAAATGATCGCTCGAAAATTGGATATTGCGGAAAGTACAGTCAAAGTCCATGTGAAGCATTTATTGAAGAAATTGAATCTTAAATCACGAGTTGAAGCAGCGGTATGGGTACTTCAGCAAAAATAACAATTGGCTAACTCACAGCTATCATTTTGAATAGCTGTGAGTAATTACATTACTCACTTATAAAGCTCAAACCTACAAGTAATTCGAATAAAACTGTAATATGATCCCACAAATTAGATAGATGATGAAAGATAAGACCCCATGGAACAAGATATTATTTTAGTTGATGAGTTGGATACACCTGTAGGTATCATGCCGAAACTCTTAGCACACCAGCTTGGTAAGCTACACCGCGCTTTCTCAGTGTTTATTTTTAATAGCAAAGGTGAATTACTGATCCAACAACGTGCAGCTCATAAATATCACTCAGCAGGACAATGGGCTAATAGCTGTTGTAGTCACCCTGCACCAAATGAAGATACCATGGTTGCAGCTAAGCGTAGGCTGATGGAAGAGCTGGGCTTCACTACCCAACTTTCACATGTTGGTCATTTTCTTTATCATGCTCAAGTCAACGGCGGCTTAACTGAGCATGAATACGATCATCTATTCATCGGTAACTATGACGGTACCATTATACCAAATCCCGATGAAGTATCTGCGATCCGTTGGCTGCATCCTTCAGCTTTACAGAAAGAGATAAAACAAAATCCCGAACAATTTACACCTTGGTTTAAATTAATTATCAATAAATATCCACAACTCAAATTTAATTGATTTTTTTAGTGGCAATTTCTATCCCAATTAGTAATTAATTGGTTAATTACTGATAAATCTGTTGATAAACTTCTATCCGCCTCAATAAATCCAACCTTATCTCTAATCCTAGAATAAAGATTTAAAGCAGAGGGTGACAGCCTTAACATTTTATTTTTTTGAACTCTAAGATCAATCGCTTGAGCTGCATAAAGCAACAAAATAGATAATAAATCAAAACTATATAAAATCTGTGCTAATAATCTATCCGCCGATAAAGGCGCATTAGTTGCGATATCCTCAACACCACCAGAAACCGGTAAATAATCTAAGGAAACTGGATAGGCTAATAGTTTAATTTGTGTTCCAAGTGAGACTGCGGTTTTTTCTAATGCTGCAAGACCATGTACTGTTTTATCTGCCCCGAGATAGCGGCTTAAATGCGTGAGTCTAGGATCACTAAATTTGATAATTTGCTGAACTTGAGATAATCCGTTATGTGCCAATGCGAGTTGTAGATTTTCAAGCGCTAAAACCCAAGGTAACGTTTCGAAATTTGCACTAGGAACAACGCTATCACTATAATCAGCTTCATCTATATTATCGAGCAAAACACATGGGTTATCATCTGAGCTATTTAATTGAATATATAGCTGAGAATAAGCTTCATCATAGTATTTGCGTAAAGCAGCCAGTATATAAACACCACAACGAAAACTTAAGGGATCTTGTAATTCACGGGAAGGATCTGATAACTCAAGTGATGAGCCAGATGTAAGCTGACGCAATTTATCCCCCATAGCATTAACTTCATCATATGGTCGTACAGATAACACTAATTCATTAAATGGTGAGAGATTTCCATTCAATGACTGTAAGGTGAGGCTATAGGCTATTTCATTAATATCTAAATAACGTGCCATTTTTGCAAGCGCAAGAGAAGCTATCGCAGCTGAGTAAGCGTTCGAAGACAGAATGGATAAAGCATCTTTTGCCCACGGTTTAATGAGCGGCACTTTTGCATCACTTAATGCATCTATCGCAACACATTGCTTCCCTTTATAAATAACATTTCCTTCGCCGATCATTGCTAAACCAACATGACTAATAATAGTAATATCAGCCTCACCAACTGATCCAACAACTGGAATTACAGGGATTATATCTAAATTCAAAAATGCAATGTAACTGTTGATTATAGCTGGTTGGATACCACTATGAGCAGATAATAGATTATTTAATCGAATTGCAATTAAAGCTCGAACAATATTTTTTTCTATACTAGCACCAACACCAACTGAATGGGCGCGTAATAAATTAATATTAAACTGTACTGATTTTTCTATGACTTCATTGGTTAATTTACCATTAAGGTCAATCCACTCTTGGTCCTTATTTAATCCAACCCCAACAGTAAGACCATATATTTTTACACCTTGCAATGCAGCTTTAATGAGTATGCTATGAGCTAATTTAACTTTTTCCATAGCGAAAGGATCAACACAAACTTTCTCGCCATTAGCTATTGATTCAACAATCGAAGGAGTTAATGAATTTCCATTGAGCTTTATCATAAATATTCTTTTAATGAATGAGAGTAATATACAATTACCTCAAAAATAAATATTTATATATTCCAATTAAAATCAGCTGACTCAATCTTTATATCTTAACTAAAATAAATTAGCTGAATAATTAGCTGCATAAAGTATAAATTATCATCCAAACGCAAAAAAGCCACCCAATGGGTGGCTTCTTCACTAATTTAATGTCTGGCAGTTCCCTACTCTCACATGGGGAGACCCCACACTACCATCGGCGCTACGGCGTTTCACTGCTGAGTTCGGCATGGGGTCAGGTGGGACCACCGCGCTATTGCCGCCAGACA
>NZ_JAWUEH010000006.1:0-234704 GCF_033550225.1 Providencia sp. 2023EL-00965 | reverse complement strand
TGAGTGGTGAAAGCTATCGATTGAAAGATAAACGACGCTCAGGTGCCATACCTAAATGAAACAGTGGATCACTTTTGATTGATCGAATTTGAGTTAAAAGTGGATCAGTTTTCGTTGATCGTTGACACAAATCACATTCAGCGGTGCAAGCGCAGGCTTTAACTCTAAGCTACTGGGTGTGACTGGCCTGAACCCAGATGAAGGCTTAGTGGGTAACGTCGGTATCCAAATCACGGATACACAAGGTGCTGCAATCGATATGGGCATGTCAACCACTCAGTCTCACCAACTGCAAGCAGGTAGTAACACTTTGCAATACAGTGCGTTCGTTCGTGGTGCTGATGTTGCCGTTGACTCTATCCCATTGGGTAAATTCGAAGGCGTCACTAACTTCACTTTAGCGTACAACTAATCTGGCGGTGAGGGGTAGGGTGCTATTCCTCACGTTTTTTCCACCAATAGTCGAGGCGCTTTGTGAAAAGACGGCAAAAACATAATGCACTGCTGTGCGTGCTTTTCGGAATACTGGGCGCGAGCGCACCCGCTTTTTCTGCTCCTTCTCAAGGGTGGGGAAAGGTCTCGATGTATGGGGAAATCGTCGACACCGCCTGTGCAATCGAAACCGAGTCTCGTGATCAGACGATTGACATGGGCGTTATTCCTCTGAGCGTATTGAAGCAATTTGGTAAAGCTCCGCCAAAACCGTTCAACATTCAATTAGTCGATTGCCGTTGGGAGCGTTACCCCAGTAGTAAAGGCGAATGGCAAACCTTTGAAGTGACCTTTGATGGCCCCGCAAACGGCGATTTTTTTACGGTAACAGGTGAAGCTAAAGGAGTGCAACTAGCAATGCGTGATGACCAAGGAACACCGGTAATTGCAGGGAAACCGTTACCCAAACGAGACATTGTTCCTGGTGAAATGACCTTGAATTATGAATTGCAACTGGTAACAGATAATCAGCGTTTACAAGCTGGATCTTATCAAACGCTTTTGCGTTTCAAAATTGATTATTACTGATTCTTTTGCGGTTTGGCGCTCATTTGCCTAGGGATATTTTTTATGTCGCGTACTTATCACCAACCTTGTGCGGTCTATCTTGCTGTAATGACAGCACTCATGCCCTATTCGTCCCCGTTAATGGCGGCGGATGTGGTGCAATTCAACACTGAACTGTTGGATTTAAACGACAAAAAAAATATCGACTTAGGTCAGTTTTCGCGTGCGGGTTACATCATGCCCGGCAGTTATCCGTTGAAAATTCAACTTAATCAGGAAACATTACCTGAACAAAAAGTGACATTTTACCCGTCAGCTACCGATGCTAATGAAAGCCAAGCCTGTTTAACGGGTGACATTGTTAGTCAGTTGGGGTTAAAAGACGAGGTGATCAAAGATCTGACATGGTGGCATGACGGCAGTTGTGTGGATTTGGCCAGTATTCCGGGCGCAGAGGCGCGCGGTGACTTGTCCACATCGACCCTATACCTTAGCGTACCACAAGCCTATTTAGAATATCGTACCGCTACATGGGATCCACCGTCACTATGGGATGAAGGGATCCCCGGTATCCTATTGGACTATAACGTTACCGCACGAACTAACCGTCCACACAAAAAAGGCCATAATACCTATGCCCTAAATGGTAATGGCGTGGTGGGGGCGAATGCGGGCGCATGGCGTTTACGCGCAGACTGGCAGAGTCGTTTAAACCATGCGACTGGCTCGGGTGACCCAGTCAATACGGATTTCCAGTGGAGCCGGTTCTATGCCTATCGCGCGATCCCACAAATGCGCGCCAAACTGACGTTGGGGGAAGATTATCTTAACTCTGACCTGTTTGATAGCTTCCGTTTTACGGGCGGTAGCTTGCGCTCCGATTTGAACATGTTACCGCCAAATTTACGTGGCTATGCACCAGAGATTTCAGGTGTGGCGACGACAAACGCTACGGTGATTGTTAGCCAGCAAGGCCGTATTTTATATCAAACACAAGTAGCGGCGGGTCCGTTCCGTATTCAAGATTTGAGTGATGCGACCAGCGGAAAACTGGATGTACGTGTGGAAGAGCAAGATGGCACGGTGCAAGAGTTCCAAGTGGATACCGCCACCATTCCATATCTTACCCGACCAGGGGCTGTGCGTTACAAACTGTCATTGGGTAAACCGTCAACCTTCGATCATCGTAGTAGTGGTGATGTGTTTGCCACGGGTGAGTTCTCGTGGGGGATTTCCAACGGGTGGTCACTGTTTGGCGGCAGCCTCAACAGCCAAGACTACAATGCTTTCGCGGCCGGTATTGGACGCGATTTACTGGCTTTCGGTGCGATTTCCTTTGACGTGACGCAGTCGATTGCTCGTTTACCCGGCGAAGATCGTCTGAGTGGCGGCTCGTACCGTGTCAACTACTCAAAACGTTTTGATGATTACGATAGCCAAGTGCAGTTCGCGGGCTATCGTTTCTCTGAGCGTGACTTTATGAGCATGTCAGATTACCTGAATGCTAAAGAAAGTGGTGAGCGTCGCGGTGGCAGCAAGGAAATGTACACCATTTCTTTGAATAAAAACTTCCGTGATATCGGGTTGTCGACTTACGTGAACTATAACCACCAAACCTATTGGGATCGTCCAGATAGCGACCGCTACAACCTGATGCTCACCAAAACCATGGACTTTGGTTCAGTGAAAAATGTCAACGTGTCGTTGTCTGCGTATCGCAATGTGTATAACGAAACCCATGATGATGGTGCCTATTTGTCACTGTCAGTACCGTGGGGCAACGGGGCAAATATCGGTTACTCGATTGCAACTAATAACAGTGAAACGACTAACCGTGCAACTTATTACGATCGCATTGATAACCAGACGTCGTACCAATTTAGTGCTGGAAGTGCACGTCAAGGCGGTACGGGCAGTGCCTATATTACCCATCAAGGTAGTAATGCCCGTTTAACCGCCAATGCGAGTTACACCCATAACGGTTACACCGCATTTGGCCTAGGGGCACAAGGTGGCTTTACCTTTACCCCTGAAGGTGTCGATATGCACCGCGTGTCTACAATGGGGGGAACACGTCTATTGATTGATACCGATGGTATCAGTGATATCCCAGTGAAAGGGCGCGGCGCAGTCGTGAACTCGAATGTCTTTGGTAAAGCGGTGGTACCTGATGTGAACAGTTACTACCGCAATAAAGTCAAAATTGATTTGAATAAACTACCGGATAACGCCGAAGTCACCGATTCGGTGGTACAAGCGACCTTAACGGAAGGGGCGATTGGTTACCGTAAGTTCGAAGTATTGTCAGGGCGTAAGATGATGGTCGCAGTGCGTTTAGCTGATGGCTCTTTCCCTCCATTTGGTGCGCAAATTCGCAATGAGCGAGGGCAGGACACTGGCATCATGAATGATAACGGCCAAGCGTATATCAGTGGGATCAACCCGAATGAAATCATGGTGGTACAGTGGGCTGGTGAGGATCAGTGTCAATTACAGTTCCCTGCACAATTTGACACGATTAGTGCCAATTTATTATTGCAGTGTGAGCCGATAACCTCGCGCCCGCCATCGTTTGACAAAGTGAAAGAATAATTAAGAGAGACAGCGAATGAAAATGAAAAGTCCAAAACGTTTATTGATGGCAACCGCATTGTTATCGGTCATGTATGCAAGCCAAGCGTGGTCAGCGATAGCGCTTGACCGCACCCGCGTGATTTTTAATGGCGAACAAAAAAGTGTATCGCTGACTATTACCAATAAAAATCCACAGTTGCCATACTTGGCGCAAGGGTGGATTGAGAATGATCAAAGCCAAAAAGTCTCGTCGCCATTTGTGGTATTGCCGCCCGTACAGCGTTTAGAGCCGGGCAAAACCAGCCAAGTGCGTATTGAAGCGCTACCGGATGTGGCAACGTTACCGCAAGATCGTGAAAGTTTGTTCTATTTTAACTTGCGTGAAATTCCACCGAAAAGTGAAAAACCGAACGTATTACAGTTGGCATTACAAAGCAAAATTAAATTATTTTATCGTCCATCTGGGATCGCACTTAGTGATACGGAAAAAATGAATCAACCGTGGCAAGAAAAACTGACTTTAACTAAACAAGGCGACCAGTATATTGCCAAAAATCCGACGCCATTTTACGTCACCATTATTGGTGCCGCAGCGACCGCCAATGCGCCTATTACTAAGCAATTTGATGCAGTGATGGTTGCACCATTTGGAGAGCATGCTTTGGGCGTGTCTAGCGCTCAACTGGGTAGTTCACCGGTGTTGACCTATATCAACGACTACGGCGGGCGTTTGAAACTGCATTTTAAATGCCAGAGCAACCAATGTGCGGTTGTACCTGAGAAGAAATCATAAGGAGCCGCATGATGGCGATATCTGCAAACTGTCATCGATATTCCCGTTTTGGCTGGGTGAGTAGCTTATTGTGTCTTAGTCTGTGGAGTGGGTTGAGCCATGCTGCCGATCGCAATGCCACCCTTTATCGCCCTGATGGTAATTGGAATGTGGAAGGCGCAAGCGGCCAATTGTATGTGTTTGGTTCGCTAACAGAAAGTCCGTGCCGAATAGCTATGGAATCGATGTACCAATCGGTAGACATGGGCAATATTGAAACAGCGGATTTGAAGAAAGTAGGGCAAACGGGCAGGCCAGTACCATTCCATATTGAGTTGTTAGATTGTATTGAAACCCCTACGGCACTGCGTGATATTAAAACGGGTAGTGTGGCGTGGAGCAGTGAGCAACCGGGAGTCAAAATGCGTTTTTTAGCACCATCGGTGCCATTTTATCCTCAATTGGCGAGAGTGGTGGGTGTGCAAGGTCTCGGGTTGCAATTGAGTGATGAGGCAGGACGAGTGATCCCACTGGGGGAGAGTAGTGTTCCTCGTTTACTATCACCGGGGCAAGATAGCTTAAGCTTTTTTATTACGCCAGTGCGGATTGCCAGCGACTTACAAGCAGGCGCTTACCGTGCCTTGATTTCTTTTGAGTTGATGTATGACTAACTTTATCACTCAGGAGGAGTATTAACTATGAAAGCGCTTTCTTCATATTATTTATCAATAGGAATAGGTTTTCTTTTTTTTGTTATCAGTGGGAGTTATGCACCGACAAGTTATGCTTCTGGCGATGTCTATGTGCACGGTACGTTAATCGCAGAGCCTTGTACTTTGATGCCCGGTGATGAAGAAATTGAAGTGGATTTTGATACGATTGTGGATAAGTACTTATATATCAATACACGCACTCATCCAGAGCCTTTTAGTATTCACCTTATTGATTGTGAAGTAGGAATTGGTGAAGGGGTAAGAGTTGGTTTTATAGGGACTGAGCACGCTACTTTGCCGGGGCTTCTAGCTCTAGATGCTGATAGCGTAGCTACTCGTGTTGGAGTGGGTATTTTAGATAGTGCAGGGAAACTAATCCCAATTAACAGTGAGACACCGTTATATTTATTAGAAAATGGCAGCAATATCTTAAATTTTCAAGGCTATGTTGAAGCCGAACTTGATGCCATAAAAAACAAAACAATAGGCTTAGGGACATTTAAAGCAACTGCTGTTTTTATTTTAAATTATGAGTAATTGAGGATTTTATGAATAAAATAATTTTTATTCTATTGCTTTTCTCTTCAAATTCATTTTCATATCATTGTATTAATAAATATAATGGTACAAAATTTGATGATGGTGAGCAAATAATTTATGTACCTATAGATTCAAATATTACACAGACTGAAAATATATTTGCTAACGTAGGAGAATATATTGATTGTAAAAATGATGAGCCCTGGTTTTATAAAGATAGCTTATTTATAAAAAGATTTGGTATTCATCTCGGTCCAAAATTGAGAGAGCAAAACTTTAGTGGTGGAGTTTATGTTAATAGTAGTAGATATCCTGTCAATAATTTATCTCAAATTTTGATATTTATGTTGGACCATGGTAACTATACCCCTGTAGATATTGATATGTATATTAAAACACCAGATCCCGTTGGGCCATATTTGGTTATTGAAGCTGGTGATGAATTAATGACATTGGATTTGCACTTTAGTGGGGATCCTCCAACGTGGAACTCTGAGCGTGATTATAAATGGACATTTAAGTCAGCCAATAGAGCAATACTTGCTACAGGTAGTTGTGTAATAAACGACGATAAACTTATTGATGTGGATTTTGGTGAAGTAAGTAAAACCGCTATTTCCACCGTAGGTTCTCAAACACGCTATCAAATAGAAAAAGAATTGGAATATGACTGTGATGATACGTCAGTAAACCAAAATATCAAAATTTCATTAAGTGCTAATGAGTCTTCATTTTCAAGCACTGCATTTGCAACAACAACACCGGGCTTAGGGGTTGAAATGTATCACGAAGGGCAGGTAGTTGCGCCTTTTGAAGGATTTAATTCTAATTTACGTAATGGCATGGGACGCGACACAGTCACGTTTACTCTAGTAAAAACACCGAACCCAGGGCCAAGTGATTTACAAGAAGGTGATTTTCACGCAAATGCGTCATTAATTATTTCACAACCATAATTAATATTTAAACCATAAAAGAAAAATAATAAATAAAAGATCTTATTAGCCCTAATAAGATCTTTTATTCACAACCCAAGTAAATACTCTCTTTATTTATTTGATATTTATTCTAATTAGAGAAAAATTTATGAAAAAACTATTATTAGCTACTTTGCTAACATCAACGTCATTATCTGCAATGGCAGCAGATTCTGTTGATATTTCTGTTATTGGTACTATTAGCCCAATTTCCTGTGTACCGAGTGCATCAGGTGGTGGGGTGGTCGATTATGGAAATATCAAACCCGATGCCTTAACCTCGGGAGCACCGACTGTATTACCGGCGAAAACGGTTAATATTTCAATTAGCTGTGATGGTAAAACTTCGGTAGCTCTGCGTGCTACCAGCAACCGCCCAAATACCGTACCTGATACCGACGGTGCTGAAAATATTTCGGGAAGTGCTTTAGTTAGCCAAGCTGTTATTGATGCTGGTTTAGGTAAAAACTTACCATTTAGTTTACCAACAGTTTTAAAACCATCGGCAGCAGGTCTTGGACTTGCTAATGGTAACAAAATTGGTGGTTATATGATGAACTTACCTGTGACTTTGGTAAACCTAGATGGTGATCCCGCCGCAGTACGTTATTACTCATTAACGGCACCCACCTCGACATCTGGTTGGAGCAAAATGACGGCAGGTATTTCACCTAACGATGGTGATTCTTTGCTACCACCAAATACGGCATTCTTTGGCTACAGCACTAACAGCGCAGATAGTGTGCCCGAGTCATTTCAAAACTTAAGCGCAACGGTTGTTATCCAAGCTTATATTACCGATAAAGATAAATTAGCAACTAACCAACCCATTAATTTAGATGGCTCATCGACCATTGAGCTTTATTACTATTAATAAAATAGCGAATTAAATAATTAATGTCTTTATTGACTATCGAGAATTTATTATGAAAAAAGTTCTTTTATCAGCTCTACTTGCGTCTGCATCATTGCCTGCGTTATCAGCTGATTCTATTGATATTTCTGTTATTGGTACGATTAGTCCAACTGCGTGTGTACCTTCCGCAGCGGGTGGTGGTGTTGCTGATTATGGCATGATCAAACCAAGTGAGTTGGAAGCAACGGGCGTCAGCGTGCTTGAGGTGAAAACCTTAGGTTTCTCTGTGCAATGTGATGGTGTGACTAATGTTGCGCTACGTGCAAACAGCAACCGAGGTAACGCGTCGGATGCAGGCCCAGCGAATGACACTGGCGCATCAAAACTGACCGATACAACGGCACTTAGTTCAATGATTGCCAACCTACCTTATAACGTATCGGTAGCAAATCCAGATGTGATGGGTTTAGGTACCGCTCCTAATGGAGCCGATATCGGCGGTTATATGGTGCTATTACCGACCAGTCTAGTGACATTGGACGGTGAAGCCGCCACCAAGCGCTTTTATGCCTTTGGTCCATTAACTCAAAACACTACTTGGAACGTTGAAGGTGCTGAAACCAACCACGGCGGTAGTATTAACTCAGGTGCTACTTTTGTTTCTTACAGTACCGACAACACAGATACTAAGCCACAAGCTTTCCAAAATTTAACCGGAACGCTGATTATTCGTGCTTATATTACTGACCAATCTAAATTGGATGTGACTCAACCTATTAACCTCGATGGTTCATCCACCATTGAACTTTATTACTATTAATAATTAAAAAAGGTCATTACTTGGCGCATTTAGGCTGAGTAGTGGCCTTATTTTTTGAGGGCACAGTATGTTTGTCAAAATGATTACGTGGGTAATGTTGATGTTTTTGCCGATAACCTCGGTGTGGGCTGCCGGCATGGTGCCTCAAAGTTCTATTGTCGTGATTGAGGAAAGCGATGGTGAAGGCAATATTGATATAAAAAATACGGATAAATACCCGAGTCTGTTAATCACTAAAATCGAAGATCTTGAAGACGATAAAGAAGAGTTGATTACGGTTTACCCTCCCGTAGCGCGTGTGGAAGGGAATGAAATTCAAACTGTACGATTTTTGATTACCTCAAAAACGCCGCTTAAAACTGAACGATTAAAACGTGTGACTTTCGAAGGGGTTCCTCCGAAAAATGGTGAATTAGAAAAAGAAATTAACGTCACCTTCAAACAGAATCTACCTGTGATTATTCGTCCGGCCGGATTGGCACAAAATCTCACTCCTTGGGAAGGTTTAACATGGGAATATAAAAACAACCAATTTATTGTCACCAATCCTTCACCGTATATTGTGCGTTTTATCTCACCCAATATTACCGTATTACCTTCAGGCCAGAAACTCACTTTGCCTAAGAGTTATATCTTGCCTCATCAGTCATTTAATTTGTCGGGTAATGAAAACGTCAATATTAAAAATGCCGATAAAATTCGTTTTTATCCTGCGACCACATGGGGATTCTCGACGGATAAATATTACGATGCGGCATTAGTGCGTTAATTCAACTCGTTTAAAAATCATAGCGTAACTAAAATGAAAAAATATACGCCGACAGCGCTCCTCTTTTTGGTCAATCTTCACCCTGCGATGGCAACAGAATCGATCACCTTTGATGAAGAATTTTTAAAGTCACGTGGTATTGATAC
The DNA here is from genome assembly GCF_033550225.1 of Providencia sp. 2023EL-00965. Classification (NCBI taxonomy): domain Bacteria; kingdom Pseudomonadati; phylum Pseudomonadota; class Gammaproteobacteria; order Enterobacterales; family Morganellaceae; genus Providencia; species Providencia sp. 2023EL-00965. The sequence continues at coordinate 225,538 of NZ_JAWUEH010000006.1, read as the reverse complement.
CTCGATTGCTAAACAGTTTGCACAAGCACCGACTTTTTTACCGGGTAAACAAGAACTCAAGATTTACGTTAATAATCAATATCGTGCGAGTGTGGATGTTGATATTAATCAGAAAGGGCGGCCGTGTATTAATACCGCGTTATTGGAAGCTATTGGTATTAATGACCCACGAACTTTTCAAGGAGCGCAAACCTGCGTAGCACTTCAACAGCTTTGGGAAAACAGTGAAATTGTGCCAAAACCAGCAAAACAAGAACTGTGGTTTTTTGTCCCTGAGCGTGCCGTTGCTACGAATTTTAATCAGCAAAAAAGTTATGTGTATGGCGGCACGGGCGCTATCGTAAATTATGCTGCAAACTATATGGGAAGCTCAGGTGCAGGTAACCGTGATATGTATTATGTGAATACGGAAGCGGGGTTTAATTATCAAAATTGGTTGTTTCGCAGTTATCAAATTTATAACCATTTCACGGATTCAGAATTTATTCATCAATATGCGTATGCGCAAACTACGCTAGAAAAGCAGAAAAAAACGCTGCAATTGGGCCAAATCAATTTAAATAACAGTGTCATTGGTGCATCTCGTGTTATCGGTTTGCAACTATTCCCTGAAAACCAATTAGAAAATCATCGTGGCGGAGGAGCACTGGTTACAGGCGTTGCTACAGAGTCCTCTATGGTTGAAATCTACCAGGCAGGGCGACTACTGTACAACACTGCCGTTCCCGCAGGACCTTTTGAGTTATCGCAATTTTCGTTAGTCAACCAAACAGCAGACCTGCTGGTAAAATTAAAAGGTGTTAACGGGCAAGAACAACAGTTTATTGTCCCTGCATCTACGTTTCAAAATGATAGCCCGTTCAGTAATACGGGATATTCAATGGGGATCGGTCGTTATGATGAAAATAATGCACCCCACAAGCCGTTAGTCGCATCCTTATCAAAAGGATGGGGGGTAAACCGCTATCTAGGGCTACAAACCGGTGCGGTGGTATCTCCTGATTATTATGCTTTGGGATTGAATAGTACGGTGCGTTTGAGTGAGTCATGGCGGCTATCTACCAATACCGATGTGGCACGTGATGAAAAACATCATAAAACTGGTGGTCTATTAATGGGGTCAATGGCTTATTTAGCCTCCGATTCGCTGTCTATTGGGGTTAATGCCTTGATGCAAAGCCCTGATTATCACTATTTAAGTGATGCAGTGAGAGATGAACCACGTGTTAATAATAAGCAAAAGCAGTTTGGTGGCGACATTAATTGGTCTACGGGCTGGGGAACGCTGGGTTCTTCAGTGGGACGGACCTATACGCAAGATAACCAGTCTCAAGACTATATTAGTTTCTCTTGGAGCCAAACACTTTACAAAAACACCATTTTAAACACCAGTTATCAACGCACTTATAATATCGACAATGTTTATGAAGATACCTTTTATTTACGACTGAGTATCCCACTGGAGCGTGCCAATATTTCGTCTTGGTTGACGCGTACTGATAATAGCAACCGCTGGGGAACACGTTATAACAACTATGAGAGCCATGATAGAAATTGGGGTATTGCATATGATTATAGTGATCAAAAACATTATCAATCGGTTTCAGCTAATGCGCATACCGTCACACCTTATAGTCAACTAGGTGCTAACATTCGCCGTGATAATCAACATCAAACGAGCTGGGGAGCCTCTTTAAATGGGGGAATTGCCGTCGTCAGTGAAGGTTTGTTGCTGTCACCGTATGAAATCAAAGACACCTTTGGTATCGCCAAAGCCGGTGATAAACGTTATGTTCGTTTAGACACGGGGGCTGGGCCTACATGGACTAATGGTAATGGTTATGCGGTGATCCCCAACTTAAATGCCTATCAACAAAATGCGGTGAAAGTCGATCCTAGAAGCCTATCTCGCCAAAGTGACATCCTTAATGCTTATAAAACCACACTACCTGCTAAAGGTTCAATTGTACCGATGACTTTCACGGTGATCGAATCGCGTCGTGTACGGGTTCATTCACAGTTAGCAGGAAAAGCGTTGCCAGTGGATAGTGTGATCCGTGATGAGGCTGGCAACTTTTTAACATTGGCCACTCAAAAGGGACAATTTTTCTTAGGACAAGCGACACCAAATATGAAGTTGATTGTTGAAACACCAGAAAAGCAAATTTGTGTTATGCAACTCAATTTGCCCGAAGAGGCGAATTCACAAGCCCTATACGAAGAGGTGAATGCATCATGTCAATAATGCGATGGACAAAAACATCTGTGATCCGTTTATGTTTTACGCTCAGCTGCTTTGTGTATTCTCATTATCTATATGCAGAGAGTACGGAGGAGAAAGATTGTCAATTAGCGGTTTCTCAATCATTAATTGATTATGGTAATGTCTCGCGAGATCAAATAAAACAGCTACCGAACGGAGAAGGGGAATTATTGAGCCGGCAAGTGGTGGTGAAGCTGATGTGTTCACAAGAGATTGAACCTGTACTCAAAATCCAAGATCCTATTGGTGGTAGCTCAACAAGCTTCCAGTACGGTCAACAAGGGGGATTGCAGGTCAGCTTAGCGGACTACCGTGTTGATGGGCAGAGTACGATAGCAACGGTAGTGCGTAATCAGGTTAACCAACCAACGACTTTATTAAAACCGGGCGATGAAATTCGTCCGCAAACAGCAGTGACAGGGAAAAATGTCGAGCTAGTATTAAATTTAACCCCAAAGATTGCAGCATCTGAAATCACTAACCCAATAGCTTTAACTCAATCAGGGCAATTATCCTTGAGTTTCGCAACATTACCGCCAAGCCTTGTGATGGTTTCTTCTGAGTTACGAGCCATCGCCTGTATTCCTTCTGTATCGAACAACGGCACTGTGGATTACCATACTATCCATTCTAATGATTTGTCGGATAACACGGTGACGGTTTTACCTGCTCAGGCGCTGAATTTTACTCTCAGTTGCGATGCGGCTACCAATGTAGCTGTTCGAGCAAGAAGTAATCGGTTGCAATCTACGCCAAATGCAGAGAGTGAAAATGAGATTGGTAGCGCACGTGCTAAAGCGGAAGTATTATCGGCGGGTTTTGGAAAAAATTTGCCTATGGGGCTACCGAATGTGACGCAAGCGTTTGTAGCTGGACTAGGGATAAACAATGGCCAAAAATTGGGAGGGTATATGCTCAATTTGCCATTTACTCAGGTACGGTTAGATGGGCAATCGGCTACAGTAAAATATTGGACACCTATGCTACCAACAGAGACAACTAATTGGAATAAAGAAACAGAGTTACAAGGGAATGGTGGCAGCTTGTTTACAGGAACAGCTTCGTATTTTTCATTTGGCACTGATACGAGTTCCGTGGTACCTAAGCCCTTTAAACGATTAGAAGGGATATTAATCATTCAAGCCTATATTACTCAGAAACACGATTTGGATTTAACGTCACCATTACACCTTGATGGTTCTTCAACGATTGAACTGTATTATTACTAAATCATTGATGAATGCGTATGGTTATATGAGCTATAACCATACGCTATTTTGTAGCAAAATAGCTATAAAATATGCCACAAGAAAATAATTTAATTTCTCAGTAGTTCTAAAAGTAAGCAGGTATTTTTCTCTATTAACAACTTGTGCCATCGAGGAAAGTCTTTTTACCTGCGTTATCTGATTAGTATTAATTTAGCCAAAGTAACGATGTATAAAATGTACTATCAGTAGTGAGCAGTGAGACTACCATGAAAAAGAATGAATTAATTCAAGCAACAAAACCAATCTGTACCCAACTCATTCGTTCGGTAGCAACCTCTACAGCAATTGAAACAGAGCAGGAGTCTCGTCGTCTTGAAGAAAAGATGGAAGCAATACGTGATAAATTTGAACATTTGAAACTCGCGATCTAGTTCGTTTTCAAGGCTTCATTAATCGAATATTTCATGGGTTCATAGTTAAGGTTTAACCCTGTATGGATTGCTGTAATGTACTACTCGGGGTGTTGAGTCCAACTTTCATAGTCTAGTAAATGGAAAATGGATAAATATTCCGTATATGTTTCAGTTGACACATTAATTGTACTTAATTCTGCTATATTACAGCCATTGCTTTAATTTAAGAATAACTATTGGCAGCATAATCCGTATTTAATTTATTACAATTACCAATCCAACGTATATTTTTTGGTATTCACAAATAACACTATTAGTAGAGAATGAATAGTTGCTATAACATAAAAATATCATCAATCCCTAACTTATCTAATTGTGATAATAAATATTATATGGCAGTTAATTTTATTCTTTTATCAATGTAATCTTTAATTGAATTATCTTTTGTAGATGACCTTATTTTGATTTAATAGATTGATGCATAAGAATCTTTAAAATTAAATTTATTAAAACTAAAAATGAAATAATAAATATTCCCTTGTTTATTAATAAGTAAGGGCTGCTCTGTGGTTTGATTTTTTATACTATGCTGATAAGCTATTGACAGAATATTTATAAATAACTAAGGTTACTATTATCTTATCAACTAATATAACTCTAGGTGCTCTTAAAATGAATAAATTAAAATCAGCAGTTTTATCTTTAGCTTTATTAAGCCCATTAGCATTTGCGGCTACTGAAATTAATTATACTAAATCCCTTGATTTAAAATTTGCAGGTACTGTTAATGTTGTTATGAATGAAGGGGTTGTTAATAATTATGTAGAAGCTATTTCACAAAAAGCGGATGAAAAGGGTGCGCAATATTTTGTGATTACTTCAGTTGAATCTGAAGGTAGTGGTAATAATGTTTCAGTGACAGCGAGTTTATATAAGAACTAATATATATTCGTTATAATTTAAGTTGCAGTGCTGCTAACTGAGTTCACGCGCATTCGTTTTATAGGCTCTATGTTGCTAGTGACTCGTTGACTAGCGGTACGATAAATTATTTAGAATAGATTTTTTATATTTCAAGCATGAATGTTTGAAAGATAAATTTAAGGTCGCTTTTATAACATATATTTGCGACCTTAATCATTTAAACCAAAGGTTACGCAGTTAAGCTTGAGCTGCGGTCACCATAACTTCAACAAGCACTTGATCACGAGCCATGTTGGCTTCTACAGCTGCGCGAGCGGGGCTACTTTCTGCTGGCATCCATGCTTCCCAAACGCTGTTAAACGCGGCAAAATCACGCTCCATATTTTTAATCCACACTTGAGCAGAAAGGATCCGTGATTTATCACTATTACTGGCGGCGAGTAATGTATCAATTTTAGCAAGTACCTCTTGCGTTTGGGCGGTGATATCGCCAGTCAGATCGGTAGGAACTTGACCAGACAGATAGACTAAACCTGCATACTCAACACTGTCAGCTAAACGTGGTTTTGGGTTATTACGTTTGATCATCATAGTTATCTCGTTAATCCAGTTAAAGATATTGGTGAATGTTGCCCTGTGACTAGTTGGCTGAGTATTACAGCACTGCCTGCCGCTAATGTGAATCCTAAACTACCATGACCAATGTTTAACCAAAGGTTGTTGTATTCGGTTTTACCTAACATTGGAGGGCCTTTCGGGGTTGATGGGCGCAAACCACACCATGTTTCAGCATCATCAATGCTTTCTAAGCGAGGGAAGGTTTTTTTAATAATGTTTTTTAGCGCGACAATTCGATTGTTACGTAAGCCAAATTTATCATAGCCAATATCAACCATAGCAGCGACGCGTAGCTGTTGGTTGAGTTTTGCATAGACAATTTTGTTACCATAGTCGGTCACATTCACTTTAGGGACAACATGCGGCTGTTCAGGATAAGGAATAGAAAGGCTATAGCCTTTTAATCCCAACATTGGAATATGAATGCCTAAAGGCTGTAGTAATTGGCGGCTACCATTACCAGCACAAACAATCACATCATCAGCAGAAATATTTCCCTGATTGGTTACAACTCCTGTGATACGTTTTTGTTGTTTAATAAATGAAATGACAGAGTGTTGTAAACATAATTTAAAATCAGTTTGTGTCGATAAATATTGAAGTAAGTTTTTACAGAATAAATAACAATCCGCACTTTCATCATCAGGTGCATAAATTGCTCCGACGAGTTGTGATTGAATATTTTTGAGTGAAGGCTCAAGAGTACTAATTTCATCTGCATTTAAAATTTGTTGAAATTGATGATCAACCGTTTCACAGGCTTTATTAAAGCTTTTTTTGTCACGATGAATAATTAATTTACCTGATTTTTCCCAAGCAAAATCACCAATATCACCATTAGTGCGCCATGTATTCATTATTTCTTGGCTTAATAATGATAATCTTAATTGGTGGGCGCCATTAATTTTATTTGTTTTTCGATTACAGGCTAATGTAAATTGTGCTAGCCAAGCCCATTGTTGGAGTGAAAATTGTATTTTTAAATTGAGTGGAGAATCATTTTTTCCCATCCAACTTAAACCTTGTAATGGCACACCTGCATCAGCTAAAGGGGATACATAGCGGTAGCTAAGTTGACCACCATTGGCAAAACTGGTTTGCATACCCACATCGGATTCTGATTCTAATAAAGTGACTGCATGACCAGCCTTTATTAACGCATATGCAGTACTAAGACCGATAACGCCTGCACCAATGACCACCACATGTTTTTTCATCGTTATATACTCGTCATACTCCAAGTTGCAGTATTGTTGATTACGCTAACTCGCGTTAATCATTCATTTACTTACCGCTTAGCTGTTCCTCGAGTGATGAGAGTATTCGCAGCTAATAATAACGGAAGAGTTATTATTTAACGGCGAATGAGTTAACTAAACAATTGAGTTTTCATTGCTGGAGTATAACTTTTGGTTAACTCCTTTATTTCTTTTTTCGAGGGTTTGTGACAAGGTGTTTACATAATTTTGTGCGGCTTTAGTTAATGGTCTGTCTGCACGATGGAAGACAGAAACAGCCAGCTGTAGGTTTTCTTTGAGCGGATAGATCATTGATTTTGGCAATGTATGCTCAGCTGAGAAAATATCGGTAATACTGCAACCCAAACCCGCCCGAACAAATTCTGCTGCCATATGGTAGGTGTGTACACTAATATTTGAGACAGAAAACTCATGGTATCGCTGTAATAATTGCGATAATGAGTCTGAGCCTGGGTGGATCCAGCGTTCTTGATCAATATCTGCGAGTGAAATGGGTCCTTGGTGTTTTTCGGTATCAACATAAACCAAAGGAATTTCGGCGATTGGTAACACGGTAATGCCGCCTTCAATAGCAAGGTTAAAGCCGATCCCAATATCCAAATCTTGTTGGGTTAACAATTGCAGAATATCAACGGTATGGTGAGTACCAATAGTGAGTTTAATATTAGGGTGTTTTTTAATAAATTGTGCAGTCACTTCAGGCACCAAGTTTAAACCGAGGCTTGGTAAGCAACCAATAGCTAATTTACCTTGTGGGTTTTTTGATAAATTTTGAGCCAAAATTCGCAGGCGATCTAAATTTCGATATACTTCTTTGGCTTCATCAAACAATAACAGCGCTTCATCTGTGGGTAATAATTTACCGCGGATCCGTTGAAATAATACTAGCCCTAATTGCTGCTCTGCGTGTTTAAGTGCCTTACTTGCTGCGGGTTGAGATATGTGTAAAACCTCAGCTGCACGAGTTAATGAGCCGCAAGTCATTACAGCGTAAAAAATATCAAGATGTCGTAATTTCATTCTATGAGCCTTAAATTTTTATCTCAAACGCTATTCTAGCGAATAAATTACAAATATTCAGGCAAGTAGGTCAATATTCACGGTTTATATTCGTCATACTTCAAGTTGCAATGTTGTTGGTGTCCTTCATTCGCGCTAGTCACATCTTTTTATGGTTCCCGCGATTGATGTACTTGCCGCTTAACTGCCGTCGAATTATTTAGAATATGGATGGTTTTATTTTATTAGGTGGGAGCGGATTAATTTTAGATTTTTGATGACGAAATAGCTCAGTGTATACCCCATCATCCATAACAATGGTTTATGAGGTACACACCGAGAGAAAAGCGTTAATTCAAGTAGGTTCCTATCTCAATAAATATTTTAATTAGAATACTATTGGCAATATCTACGATAAAAGCACCAACCATGGGAACAACGAGAAAGGCTTTATGTGATGGTGCAAATGCTTTGGTCACCGTTTGCATATTAGCAATAGCTGTTGGTGTAGCCCCCATACCAAATCCACAATGTCCCGCACTAATTACGACGGCGTCGTAGTCTTTCCCCATCATCCTGAAGGTAACAAAGCAAGCAAATAACACCATAACCACGGTTTGTACTGCGATAATTATCAGTACCGGTCCTGCCATACTGGCGAGTTGGCCAAATTTTAATGACATTAATGCCATGGCTAAAAACAGTGATAAAGCAACGCTACCCAGTACATCGACGGTAGGCTCAAAGACTTCGTGTTTAAATACATGAGCCAAAGTATTACGAATAATAATACCGACAAATAAGCACCATACAAAAGTCGGTAATTGGAATACAGTATCTTTAAATAAGGTACTGATATAACCGCCCACAACAATACAGATAATTAGCATTGAAATGGTTTCGATAACATTATTTGCGTTAATTTTTCTCTTAACACTCGGTTGTTCGAAAGCTTCAACAATAGTGTCGCGCTCTTGCTCAGTCGCTTTTGGAATAGTGACTTTCTTTAATAAATGGCGTGCAACTGGGCCACCAATAAGTCCGCCTAATACCAAACCGAGTGTTGCACAAGCCATTGCTAACTCTACGGCACCCTCAACCCCATATTTATCTGCAAGTATTGGTCCCCAAGCACCCGCATTACCATGACCACCTGTCAAAGGTACTGAACCGGCAATTAAACCAATGAATGGACTTTCATTCATGACTACTGCCATTCCCATTCCTACGGTATTTTGAATCGCGATCAAAATAGTTACGGCGATGGTTAATAAAACAAGGGGTTTTCCGCCTTTAATTAATCGTGAAAAATCGGAACTTAATCCAATCGAAGAGAAAAATGCGATCATTAATAAGCTTTGTAATGAAGAGTCGAATATAAATGTGTAGCCTGATGTTTTATCAACAATTAGCAGAATAATAGCAACAATAAAGCCCCCAACGACGGCTTCAGGGATGTGGTTTTTTTGGAGAAATGGTGTAAATTTGACCACAAACATCCCAATCAGTAGCGCGACACAAGCGACTAATAATGTATAACTGGCATCTAAAGTCATTATTTTACCTCAAGTAGTTTACCAGATTTTCACTATAACAATTTAACATTAGTGAAAAATGAAATTACTTTGCTTAACCAATTTTTAACAATGAGTTTTGTTTGGGTATCCATAACCTTTGGTTAATAGAGGTATAATTTAATCGGAATGTGTTTGTTGAGTTTTACTTAGTTGGTTGAAATGTTATTTTTCTATTTAACTCGATAATCCTAGTTACCATGCGGCTCAGGTAAGACCTCTCACAATATATGTACGACAGGGTTGAATAAATAATAAACATTGCCAATGTGATGAGGCTAATTACTCGCTATGCCTCGCTAATTTAAAGAACTGTGAAGTACGACATAAAACTATGATGCTTTTATTTAGTGATTTATCGGTGTGTGATTTTTTATTCGCCGTCATTGAAAGGGAAGATAACCCGACGAGCAGGCTATCGAGAAATGATCACTTATAAAAAAGTGAGTATGATTTTAAAATATATTTTAAACGTTAAGCTGTTTTTCTAATCCACTAATAATCATTTCAAGCCCAAATAAGAACGCAGGTTCAGCGCCTTGTTTATCCAGTAATGTAATAGCTTGTTGTAATAGTGGCGGAGTCAGGTTGATATCTGAATTCTCACGTTGATCTTTGGCTGCTTGATGCTCTTGATCTTCTAATACACAACCTAATGTAAAATGGCCAATTGCACTAAGGGCATATAATGCATGCTCTAATGAAAAGCCTTGCTGACATAAAAATGCTAACTGCTTTTCAATGGTTTGATATTGTTTCTCTGTTGGTCGAGTTCCCAAGTGTACTTTAGCGCCATCACGATAGCTTAATAGTGCACATCTAAAGCTTTTGGCATTATTGCGCAAAAAATCTTGCCAGCTTTCCCCTTCTAAGGGGCAAAAATGCGTATGGTGCTGTTCTAACATTTCAACGGCTAATGCATCAAGCAATGACCGCTTATTTTTAACATGCCAGTACAGTGTCGGTTGTTCGACACCTAGCTTTTGTGCCAATTTTCGTGTTGTTAAACCTTCCATACCTACTTCATTGAGTAGTTCGAGTGCGCTGCTAATGACTTTGCTTTTGTCTAATTTTGCCATGTTCGACTCCTATTTAATGGTTGACACTCTATCACTGATAGAGTTATTTTACCACCACCCTATCACTGATAGAGAAATTGAGAAATGAAGAAATCAACCAGTATTGCACTAGTGATTACGTTGCTAGATGCCATGGGGATTGGATTGATAATGCCAGTCTTACCAACACTATTACGTGAATTTATTACAACTGAAAATATTGCTAATCATTTTGGTGTGTTGTTAGCGCTATATGCATTGATGCAGGTTATTTTTGCACCATGGTTAGGTAAGATGTCGGATCGTTTTGGACGACGACCTATTTTGTTGTTGTCATTAATTGGCGCATCGCTAGATTATTTATTGTTGGCATTTTCTAGTGCGCTTTGGATGCTGTATTTAGGCCGATTACTTTCAGGGATCACCGGAGCTACAGGAGCTGTTGCTGCTTCCGTTATCGCAGATACTACATCGGCCTCCGAGCGTGTTAAATGGTTTGGACGATTAGGTGCAAGTTTTGGTGTAGGATTAATTGCAGGCCCTATTATTGGTGGTTTTGCTGGCTCTATTTCTGCTCATAGTCCATTCTTTATTGCTGCATTTTTGAATATAGTGACTTTCTTTGTCGTGATGTCAGTGTTTGGTGAAACCCGAAAGATAACAGAGAGTACAGATATTGATACGGCGGTTAAGCAAAAATCAAATTCGGTATATATAACATTAATAAAAAGTATGCCCATTTTATTAATTATTTATTTTTCAGCACAGTTAATTGGGCAGATACCCGCAACGGTATGGGTATTGTTTACTGAAAACCGTTTTGCATGGAATAGTATGATGGTCGGTTTCTCTTTGGCTGGGCTAGGATGCTTGCATGCGCTTTTTCAGGCGTTTGTAGCCGGACGTATCGCCTCAATATGGGGAGAAAAAACCGCGATAATTGTTGGGTTTGTTGCTGATAGTAGTGCTTTTGCTTTATTAGCGATTATCTCTGAAGGTTGGTTAGTATTCCCAATTTTAATCCTATTAGCGGCTGGTGGTATTGCACTACCTGCATTGCAAGGATTGATGTCCGTTCAGGTAAATAGTCAGCAACAAGGGGCTTTACAAGGCTTATTAGTTAGCTTGACTAATGCAACAGGGGTCATTGGTCCTGTGTTGTTTGCATTAATCTATAATCACACATTAGCAATCTGGGATGGTTGGATTTGGATAATTGGTTTGATATGTTATTTAGTGGTTGTTTTACTATCGGTTATTTTTATGTTTAACCCACAAAAACTATTGAGTGAGTAAAAGCATTGTATCGAATATATTATATAAAGTTTATTTTATGGGATTGTTTGACAATGACCTAATTAGGTCGGAAAAAATAGAATTACATTCATAAAACCGAATGTAAATAGATTAAAGTAAATATGTGTTTCTTAATTGTTAACTGTTCTATGTTGTTAGCTTTATTACATTAATATTAACTCGGTTATTAAATTCAAACCTCGTTACTTTATTTTGATTGTTGTTTGATTTGAATGCATTTTCACTGACTTTTTATGATTGTAAATTTAGATTGCCTTGAATTTAAATGTTTTTATTTTTAAAACTATTCAATTAAAGAATAGCATTAAAGTTGTTTCTATATTTTTGGGTTTTTTATTTTGCTATTGCTTTTTGTTATTATCAAAAGGTAATAACAGAGATTTACTTTTATCTACTATCTGTTTTTTGGGGATGATATGTTAGAGATAATTATATCTGCATTATTACCTATTGTTGTCACATTGGCTTTAGGTTATTTTGCAGCATGGCACAAAGATTTTAATTCAGATCAAAGTACCATTTTAAACCGTTTGGTTATGTTGTATGCACTACCATTAACGTTATTTTCTGGAATGCTAGGTGTTAAACGCTCAGTATTGCTAGAGCAAAGTGATATGGCGTTAGTGTTATTTATCAGTATGGTGGGAGCTTACATTGTTGTATTCGTTGTTTCCCATTCTGTTTTCCGCCGTAGTAAACCAATCGCTGCATTACAAGCATTGGCAGTTGCTGCACCTTCAGGTCCTTTCATTGGTATTCCAGTTTTAGGCTTTCTGTATGGTGAATTAAGTTCGATACCGGTTTCTTTATGCGGAATAATTATTAACTTAATTTTGGTTCCATTTACATTATTTTCGTTATCCACTTACTCGTCAAATAAAGATGGTGGTAATTCAAAGGTAAGTATAGCTTCTAATCTAAAAAATACACTCAAAGAGCCAATAATTTGGATGCCTGTACTGGCTTTTATTATTTTGATTTTGGATTTTGAAATCCCTGAGAATATATTAAAGTCATTAAAATTATTAGGAACCACTACAGGGGGAATAGCACTATTTTCGACAGGAATTATTCTCTATAGTCAAAAAGTGACGTTTAATTTGACTATTTTGACGTCGGTCATTACAAAAAATATTATCGTTCCGGTTATTACTCTCGGTATTTGTCTACTGATGGCGATAAAGGGAACAGTAGCTGATCTGTCTATTATGACAATTGCATTACCAGCAGCAACAATCAGTGTAATATTAGCGATGCAATATAAAATTGCTGAGCAAGAAATGGCGTCAACCTTCTTTTTTAGTACGGTATTATCCATTGCCACCATGGCAGCGTTTTTAGTGTATTTACATTAATTGAGCCGTAATCATTATTTGCTTATTGGAGTTTTTAGATGAAAAAGACCATCCGCCAAGTGACATTCGATTTATTACGTGAGTTGGATATCACAACCGTTTTTGGTAACCCTGGTTCAACCGAAGAAACTTTTCTAAAAGATTTTCCGGCTGATTTTCGCTATATCCAAACATTACAAGAAGCTTCTGCGGTTGCTGCTGCTGATGGATATGCACAATCAACTCGTAAAGTCGCAATGGTTAATGTCCATACTTCGGCGGGGCTAAGTAATGCAATGAGTAATATTCTCACTGCATTTATGAATAGAACACCATTAATCGTGACTGCGGGGAACCAAACGCGTGAAATGTTGCTTATGGAACCATGGTTAACGAATATTGAGCCAGAAACTTTACCAAAGCCATGGGTGAAGTGGAGTTATCAACCTGCACGTGCCGAAGATGTGCCCGCTGCGTTTATGCGAGCCTATGCGATGGCATTACAGCCACCAGCAGGCCCTGTATTTTTATCTATCCCATTAGATGATTGGGATAAACCTGCGCTTGATGAACAGGCTGTGGTTCGTTCTATACCTCAGCGTATCGGTTATGATCCTGTTCGTTTAAAAGAATTTGCAGATGCATTAACAGCGGCTAAAAATCCAGTATTGATTTATGGTTCTGCAATTGCGCGTGGACAAGGTTGGGATGCAGGGATCAAACTGGCTGAAAAATTAAATATTCCAGTATGGGCTGCACCTGCGTCGGAACGTCCTGCTTTCCCTGAAACGCATCCGTTGTATGCTGGTGGTTTACCATTTGCGATTAAGTCACTCTCAGAAAAACTTGAAGGCCATGACCTTGCATTGGTGATTGGTGCGCCTGTTTTCCGTTATTACCCTTATGTTGCGGGTAGCTATATTCCTGAAGGATTGCGTTTGTTGCATATTACTGATGATCCCGTTGAGATTGGCCGTGCACCTGTTGGTGACAGCTTATTGAGTGATGCAGTACTTGCCGTAGAAGGGTTAACTGAATTGGTGGCAGCAAGAGCAGCACAATCACAAGCTGTGACTAAGCAAGCTCATAATATGGCTCCACATCCGGTAGCTGCGGAGTCTGTAAATACGTCTTCGACATTAAGTGCCGCAGAATTATTCCGTGCACTGCGTGATGTTTCACCGAAAGAAACAGTATTAGTTGAAGAATCGCCTTCTAACTTAGCTGAGTTACATCGTGAGTGGCCGATTGAACAGCCTGATTCATTCTACACCTTTGCGAGTGGTTCTTTAGGTTGGAACTTACCGGCAAGTGTTGGTATTGCATTAGGTGAAAAAGACAGTGGTCGTAATCGTCCTGTGCTAGCGATTATTGGTGATGGCTCAATGCAGTATTCAATTCAAGGTTTATGGAGTGCGGCGCAGCAAAAGCTGCCAATTGTTTTTGTTATTCCGAAAAATAGTGAATATGCAATTTTAAAATCGTTTGCGGTTTTAGAAGAGACTCCAGGCGTACCGGGGCTGGATATACCGGGGCTTGATATTGTCGCATTAGCGAAAGGCTATGGCTGTTCAGCGGTTAGGGCTGAGACCGTTGAGGAAGTGAAAGCAGCATGTAAAGAAGCGTTTAACCGAGAAGGGCCTACAGTGATAGAAGTCCCTATTTTACCTTCCATCCCACCATTGATTTAATCTTGATAGCCGACGGCATTTGCTGTCGGCTGTTTATACTCTTCTATTATTGATTAGTTTTTACTCAAAACCTCGATCCTCATCCCAAAACAAGAAATGTCCACTAAAGCCAAATTTTTTATTCAAGCTAACTCGAAAATTCAATATCGATTGAAAAGCCAGTGGTAAATAAGGAATGCCTGCTAAGTGGAAATTTATAGTTCTAGCTATTGAATTATTTCCATCAATAAATGGAAATAATGTGCCTGCACAGTTATCAGTGATTTCGTTAGTCTGACATGGTTATTTTATATTCACTTTTTACGGTGAAAAAGCAGTTCCACATCGCTATTTAATTAGGAAATTGATCATGTCAAAAAAGTTATCTATTTGGGCAGCTTCAGTCATGTTTGCTAGTACCTCTTTGATGGCTGCACCGCAGTTTGCATGGGTTGGCACTTATAGTCCCAATGGAGAAGGGGTGTATCGTTTTGATATGGATAATCAAACTGGCCAATTAACTAATAAAGTGCTGGCTGCACCATTAACCAATGCAGCGCAATTGGTACTCTCTCATAATGGTAAAGTGCTTTATGTAGGTAGTGAGACAGAAAAAGGCACGATCCATGCTTGGAAAATCAATACCGATGGTTCATTGCAGGCGCTAAATAACGTGCCTTCGGGCGGCGATGGCCCAGTTTATTTATCACTAACACCAGATGGGCGTTATCTATTAGTTGCTAACTATCACAGCGGCGCGGTGTCTGTATTACCAATCCAAGATGATGGTAGTTTACAGCCAGCAAGCGATATTATTCAGCATGAAGGCCCCGCGGGGGCTGCTTATCCTGAAGCTGCGGTTGAAGGGAGTTTTGCGATTAGCGATCATAATGGCCCGCATGCACACATGATAGCGACCGATCCTTCAGGTAAATATGTGTTCACTACCGATCTTGGACTTGATCGTATATATCAATACAAGTTGGATCAAAAAAATGGCAAATTAATCGCCAATGATCCGCCATATATTATGGCTTCTTCGAAAGGCGCTGGACCACGCCATTTTGTGTTTTCTAAACTTGATGGACATGTCTGGTTAGTTAACGAAGAAGCGTCAACTTTAACTCAATATCAATTTGATAAACAAAAAGGCCTATTGCAGGAAGGAACAACAGTATCATCATTACCTGATAATTATAAAGGTACTAATTTTATTTCAGGGATTGTGGAAAGCCAAGATGGTCAACATTTATATGTAGGTAACCGATTATATAACAGCATTGCACACTTTAACATCAATAAAGATGGCTCGTTAAGTAAACCGACGCAAACATGGACACGCGGTGATTATCCAAGAACATTAACGCTATCACCAAATGGTAAATATCTTTATGCCATGAATCAGCGTAGTGACAATATCACTCGTTTTAGTGTTGATGCTAATTCAGGGGAACTTAAATTTGTGGATGATTATGTACCGATAGGTGCGCCTTCTCAAATGGTGATCAATGAGGCACAATAGTGGTTAAGTGATTAAGAGTAGCGTTTGATTACGCTACTCTTTAAAAAAACAATATAGGAATTAGTATGTCAGGATCAAATAAATTGTGTGGTGAAAGGATCCGTAGTGCGACAGGGAATAATAAGCGTTTATCGCGTTTTGAAATCAATGAAATTAAACATGCAATTGAGATCGAGAACGCTAAGTGTAAACGTAAAGGCAAAAAGCCTAAGCTCGCTCAAGTGGTGCGCTTTCACTGCGGATGTAATTGTTTTTCAGTTAACGTTAATTAGCACTCGATTGGCATCGAGTGCTTAATAGGAGATTAATGTTTAACCAACGTAGAAAAGTAATACACCAACGGCACAGCTAACACCCATAGACTGATCGGGATCTCTTTCCATTTACCGGCCACTGCCTTAATTAAAATATAGAACAGTAATCCACCTGCAATACCTGTCCCGAAACTATTGGCAATTAACGTAATCATCACCATCATTAAAACAGGTAATCCATCGGTAAAGTTCGCTAGGTCAACTTTACGTAATCCACTAAACATATTCAGGCCAATTAATATTAGCGCTGGTGCGGTTGCTTGTGCAGGGATCATCAGTGCAATTGGTGTGAATAACAGCATCAGTAAGAACATGATAGCGGCGGCGAGGGCAGTCATACCTGTTTTACCACCGGCTTCTGCCGCTGCTGAAGACTCAATTAAAGCCGTTGCGGCAGGAATACCAACCCAAGGGCCTAGTGCCGCAGCGATTGAATCCACGATAAAAGGACGGTTGATATTCGGCATGTTGCCTTCTTTATCAAGTAATCCTGCTTCTCCACCAACGGCAAGAGTGGTTCCCATGGTAGAAAAGAATTCAGCGGCAAAGAAGACAAATAAAAAGGGTAAGAAGGCAATATTTAATGCCCCAATTAAATCCACTTGACCAAAAACGGGTGCAACAGAGTGGGGGATCCCAATAAAGCTATCTGGTAGTTTGGTGACACCAAACGGAATACCAATAGCCGTGGCAAATAAGATTGCCCATAAAATGGCGCCGGGTATACGGCGAGCTTGCAATGCAATGGCTAAAAAGAAGCCAGCTAACGCCACTAGCGCCCCCGGTGATAGAAAATCGCCTAACATTAATGCGTTCGTTTTTGGATTAGCTAAGACTAAGCCAGCGTTACGAAAGCCTAAGATAGCTACGAATAGCCCAATAGAGGCTGTTAAACCGAGTTTAATTGATTGTGGAACTGAGCGCGTCACTACTTCACGCAAGCCAAATTTAGTGAGAAGGAAGAATAAGATCCCTGACCAACAGGCAATGCCGAGACCTATTTGCCAATCGATGCCCTCGCTGCCTGCTAGAGTTATACCGACGAGCACAGAGCCACCGATCCCAGGCCCAACCACGAAAGGTAAGTTTGCATAGAATGCCATCAGTAGGCTAGCAAGCACAAAAACAATAATCGTTCCTGTGGTCGCTGCACCTTTATCCATTCCACCAGCAGCTAGCAGACCCGGTATAACAACCAGTAAATAAGCTGCGGCAAGAAAACCGGTTATACCAGCAAGACATTCAGTTCTGACTGTACTACCACGTGAACGCAATGCAAAACGTTTTTCTAGCCAACTCCCTGATGTTGGCGTTTTAAGCATGTTGTCAGCCATTAATTGGCTCTCCTGTCATTATTGTTGTTATGGGTTGCAATAACGGCATCAACAATTTCACGAGTTGTGCCATCGGTTAGCCCTAAATCGGTTAAATGGGGGCCTGCATTACATGCAAGACAGGTGCCCTCGATAGCCTTAAATACACGATATGGAGGTTCCCAATCTGCGATTTGGCTACTGAGTTCACGTAATTGACGAAATTGTTTTGCAAGTTGTTCTGCTGGAAGGTCAGATAGCATACCGGCAATTGGCATGGCAACATGGGCAAGCACTTTACCATTTTGTACTAAGGCCATTCCGCCGCCACTTTCGATCAGTAGATTAGCGGCTTGTGCCATATCGTCCGCATTACGGCCGAGTACCACTAAGTTATGTGAATCATGGGAATAGCTGGTGGCAATCGCTCCACGTAGCTCTCCCCAGCCTTCTAATAAAGCGATTTGTGGATTGGCTTGGTGGCGGCCATGACGGTGTTGTACGCGGATCACACTAAAGCCATCGGGGATCTGTACTTGACCATTACAGATCTGTACATCAACTTCTCCCCATTGAGTAAAGCGCGCACCGCTGATATGACGTAAACGTGCACTTCCTTCGGTTATATTTTTTATTTGCAGTGTGCATTCTTTAGCTGTGACTGGCGATAAATGCATCGTGTCTCTAGGAGGCAATACATCTTGCTCTGTGGCTAATGTTTTAAATAATTGACCATTTTTCGCGATGTGCTCACCTGCAACATACACATGTTTTGCTTGCAGTTTTTTCAGTGAATCAAACACGACTAAATCAGCACGACGGCCTGCGGCAATTAAGCCAAGATCGGGGCGTTGTAAACGGATAGCTGCGTTTAAAGTGGCAAATCGCAATACATCGGTAGCTTGCATGCCATGTTCAATCAGTAAGTTGAGCAGGGCGATAATACCGCCTTTTTCAATTAATACATCGGGGGGAACATCATCGGTACATACTGTGATTTGGGATGACAGATGAGGAAGTTTTTGCAGTTCAGCTACAATATCAGGTAGCAAATATGGATGAGAACCGCGAATTTCGAGTGTTAGACCTGCGCGTAATTTTTCTAATGCATCTTCAGCAGAGGTGAGTTCATGATCGGAGGTAACGCCTGCGGCAAGGTAGGCTTGCAGATCGGCTCCTTTTAATCCTCTGGCATGCCCTTCAATCAATTTTCCAGATGCTAAACCCGCGTTTAGAATACCTTCCATCCGCTCGCTACCATGCAATACCCCGAACATATCCATCACTTCAGCAACACCATGGACTTCGGGCCAACTTAACATGGTTGACATTTCGTCACCTGCAAAATCGGCTCCGGACATTTCTAGCCCCGGTGTTGAAGGTACAGATGAAGGGGCGGCAACCATAACATGCAGTGGTAAGTTACGGCTTGCTTCTATGGCATAGCGTACCCCTTCCAAACCCAGTACGTTAGCTAACTCATGAGGATCCCAAAACACCGCAGTAGTACCTTGAGTGAGAACAATTTCAGCATAACGGTTAGGTGGGAGGTGTGAACTTTCTAGATGGACGTGAGTATCAATTAGACCCGGTGAGATAAAATAACCATTGAGGTTATGAATTTCGTTCGCATCAAGGCGGCTACCTGTTGGATGTACACTCGCAATCAACGAATCGACAATACCGATGTCTGCGGCACGGATTTCCCCTGTCACCATATCGACAATATTGGCTTGAGTGAGAAGAAGATCAAAAGGAATTTCTCCTTTTGCCGCTTGTACTGCACGACGTCGGCTATAATTGGTTATACTCATAAAACACCATCATTAAATGATTCTTTGCCACTACTTTATGAGCAACGCAAACGTTTGCCAAGATGATAAAACTTATCAGAGCATAAGAAATAGTTATAATGATTGAAATGATGGTGTTATTTTTGTTTCAGATATACCCTAAATAATTCGAGGTGTGGATAGGCGATAAGCAAAGATAGGTAAGGAACATAGATACACACTGTGACCAAGCCAATCAAGCGGAGTCAACGCCCCTTCAACGTGAAATATGACAAGTATATCCTTCTATTAATGGTTCTTCATAAAGCGTAATTGCAGATCATGATAAATCCTTGGCAACGACTACCCGCACTGACGTTAAAGCAGATACAATATTTTGTGACATTGGCTCATTTGCGCCATTTTACGGAAACGGCAAGCCGATTATCGATTAGTCAGCCTGCATTGAGCAGTGCATTACGTCAAATTGAAGCTGTGATTGGTGGAAAATTAATAAATCGTACCGCGTCATCCGTGACATTGACTGAACTTGGTGCAGCTATTTTACCGCATGCTGAGCGTGTATTGAGTGTTTCTCAGCGTGCTTTTGGTGATATTCAGCAAATTATGGAAGAAGGCGGTGACGGGACATTGCGGATAGGTTTAGTGCCTTCTGTTAGCTCGCTACTTTTTCCTGATATCCCCACTCAATTAAGCCTCAATTTTCCTCGGCTCAAGGTTGAATTTTACGATAAAACCAATGATTCATTAGTTTCTCAATTAATGAATAACGAAATTGATTTTGGTATTGGCGTATTGGATAGCTCGGTACCTCGTGAATTACAGGTATTTGCCTTACAGGATGACCCATTTGTGGCAGTGATCCACCGACAAGATCTGCTAGCAGAAGGATTTCACCTTCCTTGGAAACTGCTGAATGGTCGTGATGTCGCTATATTTTCTAAAGGTAATATTCAGCGCCTAGTACTAGCCACTATCGAAAGCCACCGTTTGAAGCTTAATGTACGCTATCAAGTTGATTATATTGAAACCTTATATGGCTTAGTTCGCTCAAAATTGGCTATCGCAATTTTGCCCCAGTTGTATACGGCACACTTACGTGATCCTGAATTAGTGGTGTTACAGTTACAGCAACCCGAGCTTACCCGTACTGTATCACTGATGAGAGCTAATCAAACATTAACCCCCATGATGGAATCAGTATTTACCCTGCTTTTAAAGACATTAAAAGGGTAACTATTGATGGATAGATTCATCGTGATCGCGTAAAGCAACATAAATCAGTACTAGCAAGGCGGTGATATAAAAGCGAAAAGCAGCTTGAATACTATTCCACTCTTTTGACATCCACATCGCAAACCACTCACCACCAATAGATATAAAAGCCACATGCCACAGCAGAAATGCAAGGGTAAGCCCTGCAATAGACCATTTTTTACTACGATTAAATTCAAAGGCACTTTTTTTGCAATTTTTTAGTAGTGTGATCCCTCCATACCAACAAATTAAAGCACAAATAGTTTCAATTATAATAATCATGATATAAGCAACATGATGAAATAAAGTGGCATTAATAGCTCGATAGTCAACGGTTGCATTAGGAAAAATGCTATCCATGGAGAGAACATGCTGAATAAAGGTAAAGTTAGTGGCGTAGTCTGTTAAATTATTAAATACGGCTAGAGAGATAAATAAGGCGATAGCACAGACGCATAGAGATTTTGACAGGCGAGTGATCATATTTTATCCTTAAAAATAATCATTCATGCAGAATAACACTCTTTGATTTATCTCTCTAACGAGTATCTGTATTATCAGACAAAATTTAGAGTATAGAGCTAATTTAAGTTTAATTAACTCTATTAATATTGAAATAGTAAAGAATATTATTCGTAATAATTGCAATTAAAAGGTTATCTAATGAAAAAAAGCATTAAGCAGGCTCAATGGGGAATCGCCGTCATCGCAGCATTGACGCTTTCGGCTTGTGATGATTTTAACCCTATGAGTCAAAAAGGAGAGTTTTATTATAGTAACCCAACGACGAGTAATATTTCATTTAAGGTTGATGATAAGTCTTATGAGGTTTTACCTGGACAACGAGATATTATTAAACTTTCATCGGGAAAACATAAATTAGAAAATAGCCAAGGTGACATCTTTTCATTTATGGTTTTTGATAATAATAACGGTGGTATTATCAATCCAGATAATCATGTTTATTATACCCTCTCAGAAGCTTATGCTGTCGAAGGGAAGGCAGATCGCTTTAAACCTGCAACTTACGAAGTCGTGATTAATGGACATGAGTTGGAAATGGCGGTTAGAAGTGCGAATGCAACAGTAATTGATGCCAATATATTTAAATGTGATTATCCACTCGGTGAAGCCTTTCCTGATTCAATTACGGTGAATGATCGCAAATCAATAGGTAATATTCAATCTAAGTGCTTTGATAAGCCAGAGCTAGTCCAGTACATTGCGACAGAATATGATGAAAATATTTCGCCTAGCACTGCTGATGAAGCCACTCAAGATACAGTGAATATGCCATTTAACTATGATCTTCCTATCGCCGATTTCGCGAATCCAAAGCTGCAAGCAAAAGCAGAAGAGTTACTGGCACTACTTAAACCACTACAAGATACTAACGATACTGATATTCATGAAAAATTGAATAAGCAAGCTCATCAATTGATGATGGAGTTAGTGGATATACATGCGAATAGTGCTTCTTCTAGTGGTGTCGCAGAGAATGAAAAATATAATGATTTTGTTAGCAAAATCGGTGAATTACGAGGTTATGGCATTTGGGGACGATAAACCCATATAACAGGCTACACTTTGTAGCCTGAGGTTGCTGACGAAGCGGGATAAAAGCGTGGTTTTTCCCGCTCCGTGTTATCAGCCGAAAATCAATGAATTGACTTTCCTCATTTATTTCAGAACCCCTAACGACTGCCGCCAAACATGATATGTTTGTCAACAGTCTGAGGCTACACTTTGTAGCCTCTTAAAGTTCTAGGTATTTTTAACGATGAAAACACTGTGACTGGTATAAATCAACGTACTCATCTCTACACGAAAAGCGCGTTACTTGAAGTATGATGGCGATATATCTTTTTAAGAATATGCTTATATTGTAACCAGAAAGTTCTTATGTGAAATAGTCTGAATAACTGGATGATAGCTTTAAATAAACTCTATTTTATTTATGGGATAAATAAAATGAATACAATATTAAAGTCATTGTTTAGTGTTATTCTAATGGCGAGTCTACAGTTGTTTTCAATTACGGCGAATAGCCAATCAATTATTGCAGAAAAACAACAGCCTGAAGTATTAGATTTGGTTTTTATACTCGATAAAAGTGGCTCAATGTCTGGATTTGAATCAGATACTATTGGTGGTTTTAATAGTGTATTAGCTGAAAATCGTAATAAAAATGGCGATGTATTTATCACAACAGTGTTATTTAATGATAAAACAACTTTATTGCATAATAGGGAGCCTATTAATAAAGTTAAAAAACTAACACTAGATGATTATAAAGTAGGTAATAATACGGCATTATTAGATGCTGTTGGTGATACCATTGTTAAAATACAAGAAAATAGAAAAATAACCAAAAATAATAATGTATTATTTGTAATCATTACTGATGGCGAAGAAAATAGTAGTCATAAATATAGCCAATCAAAAATTAAATCGATGATTAAATCAGCTGAAACTGAGGATAAATGGGATTTCATTTTCCTTGGTGCAAATATTGATGCGATCACCGCAGCAGATAGCATTGGAATTAGTCGCTCAAAAGCGACTGGCTATGTACAAGATGAAGTAGGTTATGACAAAGCGTATAAAGCGATAAATAATGCTGTTGAATCCAAGAAAAATTCCGCACCAATATCAGGGGAATGGAAAAAAGAAGTGGAAGCAGATGCGACGGATCGCGCTAAAAAATAAAGTGACATAGAGTTAAAGTAACTACTGACACCTCCCAATATAACAATTGGGAGGTGTTTTTTTATTATCCTTTGGTTGGGATATGGCGTAGTAATGTTTCCAGTGGTTCAATAATAGCAATCACGACTTCATCATGTAATACCGCGCTTTTTTCCAATTGTTGAAAAATAGTCGTCTTACGTTGTTCAGTAAGTGGTTTATTTGTACTGTAATGTTCAACAAGTTCTAAGCCAATTGCCGATAGTTGCTGCATATTTTCGGCAACAGGAGCCAATCGTGCTAGGTTAACATTTTGTTTGATTAACGCTTGAGCTTGAGGAACATTATTTTGCCAACGTGTTAACTTATTTATGAGCCATTGCTGATTGGTTTTATCATTTGGTTTAGCCATTAAGGCATCAATATGTTGTTTGAATGCACGACCTTGAGTACTTTCTGCTGGCAAGGCATCGACAAAGCGGTTCAACGGTTCATATTGGTGATATTGGTTTTCTCTGAATTTTAAATGATGGCGAGTATAATAATGTGCTGGCTCAACAGTTTCAGCCAAGATCTGCAATGGTTCTATTTCAGCCCCATTTGCTAGTCGAGTAAATTCACGTGCAGTTTGGGCGTGTTGTTGCAAACCCACGGAAACGCTTGACCAAGCATCTGCGGCATTAAGGCGACGATACATATCCTCTTCATTATTAACATCTTGCGCAGACCATAAGCGTTCAGAAACAGCAAAAGCACGCGGCCATAACTTAACATCGATAATGGGGGCTCGAATGTTCTCTGCCCATAATGCGATTTCACCACCACGAATATTGCTCATTTTATCTGCATCAGGTGTTGTTGGTGCAATTCCTTCTGGAGTATCAGCTAAGCTAGTCCCTGTCGTTGGATAGCGGGTATTGCCAATCATCGTATAACCACTTAGTGACTGTTTGTTTAATGTCACAACTGGGCGTGTTTCCCCCATCCAAGTATCCACGGAGAAGGTAACTTGGCTTGGTGACAGCCACTCTATATGATCCACTGCTCGGCGTGATTTTCCTGCAAAATCGATAAAACCTCTCCAGCCATCACTGCCTTTGATGAGTGTGAAGCTACCTTTCACCGGACTACCTTTAAGTCTTTCAATTTCAAACTGCCAACTTTGTGCTTGTTCACCTTGCTTAACATTGACATCAACAGTAAATGGGCGAGGCAATATTTCATTTCGATAATGGTAGGCCGCACTCTGTGATTGGTCGAGGTAGAACCCAGTGGATAAGAGACCTTGAAAGCCTTCTTGGGCACTATGGCCTAATGAGTCTTGGCCTTGCCATGATTGGATCACGATATTTTTAGAAAGCGTAGGATGCTGGATTTCATCCCAACCAACCATTTTACGTTGATGGCTGGTTAGAATTTTTTCGAGTCGCTGATTGAAATAGGCTTGTAAAGCATGGGTATCCTTCAGGTTGTTTTTCTTCATAAATTCCTGAATTAACGGATTGTTTTCCCACTGTGTTGGATCAACCTCATCTCCTCCAATATGAATATATTCATCAGGGAAGATGGTGGTTAACTCTTCAATTAGCGCATCAGTAAATTGATAAACTTGCTCTTGAGTTGGATCGAGAAGTGGTTGATGAACGCCCCAGTGGCGTTGCATTTGATAAGGCCCAGCGGCACTGATCAGCTCTGGGTAAGCAACCGCAATTGCAGATGCATGCCCTGGAAAATCAATTTCAGGGACGACTCGGATACCTCTTTCTTTTGCATACTCGACAACTTGACGCATTTGTTGCTGGGTATAATATTGCCCATCACTCGCGAGTTGCTGTAATTTAGGGTAGCGCTGTGATTCGAAACGCCAACCCTGATCATCGGTTAAGTGCCAGTGAAATACGTTTAATTTAGCGGCAGCCATTCCGTCTATTTGACGTAAAATATCATTGATTGGTAAGAAATGTCGTGCTGAATCAAGCATTACACCACGCCAAGCAAAGCGTGGTTTATCGTTGATAGTGACTAAAGGAACAAAGGTGTTTTCACCATCGGTTTGGATCAGTTGTAGTAAGGTTTCCATTCCTCGCATTGCCCCAAAACGTGTTGCTGCTTTAATGGTTGAGCCATTACTATCAGTGATAAGTTGGTAGCTTTCATCCATCTGTACTGAAGGTAAGTTAGCAACTTTTTTCTCGATGAGAATTTTTATGGGTGCCTGAGCATTTTGGGCTTGATGTGGGGTTAATTGCCACCCAGTTTGGGCCTCTATCCTTTCACGCCAGCGAGCAGTTGCGTCGTTTAATTCATCACCTTCGATATAAATATCAAGTTCGTTATTAAGGATCCATTTACCGTCGCTATTTTTTACTTCAACCTGTTGAGGCCAAGGCATTAAAGGCAGTTCCGCTAAGGTTTGAGCGGATAAAGGTAGCGTATAAATAAGTGAGGATAGGATGATCGCAGAGGTAAGTTTGTTAGGCATAGAGCTCCCTTATTATACTCGTTCTTTCAAGTTGCAGGGGGACTAGGTTACGCTTGCCGAGTCACAGTGTTTATCTATGCTTCCCCGACTATCTTCGCTTGTCGTTGACCCGCAATTCGAATTATTTAGAGTATATTGTTTATTGTGAAAGCTATATTGAGCATATATTAGACGATGAAGTCCAACATACATCATTAATAAAATGATATTGTTCACACTATTTTTTTATTGCAAAATAAGTATTTATAAGTGAAATTCATTCAATGCATTGATTTATAAACTCTTTCAATAGATTAGCTTAAAGATGGAAGGTTGTTGGATTGGAGAACAAAGATAGCGAGAGTGTGTCTGGCTCCCGCTATTTTCTGAATATCATGAGGCGTTTTTTATGGCCTCAAACATCCCTTGAGCTAAATATTCTTGAGCATTTTTGACACCCGGTAGGACAAAGTAATAACCGCCCCCGAAAGGCTTGATATAGCGCTCAAGTGGTTCTCCATTAAGGCGTTTTTGAGTATCAATAAAGCCTGTTTTTAGATTTTTTTGGTAAGAGACAAAAATCAGCCCCATATCCAGTAGACCATTAGATGTTAAGCCTAGTGAGTAGCTATAGCTACGGCGGCGCAATTTTGCGGTGTAGCGTTCAGGGTTACGAGGCTCTGCACGGCGCATATGAGAGTCAAATAAAATACGATCACCGTGAGGGTCTTTATCGAATTCAGGATCATCGTGTTCTTGTTTCATACCAATAGGGGCGCCGCTATCCTTATGGCGTCCAAAGTCATTTTCTTGATCTTCAAGTGGTGTGCGATCCCAAAATTCAAGATTAAAACGGATTAGACGTATAGCTTGATAGCTACCCCCTGTACACCAATTTGGCTCTTTACTCCCTGTCGTTACCCAAATCAATTCATCCATTAATTGCTTGTCATTAGTTGGTGCATTGCCTGTACCATCTTTAAAGCCAAATAAGTTAATTGGCGTTGAATGGTTGTCAATATCACGGGAAGGCAAGAAGCCATCTATTTTCCATAATGGGAACATGAATGGTGCGCTATGGCGTAATAAATCACGTACGGCATAAATTACGCTTTCTTGGCTGTTAGCACAAATTTGTAATGTGATATCACCGCCACACCACTCTTTTTCCAATCTATCATTCGGGAAGCTGGTCATTTCAACAAGGTGGTAGGGTTTGATTTTATCGAGGCCGAATCTGTTATCAAATAAACGGTGACCGAGAGAGACGGTAACTGTTAATGAGTCTGGTTGGATATGGGTACCTAAAATACCTGACTCAGCAGGAGGCATGCGGTCATTAGCCGTTTTCGGTGATGTCTGCGCTTGGGTAAGATAAGCTATCCGTTTTGTTAGTATCTTAAATAGGGATTGTAGCTTATCAATAGTGTCAACGGTGACATTGAAGGCGATAAAAGTGGCATTCTTTTGCTCTGGTGTTAGTACACCTGCTTGATGCAAACCTTCAAATGCAATGGTTTTATCATAGGAAGGTTGGCAATTATTGGTTGGGTTATTTGCTTTCAAAGTGTTCGCCGCTAAAGATGGTGCAGCGATGACAGCACTGCTAATTGCCAAGGTTTTTAATGCATTTCGCCGAGAAAAACTGGCAGGTGCTGCGTGATCCTGTGGTTTTGCCTTCATGGCTGTTTGCCTCAATATTTGTAATACACGTCGACGCTGAGCTGAGATCTAAGCTGTGCAAGGTTTTCAGCTTGTTGCGTTAGCACAGAATAAAGTGCCATTTTATCTTGTTGACTTAACTGGCTATAAGGTTGATAGACACCTGTAGATGACCGATAACGTTTAAGAATTTTATCCGTTGTTTGGTCATTTAGTTGGATTGCTTGTAAGGTTTTAGGTGGGATGAAAGGGTGCAATACGGTTATTATTTCTTGAGAGCCTTGTAAATTAGCCGCAATATCAGCCAAGTCAGATTGACTGTATATGTTTTCTTTACCTGCCAGCTTGGTTTCGAGGATCATCTCAATGAAATCAGCCGCAGCTTGCACCAGCTTTGGTATTTCAACTGTTTCGCTCGCAACTCGTTTCTCCAAGTCACGGGCTTTGAGTAGTAATTCATCAGTTGCAATAAGCGCCGCTTTACGATCCTTACGTTCAAATAATTGGTATTCCACAAGGTGAAAGCCACTAAAACGATAATCTTTTTCACCATCAAGAAAATAGTCTGCCCGTGGGTTAATTGTTCGATCAGTATTACCAAATAAGATGATGATTGGACGAACAGATTCATAATACTGATGAGCATGAATATAGGCTTGTTGTGCTCCAGTTAAATCACCTTTTTTGAGATAATCATCTAAGGCTTCTAATTGAACAACCATTTGTTGCAGTTGTTTCTGAGTAAATTGCAAATAGCTTTGAATGGCGGCATGGTATTTTTCAGGAGTGGGGATATCACCCTTAGCAATAATAATGTTATCCCCCGTTTGTACAGGAGACCTTAATGCTTTAGCCGATGCGATATTTGGCATTGTTATCAATAAGGCCATACTGCAAAAGAATATAGCTTTTAAAGAATGCATGTTACGCATGTTTTTTGCTCCGAGAAAACAACGTGATAACCACGACCCAGTAAATAATAAACGTAATTACACTTAGCCAAATAGGTTGCGAACGGTAAGCAAAGAACGATGAAATAAAGTTGCCTGCAATATTTGAATCATCAAGTAATGCTGTTGTGTCCCATGCAGGATAAATTAAAAATTCTGGAATGGAATAATCATATTCAATCAGTAAATTAGCGATTTCTTCGACACCTTTTAAGAGCAACGATAAAGCAAGAAACAGTAAGATCACGCCCGTGACTTTAAAGAAGATTTTCCAAGAGACAATGCGGTTGGTAAGGAGAAAGATATACAGTGTTAATCCTGCAATTAGAATACCTCCGCCAACTTCCATCGCAAATTCAGATGCATTTGTAGCATTGAGAGACATTATAAAGCTAGATAAAAACACGACGATTTCACTGCCTTCTCGTGCTATTGCAATAGCAATAATTAAAGCTGCTCCCCACCAATTATGATGTTGGGCATTACGATTTATGCCTGATTCGATTTCTGATTTCATGGAACTGCCATGTTTATTCATCCAATACACCATTTGGACAATTAAAATACAGGCAAGGATCTCCATAAATACCATAAATAGGGATTGCCCTGTGTCATCAAGGACATTAAATACGCCATAAATTAATAATGCGAGTAGGATTGATACCAGTAGACCGAGAGCAACACCACCCCACAAAAACTTCATACCGTTACGAGAGTCTGGATGGCGTTTGATCCAGGCATAAATAATGCCAATAACCAGCAGTGCTTCAAAACTTTCACGCCAGACAACAAATAGAACTTGCCCCATAACTTATCCTACTATTTCGCGATGATCTCACCTTTTGGGTGAGAGAGATGGAAGTCATCAAAAAAGGTATAGCTACCCGGTTTTAGAGGAGCAATAACCACAACAGAACTGGCACCCGGTGCAAGCACTTTTTCTTTACGCAATTGGGTACTTTCAAATTCAGCGGGTTCAGTTCCCGTATTGGTGATTTTTATACGAATGATGGTCTTAGCCGGAACCTCAAGTACCCTTGGGATCAAATCACCATTTTTCATTTCTAATTCAACAGTAAATTTTTCAGCAGCAAAAACCGTATTCGGTATTAGCGTTGAAAAAAACAATAGGGTAAGACTTAGTAGTGTTTTCATTGTGTTGGCTCTAATCATTAACCATATATACTCGTCATACTTCAAGTTGCAGTGTTGTTGACTGCGCTCACTCGCGCTAGTCACATACTTATGTATGCTCCTAGCGACTCATTCGCTTGTCGCCTAACTGCACCTCGAATTATTTAGAGTATCTACTCGTCATACTTCAAGTTGCAGCGCTTTTCGTTAAAATATGGTGACTGCGCTCACTCGCGCCAGTCACATACTTATGTATGCTCCTAGCGACTCATTCGTTTGTCGCCTAACTGCACCTTGAATTATTTAGAGTATCTACTCGTCATACTTCAAGTTGCAGCGCTTTTCGTTAAAATATGGTGACTTCGCTCACTCGCGCCAGTCACATACTTATGTATGCTCCTAGCGACTCATTCGCTTGTCGCCTAACTGCACCTTGAATTATTTAGCTAAAGTATGACTCATATTTAGTAACTGCCTTTACGCCCTACACCTGCATAATCAAATTCCCATGATACTTCAAAGGGCTTGAACCATGGCGCAACACCTGTTTCTTTATCAATATGACGACCAAAAACAGCTTGTTTATTGTGTGATGGTGGTGAGATCTTATAGGTCACTCGATATTGGCCATTGCCGTCGAGTTTGATGTTTTCACCATAGTGAGGCCCATCGCTGGCAACCATTGGCATAAATGTACCGGTTTGGGTTTGTGGTTTATCACCGAGTTTAGTCACGGTGTATTCGATGCTGAGATAAGGGATCCAATCACCTTCAGCGAAGCCATTCGGATTATCTTCAACAGCGTGAATATCTGCTTCTAAATGGATGTCAGCTTTATCGGCAGAAAGATGTGATATTGCGTGATGTCCTTCTTCGGTATCCATTGTGATAGGTTGTAGATAAACACCTTGGATTTCCATTCCATTTTTAATGATGGGTTGACCCAGTGGATATTCTTGAGCAAAAGCTGTGATTGAAAACAAAGCTAAACTCGAAACAGCAGCCTTATAAACGAGTCTCATTATTTTGTCCTTACCATTATTTATTATAGGAACGCCAATGATAATCATTATTATTCCAGCTATTCAAGTTAAACTTTAAGCTTGAAAATTTCATTTATCGCCAAATATATGAAAAGTTTTAAAAAAATAGTTAATGTAGAGAAGTTATTATTTTTAGCAAATTATCTTTATCAGCCAAAAATATTTATCGGAGAAATCTCTGGTCGTGATAGATTGGTTGAAATTAATTTATCACCATTTTGAATACTTATCTTTAAGGGGGTTAGGTATGCAAAAACGTTATCTGGATTGCAGTGCTTCTGAAATATCACAGCTCAGTAAAAAAGCTTTATTAGAAGCAATCAAAGGTAGTGAGGGGAGGTTATTGGTTTCTGAAACAATAGGTACTATCCAACCTGTTTTAATGAATGTTACCAATGCAGAGCTTGCAGCAAGTCAAGGGGCAGATATTTTATTATTAAATATCTTCGATGTGAATAATCCAGTGATTCAAGGACTGCCCGTTGACACGGCACCTCAAGACATTATTCGTACGTTAAAACACCTTACAGGCCGCGCAATAGGCGTTAATTTAGAAC
This sequence comes from Providencia sp. 2023EL-00965, assembly GCF_033550225.1. Taxonomy (NCBI): domain Bacteria; kingdom Pseudomonadati; phylum Pseudomonadota; class Gammaproteobacteria; order Enterobacterales; family Morganellaceae; genus Providencia; species Providencia sp. 2023EL-00965. The sequence continues at coordinate 194,204 of NZ_JAWUEH010000006.1, read as the reverse complement.
CCGTACCGGCAGGTTTTTATAATCCTAATCAGGATGCGCAATGGCAAATCTCTGAAGGGCGTTTAGCCACAGTTAAAAATGCTATCAAATTAAAAGAGATGGGCGTAGATATTATTGTGCTAACCGGCAACCCCGGTAATGGTGTGACCAATCAAGAAATCAATCAGAGTTTAAAAGAGTTAAAAGCGGCTGTTGGCGATGAAGTAGTATTGATTACAGGTAAAATGCATGCTGCTGGGGTATTAAATGCATCGGCAGAGCAACTGATCACTGAAAGTGATATTCGTTGTTTTATTGATAGTGGTGCCGATGTGATTTTATTACCAGCACCGGGTACTGTTCCGGGCATTTCTGCTGAATTTGTGCAAAAAATGGTAGCTTACTGCCATTCACAGAGTGTGTTGACGATGACGGCAATTGGTACTTCGCAAGAAGGCGCTGATTTACAAACTATTCGTCAAATTGCCTTGATGTGTAAAATGGCGGGCACGGATTTACACCATATTGGTGATTCAGGGTATAACGGCATCGCTTTACCTGAAAATATTTTAAATTATGGAATTGTAATCCGCGGGGTGAGGCATACTTATTCACGAATTGCTCGCTCCATTAATCGTTAATTTATGCGCAGAAAGCGATTTATTAGAATCGCTTTCTGCGTTAGAAATCTAATTAATCAATTAAAAATGAATATTTATTAACTTGCCTTGGCGATTTATCACTAATTCCACTTGTCCTTTAGGTAAAGTGTCAATAAGCTTTTTAACTTTAGTGACAGCATTTGCTGGATATTTTATACCGTTGATGCTTATTAATATATCACCATTTTTAAGTGAAAATTCTGAAATAATCTTTTCATCATTATAGAATATTTCAATTTGGTTATTGTAAGCCCTAAAGTTTATCTGTCGATTTTTTTTCAAATTAAACTTTTGGATTGTTGCCATATTATAACAGAGTAACATTCTATTTGGTGATAGTAGATATTTATCAAAAGATTCAAGTGTTGACATCCCTATCGCATAGAAATCATTGTTAGTGACATAAAACTCTTTGTCATAAAAATCACTATTATTAAATTGAAACTGTTTTATTTTATAGGTTTTATTGTTATTTTTAACAATGCCTGAAAATTCAATAGAAATACTGTTGTCAAAATACTCAACTGGTTCTAAGACAGCATTAGTTTTATTATTAATAATATAATCGATAAGTTCATTAGAGATATAATTTGAGCTAGAGCCAGTATCGAGTTTTGTTGATACAGATATATCATCATCAAAGTAAGTACGGAAGTAAGGTGCACCAAAGGTAAAATCATCATATGGGCTACATTGCTGATAGTCACTAATTGGTGGGGGGGTATCATAGATAGTGAGTACTTTATTTTTTCTATCAATCTCCCAATTTAATTGTCTAATTATATCAACGCCTAAGATCCCTGAAATATTCTCACCGGTCGCTTGTGATAATAAACTCAGATCATCCGTCACCCAAAATTCACCTCCATTAAAATATTTAGTTCCAATAGAAAAAGGAATAGGGTGAACAAAATTAATTTCCTCTAATTTTTTTTGACCACTTACGGTGTTAACAGTATTGAAATATTTATAATAGAGCTTAGGAAGCTCATTCATATTTGTTGTAAGTTTGCTTGCTAAGTTTTTATCTATTATTGAGGAGGATGAACCGGTATCTAGCATGAAAGTATATTTCTTCCCTTTGATTAATACAGGAACTAAAATATATTCCACATATTGATTTTTAAATGAGTGTACTAATATGGGAGCATTTTTTTTAGGGAGGTTAACACACCCTGATAATAGTAATGTCACAACTAAAATCGTTTTTTTAGAGATAAATAGTCTTGGGGTCATTATATTAGATACCTAATGTATTATATTTGATGGTTTTTTATAAATTGAAATTCGTTATATCAATAGGAATATCTATAAACAATAAACGAATAGTTAACAAACTATATAGGATGCTGTTTTTATTTTAATAATCAATCTAATAGACGTTTATATTTTAAGTTATAGATATAAAACAAATGACTAATTTAGTGGCCAATGCTGGGTGATACTTAGTCAGTAGCTTGATGAATGCCTGCTGATTAGAACTTCTCTAATGATAAAACGGTCATAGTTAAGATGATGACTTGTTAATATTATCGCTATAACTAATATTGTTTTCGGATTCTGGTTCAAGACAATTAATTAATAAAATCAAACCGATAGCTATAGGGATGATAGAAAGTAATAATAAGCCTAAAGCCCATGAAGGGGGGAGAATTGAAGACAAAAATACCCATAACATAAAACAAATACCTAAAATGGTGATGGTGAAAATGATGCCATTCATGTTTTCTGACTTTCTCTTTGATGGAGAGAATTCAAATGTCTTTGGATCTACATCGAGTTTAGTAAAGACATGTTGGTTGATTTTCATGTTAGGAATTCTTGCTAACCCTTTAAGTATAGTTTTCAGCATCAATTTTCTTTTTTCTATTGGAGATAATGGTGAGCCATTAATCCAATTTTCGATGGGTAACTTATATTTCTTACTCTCATTAAGTGCGTTTTTATATTTAAAAACAAGATAATCAGGTCGATATCTACCTCCTGTTTCGATATGTACAACATATTCTGGGCAGATGTTTTCCCAGAGTATTTCAATGTTCATTTTTGGGGCGGGATCACAAATAAATCTAAATCCGTCATTATCTATCGAGCAATAGCCAACCGTTTTATTAAATCGTTTTAATAGAGTATAAAATGAAACTAATAGTATCGTCTCAATGGCGATAAACAGTGTTTTTTCTAAGATGACTTCCCATAGAATGAAGGACGTTAAGGCACATATCAAAGCACAAAATAGCCATATAAAATAAACAGATGTTTGATTGCCATAGCCAACTATTGTGTTTATAGGGAGTTTCAGCGCATTTGGTAAGGGATAAATTATCGTTTCGACGTTAGCATAATGGTTATTATCGTTAGTTATATTTCTGTTGCTGCTAACACTATCAACACTAAAAGAGACATGGCTGTTATCGTTATATCTATTTCGGCTACGCTTCTTGCTCTTACTCTTATTTTTCTTCATTTTTGGTAGTTAATATTTGGTGTTAGTAGTTCTAATGACTGGAGAATAATAGCATAAGTGAAATTTTATAACGATAAATAACAAAATATTCATAAGTTTGTTCTTATGGCCGTAAAATCTTCAAGATAGAACGTATGATATGAAGAAATGCAGATTTATCGCTAAAAATTTGTACAATTTCCGCTATACTTCAGGTAAAATCTCGCCCATTTTTTAAAACAATAAAAGAAGTGAGCTATGTCGCAAAATACTAATGCGGTGCCAAAAATTGGTTTCGTTTCCCTCGGCTGTCCAAAAAACCTTGTCGATTCTGAACGTATCTTGACTGAGCTACGCACAGATGGCTATCAAGTTGTTCCAAGTTATGATGATGCTGATTTAGTCATTGTGAATACCTGTGGTTTTATCGATAGTGCGGTACAAGAATCGCTGGAAGCGATTGGCGAAGCATTAAATGAAAACGGCAAAGTGATTGTGACAGGTTGTCTTGGCGCAAAAGAAAATCAAATTCGCGAAGTCCATCCAAAAGTTCTTGAGATTACTGGACCTCATAGTTATGAACAGGTTCTAAATCATGTTCATCATTATGTACCAAAGCCTGAGCACGACCCATTTTTTAGTTTAGTCCCTGAACAAGGGGTGAAACTAACACCGAAGCATTATGCTTACTTAAAAATATCGGAAGGCTGTAATCACCGTTGTACTTTCTGCATCATCCCTTCTATGCGGGGCGATTTAGATAGCCGTGAAATTGGTGATGTATTAAATGAAGCAAAACGTCTTGTTGCGTCTGGTGTTAAAGAGTTATTAGTTATTTCACAAGATACCTCTGCTTATGGTGTGGATGTCAAACACCGTACCGGTTTTTGGGATGGCAAACCAGTGAAGACCAGTATGGTTGGTTTATGTGAGCAGTTAGCATCAATGGGTGTCTGGGTTCGTTTGCATTATGTCTATCCATATCCACATGTTGATGATGTGATCCCTTTGATGGCCGAAGGCAAAGTGCTTCCTTATTTGGATATTCCATTACAGCACGCTAGCCCTAAAATTTTAAAACTGATGAAACGTCCTGGTGCAGTAGAAAGAACCTTAGAGCGTATCAAACGTTGGCGTGAAATCTGTCCTGAATTAACCTTACGTTCTACCTTTATTGTTGGTTTTCCTGGGGAAACTGAGGAAGATTTCCAAATGCTGCTCGATTTTTTACAAGAAGCTCGCCTTGATCGCGTTGGTTGTTTTAAATATAGCCCAGTAGAAGGTGCGAAAGCGAATGAGCTTGCTGATCAAGTTCCTGAAGAGATTAAAGAGGAACGCTATCATCGTTTTATGCAGCTCCAGCAACAAATTTCTACACAAAGATTACAAGAGAAAATCGGTCGTCAGCTACCTGTTATCATTGATGAAGTTGACGAGGAAGGGGCGGTTGGACGTAGTATGGCTGATGCCCCAGAAATTGATGGCATGGTTTACTTAAATGGTGAATTTGATGTCAAACCTGGGGACGTAGTTAATGTACTGATTGAGCATGCTGATGAGTATGACCTTTGGGGTACAATTGTTACTGAATAATATTGGTTGTGTTTTGTTCTATTTGGTTTTTAATCTGGTTAGTTAGCTAATCAATTTTATTTAACATTGCTATCTATATAAATTTGTAAATAAAAGCCTGACTAATGAGTAATTAGCAGGCTTTTTTGTTTTTTATTATGGAGGCTGTCTAGTTTATCAATATGTTTACTGATATTGTTCTAGATCAAAGGATAAAAATCTATTAATACATTATTTGATTTGTGATATTAAAATTTAATAAGAAATTGACATAATCACAGAATGACTTATCAATGTATAAGGATGGCTATGTCTGTTGATTTATTACCTTCAGTGGTTTTATCGGGTTCAGAAGAGCTAGAAAACGCTATTTCTTCAGAACTGCTTATTTATTTTTCGAGGCAAGCGATCGAAAATGCGTTAGCTCCTACCAATGATCAAACTATCAACGCCGCTTTAATTTCACCTGATGGGGAGCCAATATGGCTAAGTGAAGGGTTAGCAAAGCCATTTGCTATGACACCTATACTCTCTACTAACTGTTCCACAGAAGCACAATTTAGATTATTTTCTCAATCAATTAAACTGCCTGATGCCTTCTATTATCTAGCGCCCGTTTTTTGTGAACATAGAAATGTGATTGCTATAGTGGCTTTTGTTTCTCAAACGGTGGATAGTACTATTTTACTTGCGTTAGTCCATTCAGTTAGCCGTGAAATTAATGAAAAAATCAAACACCATTTGTACTTACAGCGGCTTGTGTTTGAAAATCATAGCAATATTCCTCCCCGTGAGCTTAATATTCAAGAGGTCGAAAAGGCAGCCATTATTGAAGCGGCTAAAGTTTGTCATGGCAAAATTCAAGAAATGTACCAAGTTTTGAATATGGGGAGAACCACGCTTTGGCGCAAGCTAAAACAGTATGAGATTAATATTAAAGAATATAAATAAGCGAGTTATTCCATTTCATTGTTAACCATCAGCGGACAACGGTTTCCGCCGATGGTTTTAGTCGTTATACCTAACCCATCGTCAATGTTGCAGAATCAGCCGATAGTGTTAATTTTGTATGTTCCGGCACAGATTGTATCTCTTCACCCAGATTTACCAACATTGGAAGTCCCATTTTTGCAGCAATAATGCAGGTGTGCGAATACGGTGAGCCATTCGATAGCGCTATACCAACTACAGGTGTGTCTTTATAGCGCATGAGTTCTAAAGGCCCTAAATTATCAGCTAATAAGATGGTTGGTTCGGTTAAGGCTGGGTTAAGCGGATTTGTTGCACTTAGCAATAACAGCAACTGATTTTTTAAGTCATCAATGTCGATATACCTCGCTTGTAAATATGTATCGTCGAGTTGCTGGTATTGTTGTGACATGTCTGCAAAAACAGACATTATTGCCTCAGCCGCCGTGCGATGCTGGCTGATGATCTGCTGTTTAATTGATTCAAGCAGCTCAGCGTCATCAAGTAATAAGCTGTGTCCATTAAAAATATCAGAAATATTTTTACCATACTGCTGACTTAATGAGTCCGCCAGTGTGGCTAGTTGAGATTGTAGCTGCTCAAGTGCTTGAGTCGCTTTAGTGATCTCTTGTTCACTAGTTTGATATGTTGGCAAGCTAAATTCTGTATTGACAGGTTTATGATAGGCAAACCCTGTCACCGAAGGGAGTATAGCCGCTTTTCCTATTAAGCATTTATCATCTGAGGTGGTGATATCGTCGCCAAAATTATGTTGAGCAAGTTGTTTAAATGCATTAATAGCGGCTTGGCTATCACTACCTTCAGCAATCAAAGTAATTTTGTCACCTTTGCGTACTTGTAATAACGCAATTTGATTCATGCTTTTCGCATCTGCACGCTTATCGTTATTGTGTAGTTCTACTTTGGCATCAAATCCAGCGAGTAATGAGGCAAGTTTCGCTGCGGGGCGAATATGTAACCCTGAAGGATTGCGTACCACCCATTGTGCTTTGAGTGCTTGGTGAGTAAAAACATTAGCTTGAGTTGGTTGTTGGTTTGATGTATCAACTTTGTCATTTAGTTGCTGCTGTTTTGCATGTAGCGCTTGATGTGCTTCATTCAAAATAGTTTCAATTGTGGCTCCACTCGAAGCCGCTGCTGTAATTGCAATTGTGCCTTCAACTAACGGCGCGCTACATAAATGAACTTTTTTTGCTAGTTCGGGGTCAAGAAGATCAAGAGCAGTTTCGGCACTCAGTAGCGCACTACCTAAATCCATTAATAGGATAATGTGTTCTGCATCTGATAGCTGCTCAACAGCTTCCATAACTTTGATGGCATCTGTACCAATAGGGTGTTGTTCATCATCAACTCCTGCTGCAATCACAATTTGGCAGTTTTGCTTGTTTTGCATTTGTTCGGCGAGTTGAAGCAGTCCGTCAGCGAGCTGGTTGCTATGAGAAATAATAATAAGACCGATCATATTCTTCTCCGTTACTTGGGCAGTGTATTTGATAATAGAGAAGTTTCGCTAAAAAAGAGAGCGCTTCAGAGGATATTCTGCAAGAAAATTGAAAAATATCAATGAAGCGCCATAACGGCTGACTGTGCTCAAAGATGTTTGCATTTTGTTGTGTGGCAACAAAGAGGCGAAAAAATTTTATTTCATTTAAGTAAAACGCTAATGTTTGTTCTTATTGAAATAAAAATTAAGGACAATGAAGAGACACCATAATTATGGTCTAAATATTGATACTAGTATGTTAATTTTGAGCTGAATTTTTTAGATTAGAAAAATTTTTAGATAATATTGTTTCACAAAGACATAACCTAAATTTAATGTGGTAAAGATGAAGGTGTCATTCGAGTTAATTGAAGGCGAAAATAAGTAATATAACTTAAATCTAATGTGTGAAATAGTTTCTGTATGAAATTAATAATTAACTTAAGTAACTTAATGAATAAACAAAAAAAGGCTGACACAGCTAAATTTAACATGCGACAGCCCAGTATATTAATTTAGCTGTGTAAATTAATTACAGTTATTAAAACTGTAAAAATCTTAATATTCGAAATAAAACTACATTAAATAGTTAAATTTTTTGATGTATTAAAGCTAAAAAGCTAAATTAATATCTTTTTAAGTGTATTTACTTATTATTGGTTCATGAATATCTAGAGTAAGTGTTTATGTATTCATATTCTTGAATTAATTGTGGTAAAGATTTTATCCCAAGTTTGGTATAAATATTTGACCTGTGAACTTCAACGGTTCTTGGTGATAGAGCAAGTTTCTCAGCAGTTTCTTTACTGGTATTTCCTTCTAAAATCATATCCATAATCTCTTTTTCACGATTAGAGAGTCTGTCAAATTTATCGGTTAACTCAGTGAATTTTTTAAGTTCTTCATATTCACTCATGAATTGCTCCATAGCATTACTTACTGAGTGTGCAATATCTGAATCTTTAAATGGAAATGAGAAAAAGTCGAAGGCACCAGATTTAAAACTTTCGCGACAGAGCTCTACAGAGGGCTTTTCGGAGAAAACTATAAAGGGAATAATACCGAAGTAAGTATTGATATTGCTCAACCTACCAATATGATTACTTTCACTATTTAAAAATATTAATACGCACTCTTTTGCTCCTTCTTCATCAGGGTACGTATAATTACTTGTAAATAAATCTTCATCATTATAGAACTTAAAATTGAACCCAAAAGATTCCATCATTGGTTTCAGCTTATTCTTAATGACATTATCGCTTTCTATGATTACGTGAATGGTGTTATTCATCACCATACTCCTGTTACACTGATTTGATATTCATATAAATTCAAAAAAATACGTTTAACCGATAGCGAAGTAAGCCTATGGTAATATTTTCTCGCTAATTTTTTAGTTTTATTATTAATGTATTTACGAACCTTTACTGACCTTAATTTATATTATATTTCACAGCTAGATAAATTTAATATAAAAGTAGAATTAATGGTTAATATTTGTGTCAGTGAGTAAGAAATAATAAATACCTAGCGGGATATGTAAGTGTTTTTACTTATCCTTGGGTTTGGCTACTTTAATATTTTAGATATGTTATAAAATTTTTTTACACATTGGAATGATAATATCTCAAAATAGTAGTCATAAAAAGCACTGGCGCTAGATTTTGTGTAGTTTCATTTGTAATGATTACGTGATTGCTGAATACGATGGTAGATGATTTTTATCTCTATCATGTTAGAATTTTCATTTACTATTACATAGCTGAGTGAAAATACTTAAATGGCTTCTTTAAAAGATGTAGCTCGACTTGCTAATGTTTCATTGATGACAGTCTCAAGAGCTATCAATAACCCTGAGCTTCTGAAACCTGAGACCCTTAAGCAGGTACAGGAAGCCATTCGAAACCTTAATTATGTCCCTGACTTTTCAGCTCGAAAAATTCGAGGCAAAGGATCAAAAGTATCAACAGTAGGCGTTTTAGCTCTCGATACTGCGACTACACCCTATTCTGTTGAGATTATTCTTTCAATAGAACAGACGGCAAGGCAATTTGGATGGAGTAGCTTTGTGGTCAACATCACATCAAATGAAGACAATGAGCGAGCAGTAAGGCAATTATTATCTCAGCGGCCTGATGGTATTATTTATACTACGATGGGGTTAAGGGAAGTTTCTATTCCTGAGGGGCTACATAAAAACCATTTAGTCCTAGCTAACTGTATTGATGTACAAAAGCGGTTACCGGCGTATATACCTGATGATTACAACGGGCAATATAATGCTATGCGCAAATTAATCGAAAAAGGTTACCGGAAACCATTATGTTTATATATACCAAAAGAAACGTTAGCCGGAAATATACGTAGAAAAGCAGTTGAGTCAGCTTGGCATGATGCTGGGTTCGCCACTGAGGTATTACAACAGTATCATTTAGCGATGGGCGATGAGCATTATCTCGATGTGGTTGGATTGATTAATAATCATTGTAAAAATGGCCAACCTGATTTTGATGTTGTGGTGTGTGGTAATGACCGTATTGCTTTTTTAGCTTATCAAGTGTTATTGGGCAAAGGGATCCACATTCCAAAAGATGTGGCAGTATTGGGATATGACAATATGATTGGCGTTGGTGAGTTATTTTATCCACCACTAACAACGGTTGTGTTACCTCATTATCAATTAGGGGAACAAGCTGCATTACATATCATTGAGCAACGGAAAAATAATGGTACTCAATATGTTGCATGTGATTTATTAGAAAGGTCATCAATTTAAGGGAACGCTTATTAGCAAACGTCCCCCTTAAAAATATTATTCAACAGCTTTGTTGAGTCGCCATAAAGTCGCTTTGAGTAATTTTGCCGATTGGTTAATCGCAAATAATGTTAAAGCACGTTGGTTTTTTTGTGGATATATGCGGCTAGTAAAACAAATTTCCCCCTCATTGATAAATACTTCAAGACTTGATTTATCAATGAATGCATGGATTTTTAGCTGGCGAGTTTGCGGTAAAGCCGCACTGCGATAATCACTAATTGTATGCTCAGGGTAGTGGCGAGCTAAAACAAGTTGCTGTGATTGGCCATCAATAAAAAATTGAGCACCATTACCAACCCAAAACCCAAATTTCTCCGCGGGACTATTTTCTAAATCCCAAATTAACTCAATTTCACAAGCTGTTGCATCTTCAAGTAGCATAATTTGCGTATTTTTTTCAAATATACAAGGTTCAATCTCTATGGCCGATTGGCGAAGAGTGGCGAGTTCTTTAATTGGATTAACGTGGACTTTGCCTTGATCGCTTAATGTGAGTTCTCTCGGAAGAGTCAAACAACCAGACCAACCATGAGGTTTTGATGGCATATGGCTTTCCCACATATCCATCCATGCAATGGCAATACGTCGTCCATCTTTAGATAAAAAAGTTTGTGGCGCATAAAAATCATGTCCATAGTCGATTTCACTAAATTGATTTGTCACTTCGTAACATTGGTTAGGTGACCAGTTACCAACTAGATAACCATTTTGGAAACGATTGCGATATTGATGGTTTTGTGGTTTTTTCCCTTGTGGGGAAAATAGTGTGACAAATTGCTCTCCAAGTGGGAAAAAATCGGGACATTCCCACATATAGACATTTTTATCGTCTGTTTTGGCAAGTATTTGGTAATCTTCAGACCAATTAAATAGATCATAACTATGAAAAAGTAGGATCTGCCCTAGGTCAGAACTATCTCTTGCTCCAACAACCATCCACCAACGCGAATCTTGATACCATACCTTTGGGTCACGAAAATGCATATAGCCTTCAGGTGAGGGGAGCACGACACCTTTTTTTTCAAAATGGATGCCATCATCGCTAACTGCTAAGCACTGTGCCTGATAAATTTGGCTATCATCACCGACGTCTGATAGCCAAATGTGTCCTGTATAAAATAAATACAACTTTCCATCATGGCTGACGGCAGATCCTGAAAAGCACCCATCGCGATCGTACTGCTCACCCGGTGCGAGTGCTATTGGTTGGTGTTGCCAATGAACCATGTCTTTGCTCGTAGCATGTCCCCAGTGCATTGGTCCCCAGTCTGCACTGTAGGGGTGATGTTGATAGAATGCATGATACAGACCATTATGATAAATAAGTCCATTTGGATCATTTAGCCAACCTGCGTAGGTCGCAAGGTGATATTCAGGATAAAACTGCTTATCAAGGGATAATCGAGCAGTTTCAAGTGCTATCGTTGCTTGTTCAATACGCTGTTTCATCAATATTCCTTTTATTTTCAAAATCAATTTTTGGCAAAGCTCACTTCTTTGTATATCCCTAAATATAACGAAGGGGGGATATAACACGTGCGTTGATATTGCTTTTTATTTATACTGCTAGTTATTGATGTTAACGTTAACAAGCTTGTATTTCTAGTGATAATTATCGTAAATGATCGCTAAGTTAGATCTTAGAAAGGAGAAATCATGAAAGTTTGGTCTTTAGGTGATGCGGTTGTTGATTTGATCCCTTTACAGAATATGCAATATGAGGCCTGTGCGGGTGGTGCTCCAGTAAATGTCGCGGCTGGGATCGCTAAATTAGGGCAACCTAGTGGTTTTATTGGTCGGGTAGGGGAAGATGCATTTGGTCATTTTATGCAAAAAACCTTATTTGATTTGGGCGTTGATACCTCATCAATGGAGTTTGATGAATTACATCGTACTAGCACTGTGCTGGTCTCCTTACAGGAAAATGGTGAGCGTGAATTCTCTTTTTTAGTTTCACCTTCCGCAGACCAGTTTCTCAGTAATAAAAATTTACCTATTTTTGACAAAGGTATCTTACATTTTTGTTCACTAGCACTGGTTCATCCAGTTTGTCGAGGTTCATTGCTCGAAGCTATGGATAAGATGAAACAGTCAGAGGGACTATTGAGCTTTGATGTCAATATCCGGCCACAAATGTGGGCTGATCCTATTGAAATGCAAACTACTGTTGAACGGTTTGCTCATCAGGCGGATATCTTAAAATTGTCGGAAGAAGAGCTGTTATGGTTAACCGAAGAAGTCTCTTTTGATATGGCGCTTGAAAAGTTAACGGGTTATCCCGCAAGCTTAAAAATTATTACTCAGGGGTCAAAAGGTTGTGTCGTTTTAACACCTAAGCGGCAGATTGCGATCAGTGCGTATCGCGTTGAAAGTATTGATACGACAGGTGCTGGAGACGCATTTATGGCAGGTTTACTCGCGGCGATATCTCAATTTGGCGTTAATGACAGTGATGAGTATTTTTTAAAAATCATCACACAGGCCGCAGCCTGTGGTGCATTAGCGACCACTCGTAAGGGGGCGATCAGTGCCGCACCTTCTCAAGATGAGTTAGCGGAGTTTATTCGTCAGCAACCACCATTACATATTCGTGAACTTTAAAATTTGATAACAATCATTCATTTAGATAAATAAAGGAGTATCATATATATTCTAAATAATTCGAGGTGCAGCTAGACGATAAGTATCTGTGTGGTTAGTTGTCATACATAAGTATGCGGAGAGTCGTGAATAGACCTAGTCACTCAGACTTTAGTCAAAGTGCTGTAACTTGAAGTATAACAAGCGCCTAATATTGATGAATAAGCTCTGGATTATATATGTTACTCAGATCAGGGATAGCATTGGCTATCTTTTCTTATATTCTTTGGGGGATCACACCACTTTTTTATCGCTTGTTACCGGGCGCTGAGCCTTTAGAGTTGCTGGCTCAGCGGGTGATTTGGTCGATCCCTTTTTTGTTGTTAATCCGCTTTATTATTAAAAATAAAACGCTATGGAAGCAGGTTTGGGCTGATAAGCGCTCAATTATTCTGTGTTTGTTTAGTTCATCAATTATGGCGATTTCATGGGGAGCCTTTACTTACGCATTAACCCATGGTCAGGTTTTAGCCGCCAGCCTTGGCTATTTTATTAATCCGCTCTTTTCGATTTTATTAGGTGTGGTGTTTTTGCATGAAAGATTGGTCGTGGCTGAAAAAATGGCGGTATTACTGATTTTTTCAGGAGTGAGCTTTCAAATTTGGCAATATGGTGAGCTGCCTGTGCTTGCTTTGATTATGGGAAGTGCATTTGCGGTTTATGGCCTGATCCGTAAATTTATCCGTTTTGATGTGATCACTTCTTTGTTTGTTGAAGCGGTTTGGTTATTACCAATTGCTTTTGTGATTATTGGGTGGTTATCCGCAAATGACTTGAGTGCGGTCTTTGCAGGTGATTGGTCTATTAAAATACTCTATATGTTAGCCGCGCCTGTGACCATCATTCCATTGCTGTTTTTTACGGCAGCAATCAAACGTACTACATTGACTGTCATCGGTTTGGCACAATATATCGAGCCAACTATTCAATTTTTATTAGCTGTATTTTTATTCAATGAATTATTTGATTGGATTAAAGGTGTTAGCTTCTCATTGATTTGGCTAGGGTTATTATGCTGTGTGATTGCTTTACTGCATAAACGTTATACGCAGTATCATAAGCGCGTTGCCTATGTGACAGGGCGTGATAAAACGCCTCAATTATAATAAATAATGAATGTTGTCGATCTGTAGTGGTTTAGGCAATCGTTTGCGTATATACTTTATAGGAATCGGTTTGTTAAATTGGCGTTTTTACATACAAGGTTATCTAACATGAATCAATTAGGTACAGCGCTTTGCCCTTCAGCAACAAAAGTTATGTTACTTGGCTCAGGGGAGCTAGGAAAAGAAGTGGCGATCGAGTGCCAGCGTTTAGGGATTGAAGTCATTGCCGTTGATCGTTATGACAATGCGCCTGCGATGCATGTAGCCCACCGTAGCTATACGATTAATATGTTAGATGGTAATGCGCTTCGCCAACTGGTCGATAAAGAAAAGCCTGATTTTATTGTGCCTGAAATTGAAGCTATTGCGACCAAAACATTAGTAGAGTTAGAGCAGCTAGGTCAAAAAGTTGTCCCTTCTGCAAACGCGGTTTATTTAACCATGAATCGTGAAGGCATCCGTAGGCTTGCAGCGGAAGAGTTAAAACTGCCAACTTCAGAGTATCGGTTTGTTGAGACTCAAACGGATTTTATCGCAGCGGCTCATGAAATTGGGTTCCCATGTATTGTTAAACCCGTTATGAGTTCGTCAGGTAAAGGGCAGAGTGTTATTCGTCATGAAGATGAACTTGGAGCGGCTTGGCATTATTCACAAGAGGGTGGGCGTACGGGCCAAGGCCGTGTCATTGTAGAGAAAATGGTGCATTTTGATTTTGAAATCACTTTGTTAACCATCAGTGCAGTAGATGGCATTCACTTTTGCGCACCAGTCGGTCATCGGCAAGAAAAAGGGGATTATCGTGAATCATGGCAGCCCCAACAGATGAGTGAAACGGCCTTAAAAAATGCACAAGATGCCGCCGCTAAAATTGTTACCGCATTAGGCGGTCATGGCTTATTTGGCGTTGAGCTGTTTGTATGTGGTGATGATGTCATTTTTAATGAAGTTTCCCCTCGCCCACATGACACTGGAATGGTGACATTAATCTCACAAAATTTATCTGAATTTGCCTTGCATGTACGTGCATTCCTAGGTTTTCCTATCGGCTGTATTCGTCAATATGGACCAAGTGCATCGGCCGTTATTTTGCCTGAATTACACAGTAAAAATGTCGTTTTTGATGATATTGCTGAAGCGTTGGGTTCCGATGTTCAATTACGTTTGTTTGGTAAACCTGAAATAGCAGGAACACGTCGTTTAGGCGTAGCCCTAGCAATTGGCGAGTCGATTGATGATGCGTTAACTATGGCAAAAAAAGCAGCTGCAACTGTTAAGGTTAAGGGCTAATACAGATATTTAAAAATTTATGTAGCTAATAATGAATTGGTAGACTAGAGCAACACATCATTAATGACGATTTTGCTAAAAATAGCCCGCTTAGTTCAGTCGGGCTATTATTAGGATCAATGATTATCCTCTATAATCATTGCAGCTCCGCGTTCTGCAATCATAATCGTTGGCGCATTGGTATTACCGCTTGGGATTTCAGGCATAACTGAGCAATCGATAACCCGTAATTTATCAATTCCATGAACACGTAAGCGTAAATCAGTGACGGATGTCTCTGTATCTTGCCCCATTCGACAACTGCCCACGGGATGGTAAACGGTTTTACAGAAATTACGTACAAACTCTTCCAATGCCGCCTCATCATGGCGAACTTCTGCTGGTGGCATAAGCAACTGTTGGCTGACGGCTTGCAGTGCTTCAGAGTCAAGGACTTGTAAGCCAAATTTCACTGCACGTTTACAACCTTCTAGATCTTCTTGTCTTGCTAAGTAGTTGGCGTGAATTTTTAGGGGGGCTTGTGGATCTTTACTGCGCAGTAGTAATTCACCGCGAGATTTGGGTTGTAAGTAGCCAACTTTTAACGTGTAGCCGTGTGCTGCTGGAAGCGGTTCTCCGGGAACATCGTCCCAACTGTCTAATATCGGTAAAAAGTGGATCTGTACATCTGGTCGTCCTTGACCACAGCTATCAATGAATGCGGCGCCTTCAAGTACGTTTGAAGCGAGTAGCCCACTGCGAAAAGCTAACCACTGAAAACCATGCTTTAGTGCATTTACCCCTTGGTCGGCTCCAAATAGGCTAATTGGTTCTTTAGTTGTCACGTTAATTGATATATGAAGGTGGTCATGAAAGTTTTTGCCAACAGGGAGATCGGCAATCGTCTCGATATCTAATGACGATAAATGTTGTTTAGGGCCAATACCCGACAACATGAGTAGTTTTGCTGAACCCATCGCTCCAGCACAAATAATGACTTCTTGGTTTGCGAAAGCTTCTATTTCGTGGCCATTGTTGCCTTGATAAGCAACACCGACAGCAATGCCATCTTTAATGATGATACGATTAACTTGCTTGTTTAGTTTTAATGTCAGCTTATCACTTTGTGCAACACTTTTTAGATAGGTTTTGGATGTGCTGGCCCTTTCGCCATTCTGTGTTGTGGTTTGATAAAAGCCGACACCTTGCTGGCTTTCGCCGTTTAAATCATTAACATAAGGTAATCCCTGCTCTTGGGCCGCACGTATGAAAGCCATTGACAGTGGATGGCGATAGCGGTTTTCGCTAACAGGTAGCATGCCATCTGTGCCATGGTAGTCATTGGAAAGGCTTTCATTTTTCTCTGCTTTTTTAAACCACGGCAAAACATCTTGATAACCCCAGCCATCACAACCATAGACTTGCGCCCAATTATCGTAATCTTGTTGTTGGCCTCGAATATAAATCATACCGTTAACAGAGCTACTGCCCCCGAGTACTTTACCTTGAGCTATTTGCATTTTTCGGTTGTTGGCATGTGGCTCTGGTTCCGTTTCATAAGGCCAACTTTTTTGTGCAATAATTTTTGCAACACCTGCTGGCATCTTGATATATAAATGATTATCACTACCACCAGCTTCAAGGAGTAGGACTCGTGATTGTGTTTCTTTGATCAACCTTGCGGCGATCACACAACCTGCGGATCCTGCTCCAACAATAATATAGTCATAGTTTTCCATACGCATTTTTCCCCCAGCAAAATCATTAATTCAACAATTATTTTTCATGTTATTAACAATAACGTTTTGTTTTATTAATGTATGAATAATGTGATGATTATGTGAGTGAGTTCAAAATGATTTAGTCAGGTATATGTTTGTTGAGCTATATACTGTGTTGTTTTCATTTTGGTTTATTTGAGGGTATTTTTTTCTTATTAGTTATTAATAAGTGAATAACTGTTTATTTTATAATTTGTTTTTTCATTTTTTTCCGAGTTTTTTTGCTAAGAAATCCGCTATATTGCTTACATACTGAAAAATCAATATAGGTGTTAAAGCATGATGTTTAATACGGTCACTCAACGTCTATTGCTACTGGTATCTGTGATGCCCTCTATGCTGTTAGCGAATTCATTACATGAACAATATGTTCAACTTTTGGATGATCCCGAACAACAGCTCAGTTGTTTCGAACCAGACTCATACTATCAGTATTGTTTAAAAAATATTCCTCATCAGGGGCTATTTGTTATTGATAAGCAAGGAAACAAAGTCTATCAGCCTTATTACTTTGATAACTGGCCTGATGAAGCTAAAGATGGGGTTTATCGCATTCGCCAGGGTAATAAAATCGGTTTTGCTGATGAGAAAACAGGAAATATTGTTATCGAAGCTAAATATGATTGTGCTTATCCATTTGAAAATGGTAAAGCCAATGTTGGTACGGGGTGTCAGCTTGAAACAGATGGAGAGCATAGCTGGTGGGTTGGTGGTGACTGGGTATCGATCGATACTCATGGTCATGTAATAACATCGAGTGAGAAACCATAATATTTAATTAACAATTAACCTTATTATTATCATTTTATTTAATATGATTAACTTATTGATAATGCATGATTATTGTTAAGTTAATCACACTTCTCCTGTTCTTCTTCCTCTGATAAAACCATTCACAGTGAAAAACTGACCGCTTAATTTCATATGTAACCGCTCGCCCTCTCTTTAGACATTCACAAATGGATATTTCGTAACATAGACACCATGGCAGAGCTCAAATATTAAATAGTCGTTCTGTGATGAAAAAGAGACTCGCTTAGTATTAAATAACTAATAAAATCAATTTGTTATTTAATCTAAAACATAAGAAAGTTCGTTTTACCTCAGAAGGGTGTTCTATGAACAAAAATGGTATTTTAAAGCACATTCCGTGGATGATACTGGGTATCATTGGTGCGGTTTGTCTAGGTGTGGTTGCACTTAGACGTGGGGAACATATTAGTGCGCTATGGATTGTTGTTGCATCTGTGGCGGTCTATCTTATTGCTTATCGTTATTATAGTTTGTACATCGCTAAAAAAGTGATGAAGCTTGATGAAACACGCGCAACACCTGCGGTGATTAATAATGATGGCTTAAACTATGTACCAACAAATAAAAACGTTCTGTTCGGTCACCATTTTGCGGCTATCGCTGGTGCGGGACCACTTGTGGGCCCCGTTTTGGCGGCTCAAGTCGGCTACTTACCGGGTACGTTATGGCTATTAGCCGGTGTGGTGCTGGCAGGTGCAGTGCAAGACTTTATGGTGTTGTTTATCTCTTCACGCCGTAACGGTGCATCATTAGGTGAAATTGTTAAGGAAGAGCTAGGGCCGATCCCCGGAACTATTGCCCTTTTTGGCTGTTTCCTCATTATGATCATCATATTAGCCGTGCTGGCACTTATCGTAGTAAAAGCATTGGCAGAAAGTCCATGGGGCGTATTTACCGTGTGTTCTACTGTACCGATTGCGCTATTTATGGGGATATACATGCGCTATCTACGGCCGGGGCGAGTCGGTGAAGTTTCAGTTATTGGTATTGTACTGCTGATCTTATCTATCTGGTTCGGTGGTGTGATTGCTCATGACCCATACTGGGGACCTGCGCTAACCTTTAAAGATACGACAATCACTTATGTTTTAGTGGGTTACGCCTTTATTTCTGCATTATTACCTGTTTGGTTGATTTTGGCGCCTCGTGACTATCTGGCAACATTCCTGAAAATTGGGGTGATTGTTGGGTTGGCTGTAGGTATTGTCATCTTAAACCCAGAGCTGAAAATGCCTGCGGTAACTCAGTTTGTTGATGGTACAGGCCCAGTTTGGAAAGGTACCTTGTTCCCATTCTTATTTATTACTATCGCTTGTGGTGCGGTATCTGGATTCCATGCTTTGATTGCATCGGGAACGACACCTAAGTTACTAGCTAATGAAAAAGATGCGCGTTATATCGGTTATGGCGCGATGTTAATGGAATCATTTGTTGCGATCATGGCATTAGTTGCAGCCTCAATTATTGAGCCGGGTCTCTATTTTGCGATGAATACTCCTCCTGCTGCTTTGGGCATTACTATGCCAAATCTGCATGAGTTGGGTGGCCCTGATGGCGCAGCAATCTTGGCACAACTGAAAGATGTTTCTGTCCATGCCGCTGCAACAGTCAGCTCGTGGGGCTTTGTGATTTCCCCTGAGCAAATTATGCAAACGGCAAAAGATATTGGGGAACCTTCTGTTCTGAACCGTGCGGGTGGAGCTCCAACTCTAGCTGTAGGTATCGCTTATGTTTTCCATGAAATTATACCTGCGGCAAATATGGGCTTCTGGTATCACTTCGGTATCCTCTTTGAAGCATTATTTATCTTAACTGCCTTGGATGCGGGAACGCGCTCAGGCCGCTTTATGTTACAAGACTTGTTAGGTAATTTTGTGCCAGTTCTGAAAAAAACAGATTCATTATTGGCGGGTATCATAGGTACAGCAGGCTGTGTAGGCTTGTGGGGTTATCTGTTATACCAAGGCGTTGTTGACCCACTTGGTGGTGTGAAGAGCCTGTGGCCTTTATTTGGTATTTCAAACCAAATGTTAGCGGCTGTTGCATTGGTTCTGAGTACCGTGGTGTTAATTAAAATGAAGCGCAGTAAGTATATTTATGTGACTGTGTTGCCAGCGGTTTGGTTATTGATTTGTACCACTTGGGCACTAGGTCTGAAATTGTTCAGTGATAACCCTCAACTTGAAGGTTTCCTATATCTGGCAAAATCTTACAAAGAGAAAATCGCAGCAGGTGGTGCTGATCTAACAGCACAACAAATCACAGACATGAATCACATAATTATCAATAACTATACTAATGCGGGTCTGAGTATTCTGTTCTTAGTTGTTGTCTACGGTATTATTTTCTATGGTATTAGAACGGCAATGAAGGCATATAAAAACCCGAATCGTACTGATGCAGAAACACCGTATGTACCAGTTCCTAAAGAGGGTGTGAAAACATCGTCACATTAATCTTTAGTCGATATTGATAATAGGGTGCCCTGCATTGCTATCAACGCGATGCAGGGCATTTGTCTTGGAGTGATATGATGTTTGGAAATTTAGGCAAGACAGGTAAATACCTTGGACAAGCGGCTCGTATGTTGGTCGGGATCCCAGACTATGATACCTATGTACAACATATGAAAGATAACCATCCAGATAAACCTGTGATGACGTATAAAGAATTTTTTCGTGAGCGCCAAGATGCGCGTTATGGTGGAAGTGGTAAAGGCGGATTTCGCTGTTGTTAACAAATAATGTAAGAGGACGATATGAAACCGATCTCAGT
Source organism: Providencia sp. 2023EL-00965 (assembly GCF_033550225.1). Taxonomy (NCBI): domain Bacteria; kingdom Pseudomonadati; phylum Pseudomonadota; class Gammaproteobacteria; order Enterobacterales; family Morganellaceae; genus Providencia; species Providencia sp. 2023EL-00965. The sequence continues at coordinate 173,873 of NZ_JAWUEH010000006.1, read as the reverse complement.
AACGATCTTAACGGGATTTCTCGGTGCGGGGAAAACCACTTTATTGCGTCATATCTTGCAGGCGGATCACGGCCATAAAATCGCGGTGATTGAAAATGAATTTGGCGAAGTGCCGATTGATAATGCATTAATTGGTGATCGTGCAACGCAAATTACCACTCTCAGTAACGGTTGTATTTGTTGCAGTCGTTCAAATGAGTTGGAAAATGCGTTGTTAGATTTACTTGATGGTTTAGATAGCGGCAATATCAATTTTGACCGCTTGGTGATTGAATGCACAGGAATGGCTGATCCAGGGCCGATCACTCAAACTTTTTTCTCACACGAAGTCCTTTGTGAACGCTTTTTATTAGATGGCATTATCACCTTAGTAGATGCAGTACATGCTGATAAGCAATTGAATGATTTTGCAATTGCACAAGCTCAAGTTGGCTATGCAGATCGTATTTTACTTACCAAAACAGATATTCAGCCTGATCATGAAGCGTTGACAGAGCGTCTACAGCGTATTAATGCACGAGCGCCTATCTATCCAGTGATCCATGGCGATATTAATCTTGATTTATTATTTAATGTGCAAGGCTTCTTACTCGATTCTCAACTAAAAGTCTCACAGCCAACGTTCCGTTTTACCCCAAAACAGTCTAATGAAGTCGGTTCAATTGTTGTTGAATTTGATTACCCCGTAGAGTTAATGGCGGTTTCACAAGTCATGGAAGAATTGCTCTTAGGCTTCGCTGATAACCTATTGCGTTATAAAGGTATTTTATCGATTAAAGATGAACCTAAGCGGCTATTGTTCCAAGGCGTACAACGGCTTTATAGTGCTGACTGGGATCGTGATTGGCAACAAAATGAGCCTAGACGTAGCGTGTTAGTGTTCATTGGGGTTAATTTGCCAGAACAGCAAATTCGTGAAAAATTTGCACAATTACAAATAAATTAACACTTTTAGGCAATATTTTGCTGTCGCCAAATCAGATAAAAAACAGGCAATTGAGGTAGAACAATTGCCTCAGACTGTTGACAAACATATCATGTTTGGCGGCAGTCGTTAGGGGTTCTGAAATAAATGAGGAAAATCAATTCATTGGTTTTCGGCTGATAACACGGAGTGGGAAAAACCACGTTTTTATCCCGCTCCGTTAGCAACCTCAGGCAATTGAGGTAGAACAATTGCCTGTAATGGGGGGAGTTAATCAGTTATCGTGCTTTCGCTGCCATTATTTCAATAATTTGTACGTCGGTATGGCGCATTGACCCTGTTGCTAAAGAACATAAATTGCTGATCGATTGGTCAACATCATCAGACACAATTCCATCAGAACCTCTTACACAGCTATTATCGAGTGCCATTAATACGGCTTTATAAGCGGCGCTAGCGCTGGTTGATACTTTCATGGCACAGCTATTGGATGCCCCATCACAGATCATGCCACTTACATCGCCAATCATACTACTGATCGCCATGGCAACCACTTCATAACGGGACTCAAGCAACCATGCAATACCTGCGGCAGCCCCCATCGCTGCGGTGGTAGCCGCACACAGTGCAGAAAGAGCGGGTAATTGATTATGAATATAGATAGCCATTAAATGAGATAACATTAAGGCTCTTGCAAGCTGCTCCTCTGTAGATTGCAAATAGTCTGCGGTGACGACCACTGGCATGGTTGCTGCGATCCCTTGGTTACCCGATCCTGAATTACTCATTGCCGGTAGGATTGCTCCTCCCATACGCGCATCGGATGCCGCGGAGGTGCGGATCATTATCTCTGATAATAAGTCTTTTGATAATAAACCGCGATCACGTTGTGTTTGCAGTGTTTTGCCGATGTGTAACCCGTACACATTGCGTAAGCCTTCTTGTGATAAGGCATCATTTAACTGTGCTGCTTCTAAGATAAAACGAATATCTTCAAAGGGGGCTTGTGTTGCGAATTGATAAACCGCCTTCGCCGTAATTGGTGGAAGTGTCACATCAGCGGCGCAGTCAACAGGGAAGTCTTCTGAATGCTCTTTTTGGGTGAGATCAAAAATCACCTTGTCATTTTTAATCACTTTTACCACATGGGTATGAGAGCCTGCAATAATGACGGTTGCAAAACCTTGTGTTGTAAACACAGTTGCTTCTGAATACACCACATCATCACAAGGCTGTTTAATATCAACAGTAATTAAGCCTTGAGCAAGCATGGTTTTGCTAAGCTCTATTGCCGATGCGGACGCTGATTTTAATACCTCAAGTCCTGCTTTATCATCGCCACCTATGGCGCCAAGTGCTGCTGCAATAGGCAGTCCTACCATACCGGTTCCCGGAACGGTAACCCCCATACCATTTTTCATTAGGTTAGGTGAAACAAATGCGGTTACTCGGGTCACTTCACCACCCACACACGCAGCGGCTTTCGCTGCGGCTAGCGCAAGAGAAATTGGTTCAGTACAGCCCAATGCAGGCTTTACTTCTTGTTTTACTGCATTAATAAAGTATTGCCACAGGGGAAATTGAGCTTGCATAGTGAGTACCCTTAAAAACAGCGATTTAATAGGGGTATTTTAAATAAAAATCAGGAGAAAATTTTCATTATGTTAGAGTGGAAAGAAGGATTTTAGAGAATATTTTGCTGTAATATTTTTATATTGAAGAAAATTTTTTTGAGTTTGATGTTTATCACAAAAAACCTACCTAATACAATTAGGTAGGTTTTCATTATGGGACAGATTAATTTTCCAAATCCAAACGCTTAGTTTGCCATTTACGAGAGCGCCAACGCCATGCATTGGTTAAGCCACGTAGCCACTCATCAGCGAAGAAACCGAGCCAAATCCCAAGTAGACCCATTTCCATTTTGATACCAAGGAAATAACCTAATGGGATAGCCACACCCCACATAAAGATGATTGCAGTACACAGCGGGAAACGTGCGTCTCCAGAGGCTCTAAGTGCGTTAACCATCACGATGTTGATCGTTCTACCGGGCTCTAAAAAGACAGATAATAAGAACAAAGGGAGTAGTAGATTGACAATATTTTGATCTTCAGTCAGATTCTCAAGGATTGGCCCACGGAATAACCAAAAGAAAAATACAACCCCAATGGTGACATAAAAGCCCATTTTTAAGCTTTTTACGCCACGATGATAGGCATCGTTAAAGCGTTTGGCTCCAACAAGATGACCCACCATAATCTCATTACCAATACTAATGGAAATCCCAAATAGCATAATAAACAGAGATAGCTGGAAATAGAGTGTTTGTGCTGCAAGGGAGTTTTCACCCATTAAGCCGATAAATGCGGAGGCGGTCATAAAGTGCAGGATCCACACAAGGTTTTCTCCTGCGGATGGCAAGCCGATATGCAAAATTTTGCCCAGCATATTGCGTGACCAGTGTATTAGCAGCTTTGGCGTAAACTTAATTCTTAACCCATAGAATAACAGGCAAAATAGTAGAATAGCGGCGACAATACGACCCACTACGGTTGACCATGCAACTCCTTCGAGCCCGTATTGTGGTAGGCCAAAGAAGCCATACAATACAATGATATTACCTAATACAGTGATTACGTTGGCAATTAATGTTACCCACATTGCAGGTTGTGCTTTCCCATAGACACGTAAGCAAGCTGCAAGAATGATGGAAATGGCTTCAGGGATCAAACAGATGCCAAGAATATGTAAATAGGCGTAACCATCATCCATTAAATGTGAAGGCATATTCATGACGCTGAGAATTTTATAGCCAAAGAATAAGATAATCAGCGCACTGGAAAGCCCCAAAATAAAGTTAAATGCAATAGAAATATGGATAGCTTGATTGGCTTTTTCTCGTCGTCCTGCGCCGAGATATTGAGCAATAACAACACTACATCCCACACTAATAAAGCTAAATATGGTAATAAAAAGATCAAATACCTGATTCCCAACCCCCATTGCTGCGAGGTAGGCGGTTGAAACGTGGCTAACCATGTAGGTATTGATAAGTAATGTGGCCAAATGAAGAAAAATATCAATAAATATTGGCCAACTGAGAGAAAAGAGTGATCTCTCAGTGACATCAGATTGATGCATTGAGAACCTTCAAAATAATATTAGTAATGTTATCTGGATAAAATTATATAAGTCAGAAAAGCCGGCTGATTCTACCCGCATTTTATCTGAGATAACAGAGTCTAATGATCCTTATTTGCTGGAAGGTTAATCTTTTGTTTAATTTTGATGATTCTGCTAAGTTAAGGCGATTGGTAACGATTGATATCAATACAAAAAACAACATCAGAACGGTAAAGGAGTGACAATGACAAAAATTAAAGCTGCGATAGTGGGGTATGGTAATATCGGCCGTTACGCACTCGAAGCCGTGCTAGCTGCGGAAGATTTTGAGCTGGTTGGCGTAGTTCGTCGTAATATTCAAGATATCCCAACTGAATTAGCAGCGTATACAGTCGTTGATGATATTGAAAAACTCGGTACAGTTGATGTGGCACTACTGTGCTCTCCGACACGTGCCATTGGTGATTTAGCTGAAAAGATCCTCAGCCTTGGGATCAACACGGTGGATAGCTTTGATGTGCATTCAGACATTGTGGCACTAAAAAAGCGTCTCGATAACGTCGCCAAACAACATAATCGTGTAGCAGTGGTTTCCGCAGGTTGGGATCCAGGCTCTGATTCAATTTTACGTACATTAATGTTAGCTATGGCTCCTAAAGGCGTCACATTCACCAACTTTGGTCCTGGAATGAGTATGGGTCACAGTGTAGCGGCTAAAGCAATTGCAGGTGTCAAAGACGCATTATCAGTAACCATCCCTCTAGGTACGGGCGTTCATCGCCGTATGGTTTACATAGAGTTAGAGGCGGGTGCGAATTTTAATGATGTTGCAAAAGCGATCAAAGCAGACAGCTATTTCGCCTCTGATGAAACACATATTCGCCAAGTTGATAGTGTGGATGAATTAAAAGATGTTGGTCATGGCGTCCATATGACCCATAAAGGGGTGTCTGGAGCTACGCATAATCAACTATTTGAATATTCGATGCGTATAAATAACCCTGCGCTGACGTCACAATTTATGGTTTCTGCGGCGAGAGCATCGATGAAACAGGCGTCAGGTGCTTATACTGTCATTGAAATTCCACCGGTTAATTTCTTACAAGGTGATCTTGATAATTTGATTGCTAAGTTAGTCTAATACTGGATGGCATGATTGCCATAAATATACTCATTATACTTCAAGTTGCAGCGTTGTTCGTTAAGCTATAGTGACTACGCTCACTCGAATTATCTAGAGTATGCATTCATGCCGCTTACGCTTTTAATTGCAGTATTTCATTGAGTGTATAACATGGCTAAAAGCCCAAACAAAAAAGATAATGCAGATACCAAACCTTTTTTCTCTGCCAGCAACAAACCAGCTAAAAACATAGTAGAAAGCAAACATGCTTTTAGTGTGCTGCGTATGTTGTCAAAAATGATCGGCGTTGGGTTCTCGTTATTTTACGTAGGCTTTATTCTTTCTGTTTGGTTTTTTCCTGAATATTATGATGTCGCACTGATTTATAATTTAACGTTAATTCTAATTTTTGAGTTTATTTTAGTGCACTCAGGCGTTTTCATGTCGATCACGCGTAATATCAAAGTACTCATCTTTTTTGCATTGCTATATGGGCTATTTGCTTTTGCCATTAATTTTGCCGTATTAGGGGATTCACCACTGATCCTTTATTTATACAGTTTTACCGTATTAAATCGCATGATCTATGGGTTAAGCAGCCGAACCGATAAAGAGCGCCAAGAGAACATGGGGTATTCGGCATTGATGGCAATGAACTTTATGTTTTGCATCTGTTTAGTGTTAATGATGTCTTGGTTAGTGCCGTATGGCGGTTTGACCCCTGAGTACCTGAACGCCATTGATTACTATAATTTAATCCCTTCAGGTGGCGAGTTCCCAGAAAAACCGCATATCGCTTTTGCTTTTGGTGTATTGTATTTTGGTTTACCCGTCGTATTGCCATTATTGTTTAAAGTATTAAGCAAAAAAACAGCGCGGTGGAAATGGCAGCAGCAAAAATAAAGCACCTATAATTAGGTGCTTTGAGTAAATGCCCTGGTGTAGGCTAAATATTAACGCTTAATTGATTTGAATTTTTCTGTTGTTGCGGTTAGTGCGACTTCTGTTGGCAAACGTTCCATTGAGCTTGCACCATAAAAACCATGGCACTCAGGGCAATTTGCTAAAATATATTCTGCATCTTCTGGCGTGGCGATTGGACCACCATGACATAACACAATAACATCATCACGTACGGCTTTTGCTGCTTTTGCCCAATCATTAATCAATGGGACACAGTCTTTGAGTGTTAACGCGGTTTCTGCACCAATATTACCACCGGTGGTTAGCCCCATATGTGGAACAATAATGTCAGCACCTGCTTCGGTCATTGCGATAGCATCTTCACGGCTAAATACGTATGGTGTAGTGAGTAAGCCTTTTTCATGCGCCAAGCGGATCATATCAACTTCTAAACCATAACCCATTCCTGTTTCTTCAAGGTTAGCGCGAAAATTACCGTCGATCAGGCCAACGGTCGGGAAGTTCTGTACTCCAGCAAATCCAGTAGCTTTGAGCTCATCAAGGAAGCGATCGAATTGGCAGAAAGGATCCGTGCCATTCACACCAGCAAGTACAGGTGTGTGTTTAACGACAGGAAGAACTTCTTTTGCCATATCCATCACGATTTCGTTGGCATTACCATAAGCCAGCAGACCAGCCAGTGAACCACGCCCAGCCATGCGATAGCGGCCAGAGTTATAAATAACAATGAGGTCGATGCCACCCGCTTCTTCACATTTTGCTGATAAGCCAGTACCCGCACCGCCGCCGATAATGGGCTCGCCTCTAGCGATCATCTCTTTGAATTTATTCAGTAAGCTTTCGCGATTATGTTTCATTGGTGAACCTCTACTCGTTGTTCAAAATTTCCTGGTGTATTACTCGTCATACTTCAAGTTGCAGCGTTGTTGACTACGCTCATTCGCGCCAGTCACATACTTATGTATGCTCCTAGCGACTCACTCACTTGTCGCCTAGCTGCACCTCGAATTATTTAGAGTATCAACTCGTCATACTTCAAGTTGCAGCGCTTTTCGTTAAGGTATGGTGACTACGCTCATTCGCGACAGTCACATACTTATGTATGCTCCTAGCGACTCACTCACTTGTCGCCTAGCTGCACTTGAATTCAGAGTGTAAATCAATCACTTGTTCGCAAAACTCTATTGAGTTAATGTGGTAAGGACTCAAAATAAGTTTGCGTTTTTCTGTTGTTATAATATTTTCAGTTAATGCATCGATAAATGCTTGATCCGCTTCAGGATCCCAAAATTGCCCACCTTCGATGTCTAAAGCAGAGAAACCTGCTGTAGGCACAATAAAACGGACTTCACCTTCGCAGCGGTTAAGTTTGTCTGCTATCCAGCGGCCCATGATTTGATTTTCTTCTTTGGTGGTTCGCATTAAGGTGACTTGGGCATTGTGGTGATAAAATAATCGGTCACGATATTGCTCTGGGACGGTTGAAGGTCGGCCAAAGTTCACCATATCGAGTGCGCCACAAGAAAGCACACACGGGGTCTGAGTCCGTGCAATGGCACCAAAGCGATCTTCATCGCAGGCTAAAACACCATTAAAGAGATAGTCACAAACTTCTGTGGTGGTGATATCGAGTACCGAGTGTAGCAGGTGACTATCAATCAATTTTTCCATTGCTTTACCACCACTACCCGTCGCGTGAAACACTAAGCAATCGTATTGTGATTCAAGTCGCTCAGTGAGTTGCTGAACACAAGGTGTTGTCACACCAAACATGGTCAGGGCAATGGCTGGTTTTAATGTTTCTTCCATATCGTCTTCACGATGAAAATAGACCGCACCTGCGATTTGGTTAGCGGCATTTTTCAGGACTTTACGAGAGATAATATTTAATCCAGAAACATCCGTGACGGAGTACATCATGGAAATATCACTTGCACCGATATAGCCTGAGATATCACCTGAGGCCATCGTTGAAACCATGAGCTTAGGAATACCAACGGGAAGCGCTTGCATTGCTGGGGTGATCAATGCAGTACCACCAGAACCACCTAAACCTAATATCGCAGCAACATCAGTTTGAGCCGTAAGGTAAAGACTAAAAGCTTGTGACATCGCTTCTATCGCTTTTCCTCTATCACCACAGAATACGGCCTTAGCACCATCAGGGTAATATTCGGCAATTGTTTGGGCACTAATATCAGCATTTCTGTTAAGTTGTTTTGGCTGAGTGGTTAGGTCGACAGTACGAACGGACAAACCTGTTGCTTTAATTAAATCGCAGACATAGAACAATTCGTCACTTTTGGTATCTAACGTTGATGCTATGTAGATGTATCCTTGATGCTGTTTCATCGAAAAATCCTTATATATTCGTCATACTTCCAGTTGCAGTGCTTTTGGGTAAGCGATGGTGACTTTCAGCAATTCATTCACTTACCGCCTAGCTGCACCTCGAATCATTTAGAATATAGGTTATGTAGATGTTTAATTTATCATCCGAATGAGACTATAGTATCATTTGTGTTAAATGTAAAATGAGATTACAGTCTCATTTTTTGGTTTTATTAACATAAATTTATTGTGATAATAATAATTTATTGATAAATAATAGTATTTTAATTTCATGCCGTTTTTACTTTTTAAGTAAATGTCATGTTTTTGCAATCTCAATGATAAGTTCTCAAGATAACTCAATAAGCAGTAGCCGCCATTATGGCAAAATGACATGATGAGTTAATCGTTGTTGTCGCAAAACGTTTTCAGGAGGAGGGAACGATGTCATCAATAAATATTAGTAATGAATATAAAGGGACAAGGAAACGAACTTATATATTATTAGTTAATACGGCATTAGAACTGTTTGAAAAAGGTGGTATGCCATCTGTTTCTGAATTGGCTATTGAGGCTGGGGTATCAAGGGCGACCGCGTATCGTTATTTTCCAACTCAAAGCGATCTGATCGCTGCAACAGTTAATGCGAGCCTTGGTCCTATTTTAACATGGCGTCCACAAAGTGAAAAAACAGAGGAACGAATTAAAGAATTGTTATCCTTTGCTTTGCCTAGAATGTTTGAACATGAAGGGGCATTAAGAGCCGCATTACAGGTTTCATTGCAGCAGTGGGCAGAGGGACGCTCATTGAATTTAGATCCAAAAGAAAAACGCCTTGAAAGAGGGAACCGTAAAGATATTCTAGCTATGGTCACTGCCCCCATGAAAGGTGAATTCCCCGCAGAACTGATTGATAAAGTGATTAAAGCTTTTTCAGTGATTTATGGTTCTGAAATCTTTTTAGTCTTAAAAGATATTTGGAAGCAAAATGATAGTGAAGTGATTGAATTAACACAATGGATGGCAAAAGCGATTATTAACCAAGCTATTGCAGATAAAAACGCGTTGTAACGATACTCGTCATATTTCAAGTTGCAGCGCTTTTCGTTAAGGTATAGTGACTACGCTCATTCGCGCCAGTCACATACTGATGTATGCTCCTAGCGACTCATTCACTTGTCGCCTAGCTGCACCTCGAATTATCAACAAAGAACGGTAGGGGGCTATCGTTCTTTGTTAAGAACAGGATAGTTTTTTCATAAAATAATATTTTTCATGTTGAACGGGGTATTCAATCAGCGTTGAAATGATTTGGTAGCCTTGCTTTTCATAAAATGGCTTAGCTTGGAAACTGAAAGTATCGACTTCAGCGTATTTTGCCCCCAACTGTTTAGCTTTATCTTCCATTGCTTGAATTAATTGTGTTCCGATACCTTGTTTGCGGAGCGATTCATCAAGCCAAAGGTATTTTATCCTAAGCCAATTACCGAGTTTAGAACCGGTAATACCGCCTAATATTTTGCCCTCTCGCTCATAAAAAACAGCAAGGGGGCTATGAATATCGTCACTGAAAAATTGTAAATTATAGGTAAGCAATGACTGATAAATCTGCTCAATTTCGGCTTCGGAGGGGGAAGTGGTAATACGCAGTGTCATCGGCTTTCCTTATTAATATGATGGTCAGTAATAAAGCACTTATAGATTATTTATATATCAATAATGTAATGAATCCAATCAAGTTAAACGATACTATTATACTCTAAATAAATCGAAGCATTGAATGCTCTTGCAGTAATAAGGTTGTGTGATGATAAGATTATTGAAGATGGGACTGGGGATTGTTATTTGTGCCTTAATTGGTGGGACAATGACACACCTAGGCGTACCTCTTGCCCTGATGTTTGGCCCTATCATCGCTGTTATTGTGTTTAACCGTTTTAAGATCCAATTTGCAGTTCCTAAATATACCTTAACATTTGTACAAATATCACTCGGTACCTCTGTTGGCTTGATGTTTAATCAAGTCTCGCTTGGGCAAGCCGAAAACCTATTTTTGTTATTAATCATGTTAGTGGTTTGCCTCGCAGTACAGTTTTCATTTAGCTACTTCTGGTTTCATCGTAAAGTGGGCTGGACAAAGCAAGAGGCTATGTTAGGTTCTGTTCCTGGCGCAATGGCGGCGATATTAGCACTGACTGATCATACCCATACTCCACCACAAAAAATTGTTATTTCACATACTATCCGTTTGATTATTCTAATTTTATTGGCGGGTATTGTCGTTGGTAGTGATGGAGACCCACAGCCTCTTTTGGTACTTCCTTCTTTAACATGGCAATCATCATTTTGGCTGTTGGTGATTGTATTAACGGGGCTAGGCTTAGGGTTGGTTTTACAAAGAATGCATGTCCCCGCCCCCTTTATGTTGACTTCTTTGGGAGCAGCAACCTTAATTCAGAGTTGGCTTGATATACAACTCAATTTCCCTGTTTTGATCACCGAACTTAGCATGGTGCTGATTGGGATGAATATTGGTAACCATTTTATTGTGTTTCCACTTTCATCGCTGATCAAAAATATTTATTCGTCAGCGCAAGTCGTCATTATAAATATCTTTTTAACCTTATTGATCACGGTATTTGCATCTTGGATAACAGGATATCCTATCCCTGTCTTGTTGCTAGCATGGGCGCCAGGCAGCATGGAAGCGATGACATTTGCGGCTATTACCATGAATCTCGACGCAGGGTTCGTGATGTCGAATCACATTATTAGAATGGTGATCATTCAAAGTATCCCATCTATTGCTATGTTTTGGCAGGAGCGCAGAGCGAAGAAGAGGAATAGTAGCTCCCCTGATTAAGGGGGAGTATAGAGACTCGTCATGTTTCAAGTTACTGCATTTTATATTGGGGCATGGTGACTTACGTTTTCTGATGTCAGTCACTGTGTTTTCTAAGTTCCCTAGCAGCTGATTGGCAGGTCTTTTAGTTGCTCCTTGAATGACTTAGCGTTTCGTTATTTGACGTAAGCGAATAATCCAAGTGAGTCGCGAGCCAAAGATTGACATTTAAACTCCTGAGAAAGAGGGATCCCTTTGAGATCATTGTAGCTTTCTTTATTTAACTGGGTCATTTTACTGGAATCATAATCACCGAGATCCCATTTGTTACTACGAGCGAAGTAAACAATGGCACGTTCAATTTCTCGATCGGGAATTTGCGAATAACCACAGTCATATTTTAAATAAATGAAAACCGCCGTCAGATCAGCAAGATCTTCAGCTTCATTGGGGCTTAGTGCTCTGGCAGAATGTGTTATCCCTAACAGAGTAATGAGGTAAAAAATTACGGTAAATTTGCGCATTCAATATTCTATCTGTTTTTTATGTCAAGTAACGTTAACATAATAATAGAATTGTTAGTCAAGTATATTTTTCTTAAATCTGTGTAATATACCCATAATAACTCTGTGGTTTCCTTGACCTTCCTGTAAGGGGAAGCTTTATCATTTTTAGATATTCTCATCATCATTCAAGTTGCAACGCCTCTCGCTAAGGTATGTGGACTACACTCACTCGTGCTAGTCACCGTGTTTTCTGTGCTCAAAGCGACTTATTGACGGGCGTCTAGCTGGATCTCGAATTATTTAGAGAATATTAAACCATATTTTGTTTCTAAACGATAATCTCAAGTAGAGCTATTGGTTTAATTATCTTATTGATTTGATAAATAAAAAGGAAGGTTATCAATGTTACGCCGTGATTTCATTAAGTTAAGTGCCCTAGCTTATGCCGCAAGTGCGCTACCTATGTGGAGCCGTATTGCGGTCGCCGCGGAAAATTTCCCAGCTCTAGCTATCCCGCCACTGATTGAGCCTGATGCACAAGGTAATATCCAATTAGCGATTAAACAAGGTGTATCTCAGTTTGTTCCGGGTAAAAAAACCACTACATGGGGATATAACGGTGATCTGCTTGGCCCTGCACTTAGTCTGAAAAATGGGCAGAGCGTCAATATTAATATCGCTAACCAACTTTCTGATGAAACTACCGTGCATTGGCATGGCCTTGAAATCTCGGGTGAACAAGATGGCGGGCCACAAGCTATTATCGCTTCAGGCGCTAACCGTCAGGTAAATTTTACGGTCAATCAACCTGAAGCAACCTGCTGGTTCCATCCTCATACACACGGAAAAACAGGCTACCAAGTTGCCATGGGATTGGCTGGGTTAGTCATTATTAAAGATGATGAAAGTAATAAGCATGGTTTACCAAGTGATTGGGGAATTAATGATATCCCAGTGATCTTACAAGACAAACGCCTTAAAGATGATGGGCAAATTGATTATCAGTTAGATGTAATGAGTGCTGCTGTTGGTTGGTTTGGGGATCTCATGCTGACCAATGGGGCAGTATTTCCAAAACACGTTGCGCCTAAAGGTTGGTTACGCTTAAGACTACTTAATGGCTGTAACGCACGTAGCCTCAATATTTCTACCAGCGATGGGCGAAAAATGTATGTTGTCGCAAGTGATGGTGGGTTATTAGCAGAGCCAATAGCTGTTACTGAGCTACCTATTTTAATGGGAGAGCGCTTTGAAGTTCTGATTGATGCGAGAGATGGGCGTGCTTTTGATTTAGTCACACTACCTGTGAACCAAATGGGAATGACGATCGCACCCTTTAACCAACCGCTACCCGTTTTGCGTATTGAAACGACAATGAGCACAGGAGAAGGAAAACTTCCTGAGCAGTTGGCTACTATTTCAGCTATCCCTTCTTTAGCCGGTCTAACTCGGCGGCGTTTTCACCTGATGATGGATATGCGTTTAGATATGCAAGGAATGATGATGCTGCGTGAACGCTACGGTGACCAAGCAATGGGCAACATGGCAGGGCACGGTGCTATGATGAACGGCCATATGATGTCAAATAGTGGAAACAGCGGCATGATGAGTCATGGTGGCATGAATCAACGTAATATGGGAAATATGGGCGGCGGTAATCATTGTGGTATGGGTAGTGGCGAATTAAATATTCATAATGCTAATACTATCAATGGCCAAGCATTCTCTATGACTGAAGCTGCGTTTAATGCACCAATCAATCAGCAAGAGATCTGGGTCGTTTCAGGGCGGGGCGATATGATGCTTCATCCATTCCATGTTCATGGAACACGATTCCGTATCTTAAAAGAAAACGGGCGAGCTGTTGAGCCTCATCGACAAGGTTGGAAAGATATTGTCAAAGTCGAAGGCCAAGTGAGTGAGATATTAGTTGAATTTAAACATCCTGCCACTCAACAACATCCTTATATGGCGCATTGTCATCTATTAGAACATGAAGATACAGGTATGATGATGGGCTTTACGGTCAGTTAACATTCGCCAACCAATCTTCGATAAGCCATCAAAAATACCTTGATGGCTTTTTTATTGAAACTTTTGACTCATTTAATTTTATTCAGCATCTATACTCTAAATAATTCATGGTGCAGGTAGGCGACAAGTGAAGATAGTCGGGGAGCATAGATAAACTATGTGACTCGGCTAGCTGAACGAGGTCAACAACGCTGCAACTTGAAGTATGACGAGTATATACTCTAAATAATAATTACAACAATCATCTGAGTCCAAAATATGCAAAATTCAAATGAAATGGCTATCAGTTCATATAGTCATAAGCGAGCTTTACTTGCAGGTTCGGTCGGTAATTTTATTGAGTGGTATGAGTTTGCTATCTATGGTTTCCTTGCCACTATTATAGCTCAAAACTTTTTTAGCTACTCAGGAGAAGAATCACAGATTACGGCGATCCTCTTAACCTATGCATCATTCGCTATCGCTTTCTTTTTTAGGCCATTGGGCGCACTGATATTTGGACGCATTGGGGATAAGTTAGGCCGTAAACCGACACTCATATTTGTGTTAGTCATGATGACGCTAGTTACCACTGCGATTGGTTTTATACCTACTTATGCAACTATTGGCGTTGCAGCACCGATTATTATTACTTTGTTAAGGATTTTCCAAGGCTTATTTGCGGGTGGTGAATATGGTGGCGCGGTTTCATTAATGACGGAATCTGCACCAAAAGGGAAAAGAGGGCTATTTGGTGCTTGGCAATCGTTCACTGTTGCTCTAGGTCTGTTAGCTGGTGTTGGCGTAGTGTCTTTACTTTCTTTTTTAATGAGTACAGAAAGTTTACATGATTGGGGATGGCGGATCCCTTTCTGGTTAGCATTACCAATGGGGCTGTTGGCTTTATGGTTGCGATACAACATGGAGGAAACACCAAGTTTCGTGTCTGCTCAACAAAAAGAACAATCAGAAACGAATGCGGCTAAAGTCGATATCTTCAAAGCCATTTTCCTTGGTATTGGACGATTAATGGCTTGGTCTGCCGCAGGGTATGCCTATTTAGTGATCATGCCAACCTATCTTCAATCATCACTGCATACTGATTTTAATACCGCGTTATTAATTGCCGTTATTTCAAATGTTGGCTTTGCGGTGACTATCCTCCCTGCTGGAATGCTCAGTGATAAAATAGGGCGACGTAATATTATGGTACTAGCCACTATTTTATTGTTAGTGTTCTCGTTACCACTTCTAAAGATATTACAAAGTGAATCATCGACTTTATTGATCAAAGCGGTGGTGGTTTTTATTGCGGGTGGGATCGTGGGCCTACTTGCAGGGCCTGGTCCTGCGATGCTAGCCGAGATGTTTCCAACCAAAGTTCGCTATACAGGACTAGGATTGGCTTACTCGTTATCTAATGCGGTATTTTCAGGCTGTGCAGGTCTTATCATTACCGGTTTGATCAAACAAACGGGCAATCTTGATATTCCAGCGTGGTATGTGATGGCGACAGCGCTGATCAGTTTATTGGCTCTGCTGACCTTGAATAAAAACGATCACCTTCGTGCTCTGGATGATTAAAAAAACGAGAACAGACATTAATTGCTAAAAAACGGCTGTTGGTAAAAATCAATCACAGCTATTTTTCGCCAATCGTGAGTTCTGGTATACTCTTCGAATTATGTTCTCATTTTTTCTTACGCACTGTTTTTATTTAGGGTAAGCGGCTGTAGGTAATATGAGTTTTTGGTGTTAAAACAAATAGGTATTGGTAAATTGAAACATACTCTTGAAGTGATGATCTCTGAAGAAGCGCTGAGCCAGCGTGTTGGTGAACTCGCAGAAAAAATCAGCGCACACTATAAAAACGTTGATGGTGAGCTGGTTTTAGTTGGCTTATTAAAAGGCTCTTTTATTTTTATGGCGGATCTGTGCCGTAAAATTGATGTTCCTCACGAAGTCGATTTCATGACCGTTTCAAGCTACGGCAATGCAATGAATTCAAGCCGCGACGTTAAAATTGTCAAAGATTTAGACGAAGACATCCGCGGTAAACATGTATTGATTGTTGAAGATATTATTGATTCAGGGAACACCTTAAACAAGGTTCGTGAAATTTTTGAATTGCGTGGACCTAAATCTGTTGCGATTTGTACATTACTGGATAAACCATCACGCCGTGAAGTTGACGTGCCCGTTGAGTGGATTGGTTACTCAATCGAAGATAAATTTGTGGTTGGTTACGGTATTGATTATGCACAGCAATATCGCCATTTACCCTATATTGGCCATGTGACTTTGATTGAAGAGTGATAACTCGGTATATACGTTATACTTCGAATTATTTTAAGTTCATATCGTCATAGGTACTAAATAATAAAGGGCTACTCGGATGAGTGGCCCTTTGTTTTGCTAAAGCATATTACTTACATAATTCAAGTTGCAACTAGGCGAATAGTGCGAATGCGCATAGCCACTATGCCTCAACAAAAACCGCTGCAACTCGAACTTTAATTTGTAAAATATTTATTTTTTATTTGTCAGCTTAGCAATCGCCTCACGATAGCAAAGCTCCAGTTTTTCTCGACTATCTGCGGTGGTATGTAGGTCATGTAAGCGACCATTATTGATACCGTAAACCCAGCCGTGGATCATCACTTTTTGTCCACGTTTCCATGCTGATTGCATAATGGTTGAGTGACCTAGATTGTACACCTGCTCAACCACGTTCAATTCACATAAACGGTTTAAACGCTCGCAAGGTTTCAACTCGCCGAGCATTGAGCTGTGTCTGTACCAAATATCACGGATGTGTAGTAGCCAGTTATTAATTAGGCCGAGTTCGGTATTATCAACCGCCGCTTCAATACCACCACAACCATAGTGACCACAGATAATAATGTGTTCAACTTGTAGGACATCAACAGCATATTGGATCACTGATAAACAGTTTAAATCTGTGTGAATAACAAGGTTTGCAACGTTGCGGTGTACGAAAAGATCGCCCGGAGCTGCATTGATTAATTTTTCAGCAGGTACTCGGCTGTCTGAACAACCTATCCATAGGAATCGTGGTTTCTGCGCTTTAGATAACTCTTTAAAAAACTCAGGATTTTCTTCTTTTACTGAAGCTGACCAAGCTTCATTATTCGCGAACAGCTCTTCAATTTTTCTCATCATGACGTATAGCCTAGTTGTGTTACTTTACGTTAAAATCTTATACAGTATTTCTTAATTAATAGTTTGTTGCATTAATTATTGCATCCTATGATGCTCATTTTATTACAGGCATACCATCTTGGTATTATTAACTATATGAATTAAATAGCATATACCCATTTACTCTTTCTGCATAACGGTGCCAGTAAAAAAATGGCATCATAGACTCGTCATACTTCAAGTTGCAGCGGTTTTTGTTGAGGCATAGTGGTTATGTTCACTCGCTACGCATTACATGCTTATGTATGTTCCTTGTGACTCATTGACTTGCCGCTGAGCTGCGCCTCGAATTATTTCGAGTTTAACATTATTATATTGCTACTAAACTGCCCCAAGAATAAAGGTGTTTTTTACATATGACTTACGCACTTGAGTTATCGCAATTAACCAAAACCTATTCAGGTGGCGTGAAAGCGTTGCGAGGAATTGATCTAAGCGTAGAAGATGGTGACTTTTATGCATTACTTGGCCCCAATGGCGCAGGTAAGTCTACAACGATAGGAATTATTAGTTCTCTGGTTAACAAAACCAGCGGATCAGTAAAAGTTTTTGGTTATGATTTAGACAAACAAGTGGTCCTAGCCAAACAACAGTTGGGTTTAGTCCCACAAGAATTTAACTTTAACCCATTTGAAACCGTATTACAGATAGTCCTTAATCAGGCCGGTTATTACGGTGTTTCACGTTCTGTTGCTCATCAAAGGGCACAAACGTATCTCTCTCAACTGGATTTATGGGAAAAACGTGATGAGCGCGCGCGTAATTTATCGGGTGGGATGAAACGCCGGTTAATGATTGCACGTGCTTTGATGCATGAACCTAAATTGCTCATTTTAGATGAACCAACAGCGGGTGTTGATATAGAGCTACGTCGCTCAATGTGGAGCTTTTTGAAAAAGCTGAATGCGCAAGGTACCACCATTATTTTAACCACTCACTATCTGGAAGAAGCAGAGATGCTATGTCGTAATATTGGGATCATTCAACATGGAGAATTAGTTGAAAATACCAGTATGAAACAATTGCTGAGTCAATTGGAATCTGAAACTTTTATTTTTGACCTTGGTGCCAAAAGCCCTATCCCTGAATTGAAAGGTTATGAAACACGTTTAATTGATACCTCAACTTTGGAAGTGGATGTTAAGAGGGAACAAGGGTTAAACGGTGTATTTAGTCAGCTAAATGAGCAAGGAATTGAAATTGTCAGTATGCGTAATAAAGCTAATCGTTTAGAAGAGTTGTTCGTGAACTTAGTAAAAAGAGATAACGGTGTTGCACCTTTGGAGGAAACAAAATGATTTCTCTGTATTGGGTTGCACTAAAAACGATTTGGATTAAAGAGATCACTCGTTTTGCTCGTATCTGGGTACAAACCTTATTACCGCCTGTCA
Organism: Providencia sp. 2023EL-00965; assembly: GCF_033550225.1. Lineage (NCBI taxonomy): Bacteria > Pseudomonadati > Pseudomonadota > Gammaproteobacteria > Enterobacterales > Morganellaceae > Providencia > Providencia sp. 2023EL-00965. The sequence continues at coordinate 155,470 of NZ_JAWUEH010000006.1, read as the reverse complement.
TCACTATGTCGCTCTATTTTGTCATTTTTGGCAACCTAATTGGTTCCCGAATTGGCGAGATGGGAGGTGTTGATTATATGCAATTTATAGTGCCGGGCTTGATCATGATGGCAGTCATCACAAACTCTTACTCGAATGTTTGCTCTTCATTCTTTGGTTCTAAATTTCAAAAAAATATAGAAGAGCTTCTGGTCGCTCCTGTACCGACCCATGTGATTATTGCGGGTTTTGTTGGTGGTGGAGTCGCTAGGGGAATTTTGGTTGGTTTGTTGGTAACTGTTGTATCGTTATTTTTTATTCCGTTACAAGTGCATTCATGGATGATGATTGTAATCACGTTGTTACTGACGGCGATTGTTTTTTCGTTGGCGGGTTTGTTAAACGCTATTTTTGCTAAAACCTTTGATGATATTAGTATCGTACCAACCTTTGTATTAACCCCCTTGACGTATTTAGGTGGTGTATTTTACTCATTGTCATTATTGCCTCCATTTTGGCAAGCTGTATCCAAATTAAACCCAATCGTTTATATGATCAGTGGTTTTCGGTACGGTTTTTTAGGGATTGCAGATGTATCAATTGCGGTAACTCTAGGTGTATTACTTATCTTCTTGGTCGTATTTTATGCGTTAACATGGTATTTAATCGAGCAAGGCAGAGGTTTAAGAAGCTAATTTAAGTAAGTGCTTTTACTTAGTTAACTAAGTAAGCAAATATTTAAATGATAATTTATCTGCGGTAACTATTGAAATTTACATTTAATATAGGGTGGCCATTTAAAATGGCCAAAGTTAAATAAAGGATAATATCTGTAATATAATTCTCTTGTGGGAAATGATATTACTACCGCGATGGAAAGATTAAATAAGAGGTGATTTTTTAGGTTATAATTACTCTTGTAACAATATTGATGGCTTCCTAATAACAATGTAAATGTATTTTAAAAACCAAGGTGAAATTCACCTTGGTTTTTTGCTTTATATGAGTAAATCATGATGTCTTTTTGGTCTAAATATGACTTGTTTGGTGGCGTTATCATCAGGTTACTCCAAAAAAGTGTAAAAAAATAATGCAATTTATATGAGTAAAGTAATTTGAGTTGTCTACATCAATGATGTGTAATTCATTGATAATAAAATGTTTTTTGTTTTAGCTAAATGGATAATAAATTATTGATATAAGTCAATAAATTAATTCCTTTAAAAACAATGGGTTATTTCTTTCTAAAATATGTGCCGTATATCAATAAATTCATCTTTTGAAAGATTTATATAAATACATAATTATATTCCTCAACTATACTCTTCTTACAGGTTACCTATGAGAGGGCTAATAATTTATTATTATTTTTAAAATCTCAATATCATTAGCGGGATCTGTTAGATCAATCTTTGAATAATAAATTGGCAGGCATAGTTTCGCCTAGAAATAGTTTCATTGATTGAACTTAAAATAAGTAAAATTACTATTAATAACAATGAATCTTATATGGGGATATAAATGCAAATTTTATCAACTAAAAGTATCTTAATGGCTACGATTATTTCTACCTTTTCTTTTTCTGCATTAGCTGAAGAGCAAACAGGTACAATATCATTTAAAGGGCTTATTTATAACGCTACATGCACTATTAATCTTAATGATTCCTACTCGCCTGACGCCGAGGTTAAAATGGGGCGTTTTGCAACCAGTGAATTTAACGGTGAAGATGATGAAGTTGGAGGTACTGGAGGTGATGGTAAATTAAAAATAGAACTTATTGATTGCCCAGATCAAGGAACAGTGACTATTAACTTAATGGGTAAAGCTAACCGTTATGATGATACTATTTTAGAACTAGATAATGAAGGCAGTGCTGGTGTTGCAAAAAATGTAGGTATCCGTATCTATCACGAAGATGATTTATCAAATCCAATCGTGGTTGATGGAAGTAAAAGCCAAGATATCAATGTATCAGGAAATAGCTCTGAATGGAGTGGTACGTTTATTGCTAAATATGTAAGCACGGATGATACAGTAGAAGCTGGGCAGGCAGATGCGACTCTAAACTATAAAATCACTTATAAATAATTTTAAAACGCAGATTATTAAATATTAATCTGCGTTAATTTTTTGGAGCTAAATATTGTGTTTTCGAAAAAATTAGTATCTATTCTATTGGTAACTTTGAGCTCAATTTCAACTTGCTATGCAGGGTTTGGTTTAGAAACAACCCGCGTTATTTATCATGAGAAAGATAAAAGTGAAGGCGTTGTTGCATTTAATAGTGATAAAAATAGAAATTATTTACTTCAGTCATGGGTTGAGGACATAAAAGGGAAAGTTACTCAAGACTTTGCTGTGACACCACCATTATTAAAATTAAGAGCCGAACAAAAAAACACCATTCAGTTAACGAAAATAGCTGAACTGCCTAGTGATAGAGAATCATTGTACTGGCTGAATGTGAAGTTTGTCGCACCTAGTAGTGAAGATCTAGAAAATGTTTTACGTTATTCTATGACTAATAGAATCAAGTTAATTTATCGACCAAAAAATGTGTCGGATAAGAAACTAGCAGTATCCATTAATGAATTGAGTTGGAGTTATACACCATCAGGTATAAAAGTAACTAATCCAACACCTTTTTTCATCAATATTGCAACGTTAAAGATTAATAATAAAGCTATTGAGGCTCCTAGCTATTTAGAACCGTATTCTGAATCGATAATTAAACTCCCTAAAGCAATTAATGGAGCTACAAATATCACCCTAAACTATATTGATGATTTTGGTAAGGGGCTAGATGTTAATTACTTCATAAAATAATAACCATACAAAAGAGTAAAGGGACATGAAGCATAATTATCAGAAAACGTATTCTTTATTACCTATTTTTACTACTATTTTATTAACTACATTTCCATTTTATATTAGAGCAGCAGACTATTATTCTCCTAGCTTGTTGAATATTGCAGGTATGGACACACAACTTACTAACGAAGACTTAGATGTTTTTAAAGAAAACGATCTAGCACCTGGAGATTATTACGTAAAATTTTATATTAATAATAATCATATTTTCTCTAAAGAGGTTAAGTTTGTATTAATGCCTGGGGATAATGACACTAAAACGTTAATACCTTGTTTCAGTCTAACTGAATGGGAAAGCTTCGGTATCGATTTTCATAACCCTCAGAGCATAGAGCAAGAATGCTTCAATATTAATCGTATTGAGTATATGAAAAGTTATCTTGACTTAAATACAAGGGTTTATTCACTGTCCATACCACAAGCAATGATTAATAAAAAAAGAATTAACGAAATAGAGGAAAGGAAGTGGGATAATGGTATTCCTGCTGTTTTTATTAACTATTCATTTTCATCGTTTAACCGTTATGCACATGGAACGGTTGATGACAATTATTATGGCAACATTCAGACCAAAGTTAACTTTGATGCTTGGCGATTTCGCAATTATTCTACTTGGTCTAACAATGCAAATGAAAAAAACAAATGGAATAATATTAGTAATACCATTTCAAGAAATATCAATGTAATTAAAAGCGAATTAACATTAGGTAATTTATATACTAGTTCACAACTGTTTGATTCTTTTAAATTTAAAGGGGTTAAGTTAGCCACTGATAGGCAAATGGAACCTTATGATTTAACGAACTATGCACCAAGTGTTAACGGTATTGCTAATTCTGAAGCAGTAGTTACTATCGTACAGAATGATCAAGTTATCTATAAAAAGAGTGTTCCGGCTGGGCCTTTCGAAATTACTGATTATTATCCAATGAGTAATGGTGGAAATCTGTATGTTTCTGTGCAGGAATCAAATGGTAGTGAAGTTAACTTTATCGTTCCTTTTTCTTCAATCGCATTTTTAGAGCGAAAAGGAAGCATTAAATATAGTCTCGCTAGCGGTAAGTATGATGGTAATAACAAAGGTGATGGCACTTATATCAATGAAGCTGAAATCTACTATGGTTTAACTGATTATGTCACCATTTTTAGTGGTGTTTTGCTGGCCAATGATTACCAAGCTTATGCGTTTGGTTCCGGTTTTAACCTGGGTAACATCGGTGCGATTACAGCAGACATTGTGCATTCTAAGGCTAACCTTACTAACGATGTATTGAATGGCAATGCATTTAGAGTCAACTACTCGAAAAGAATTGAATTAACAAATACTAGCGTTACATTAGCGGGATTCCGTCATTTTGATACTGATTTTTTAAATATAAATGATGCGTTTTCCTATGATGAAAAATACCAAAGTAATAATGATAAGTTAAAAAATGAATATACATTATCACTGACACAGCCAATATTTAATAATTCTAGCTCAATTAATTTAAATACTGTTGTTTATCAATATAGTAGCGGGAACAAACAGCAGTCATATAATGCGGGTTTTAATAGTAATATTAATAGAATTACTTATAGTATCTACTATACATACTCAAAAGGTCAGCAATTTAACCATGACAATAAAAGCGCATACAATTTAAATTTGAATATGAGTGTGCCATTTGATCTCTTTGATCGTTCTATGCACGTTAACTATGGCATATCAACTGATGATCAACATCGAACATTACAAACAGCTCGATTAAGTGGTAATTATGGTGAGTCGTACAGAGGAAATTGGGATATCTACCAAAGTTATGGCGATAAAGGTGTTGGCTATGCAGGTGGACTCAGTACTGCTTACCGTTCTAGTTATGCAGTAATGAATGCGGGCTATGCATATAGCGAACACAGTAAAAATTTAAATTATGGCATCAGCGGTGCATTTGTTGGCACTCAATATGGTGTGGTATTAGCACCATCAATGCAAGAAACGAGTGCATTGATATTAACAAAAGGTGCTCAAGGGGTCGGTGTGATTAACGGGCAGTCAGTTGCAACCAATTCTTCTGGATTGGCTATTGTGCCAGGTATTGCACCTTACCGTAAAAACACCTTAGCGATTGATACAAAAACGCTGCCAGAAGATACCGAAATTGAAAATAACATTATTAATAACGTTATTCCGACAAAAGGTGCTTTGATTCTGGCAGATTTTGAAGCGAAAAAGGGCTACAAAATATTATTTAAGTTGAAACATTCAACATATAAAGAGCTGCCTGTCGGTGCCAAAGCCATTGAAGAGGATGGCGCGACACATTTAGTTTCCAACTTTAATACCCTATATTTGGTCACAGAAAAGCCTACAGGAAAAATTAAGATTAATTGGAAAAATGAAGGCGTTTATGAGTCTTGTTCTATGGATTATAACGTTGAGCATAATTTATCAAATAACGGTCTTTATTTAATCAATTCAGACTGTCGATAGCAGGATAAATAATAATGAGATATCAAATAGATAGATTTTATACCTTTGCTTTAAGTTTCATATTATTACTATTCTGTAATGGCTTTGCATTTGCTGCTCAAGATTGTCAGGAGGGCGGAGAAGGACAAAATCATTCGACAATGCGAGCTACTATAGAAGTAAAATTAAGCGGTGTTATAAAACAACATGACGAATTAGGGCGCTTTAATTTTGAGCGACAAGGCGGTCGTGGTGGAGTCGCTAAGTGTGGTGTTGATGCGCAAGTATACGGCTATGCAACTTATGGGGAAGGCAGTGGTATTTATGCAAGGTATTATGGTGATATCAATGGCCAACCTGCTTACCATGTCCATGCTGGAGGCCCTGCAAATATTGTTTATGTTTTAATTGATAATAGAACTGGGTTAGCATTTCGTAACCGTCCAGGGCAAGAAATACCTGTACCTGAAGGCCAACTTATGCCGCTGGATTTAACCGTTATCCTCTATGCGGCAAAAGATAATCCACAAGAAACAACATTTAATAACTCTGTGATTGGTGCTGTTTTAATTAAGAGGCATAGTACTGGTGGCGGAACGACACGTGTTGGTTACACTTATGAGCTAAAAGGTAAAGTGATTAGTGCACCGACATCATGCACTGCTCAGAATACTGATCTGGCTTTTAATTTACCGCGCTTACCAACTACGGCATTTTCATCAATAGGTTTTCCATCAGAATCATCGGCAGTGGAAGAAAATATGAATATTGTTTGTACTGGTAATGTATCTGCAAAAATAAAATTACAGGCAAACAAAACTGAAAGTTATGATGGTAAAGAATCCATTATTAAAATTGATAATGAAGGCCAAGGCAGTAACGCGAGTGGGATTGGTTTTGTCGTGAAATCACCATTGAGTGAGGATACGGTATTAGTTAATCAGCAATTTGTAAAATTGGCCGACTTGCAAAAAGGGGAAACAACGGTTCCTTTAAAAGCGGAGTATTATCGCTATGGAAAGAATATCAAAGCTGGTAAGGCCGAAGCGACAGCGCAGTTTGTATTACAGTTTGATTGAGACATAAAGAGATTTGTTAGCACCTTAATATAGCGGTGCTAACAAAATGGATTAAGCAACCTGTACTGGTACCGCTTTGGCTACACGGCTCATAATGTTATCGCCATCAAAATAAGCCACCTTCGGTTGGTGGTGGCGAGCGTCTTCATCGCTCATATTAACGTAAGAACAAATAATCAGTTTATCGCCAACAGCAGCACGGCGAGCTGCGGCGCCATTGACAGAAATGATTTTGGAGCCTCTTTCACCAGCGATTGCATAGGTTGAAAAACGCTCGCCATTATCTACGTTATAAATATCAATAGCTTCGTACTCTAAGATACCCGCTGCATCCATAAAATTCTGATCAATTGCACAAGAGCCTTCATAATGGAGATCGGCTTGTGTCACTGTGACTCTGTGTAGCTTACCTTGTAACATTTTTCTTAACATAATAGTCATCTGCCATCTTAATCGAGGTGCTGTGTTTGCTTGTTGTTTTACGCCGAAATGGTGGGTAACTCAACCTGTAAATTATCAATCAGGCGAGTTTGCCCTAGCCACGCAGCCATTAAAATAACGGCTTTTTTCGTTGTGTTAGTCAGCGGTGCTAGTGTTTCGGCATCACGAATAAATAATTCATCGGGTGTGAAACCTGTTTGACGCAGGGACTCATTCATTTCTTGAATAAGGGTGTCTGCCGTTTCAGGTGCAGCAATAAGCTTCTCTGAAGCTTGCTTCATTATGTTATACAATTGAGGTGCAACTTTTAGCTCATCAGCGGAAAGGTTATTATTTCTTGAGCTCAGCGCTAAGCCATTTTTAGCCCTAACAATGGGAACAGGGACAATCTGCGTATCAAAGGAAAGATCATGCACCATCTTACGGATTAATTGTAGCTGCTGAAAATCTTTTTCACCGAAGAATGCTAAATCAGGTTGTACTAAATTAAATAGCTTAGTGACAACCGTTGATACACCACGGAAATGACCAGGACGGCTGGCACCTTCTAAAATTGACGACAGCTCTGGCACTTCAACAAACGTTTGTTTTTCCATTCCTTCTGGATAAAACTCTTTTGCAGATGGCGCAAATACAAGATTGATACCACGGCGTTTTAGTTTTTCACAATCTTCTTGTAGTGTGCGTGGGTAGTTTGCTAAATCTGATTGGCGATCGAATTGCATCGGGTTAACAAAAATACTAACAATAACAATATCTGCTTGTTGTTTTGCTTCATCAATTAAAGTCAGGTGCCCATCATGGAGATTGCCCATAGTTGGCACTAGCGCAATACGTTTGCCATCAAGTTTCCAGCGGCGGATCTCGCGGCGAAGTATAGGTGACGTTTCGACGATCAGCATAAGTGCATTCCTTATTATTGGATCATATACTCGTCATACTTCAAGTTGCAGCGTTGTGCACGAGTCATATCGTTTTCTATGTGCTTAGAAATTCGTTTACAAGTCGTCAAGCTGCACCTTAAATTGTTTAAAGTATAATCAAATTATTCAAACGAGTGAGTTTCATTTGGGTAAAGACCCGTTTCAACTTCTTGGATATAGAGTCGTACAGCATCTTGGATATTGCCGGCTTGCGCAAGAAAGTTTTTTGCAAACTTAGGTGGGCGAGCAGTGATCCCTAATGCATCATGCATAACAAGGATTTGACCATCAGTTCCATTTCCTGCACCGATACCAATAACAGGTAACAGAAGCTCTTCGGTAATGTTATTCGCTAGAGAAGTGGGTACACATTCTAAAACTAACAACTGCATACCTGCATTTTCCAAAGCGATAGCATCTTTCATTAGCTGGTTCGCGGTGACTTCATCACGCCCTTGAACCTTATAACCACCAAGGATATTAACTGCTTGTGGTGTTAGCCCTAAATGACCACAGACAGGAACAGAACGTTCACATAGCATTTTGACGGTATCACATAACCAGCTACCACCTTCAATTTTTACCATGTTAGCACCTGCTTGCATTAGCACTGCTGCATTAGTGCAAGCTTGTTCAGGAGTGGCATAACTCATAAATGGCATGTCGGCAATAATAAATGCGTCAGGAGCACCTTTACGGACACAACGGGTGTGATAAGCGATTTGCTCAACGGTAACAGGCAGGGTGCTGGATTCACCTTGAATGGTCATTCCTAAAGAATCACCGACAAGCATGACTTGGATCCCTTGCTCTGCAAACAATTGGGCAAAGCTAGAGTCATAAGCCGTCATGGTAGCGAATTTACGTTTATCTTTTTTGAACTGACCCAGATCAGCCAGAGAAATTGGTTTCATTATAATAACCTCCGGAAAAGATCCACCGATGGCCTTGCTTATTTTAGGCGGCGCACAATTAATTTAGGTTGTGCTATCCCAAAAGGTAAGGCCATTGCGTGGAACGAGTGTGAGCCTTTCTGATAGTGTTTCACCATCAGGAAAAATAAGGTTGGGAGCAATATCACTGAGCGGGTATAGCATAAATTCACGCTCTTTTAGCCCATAGTGAGGTATGGTTAACCGTGGGGTATTAATAACACGATCACCGAAAAGCATAATATCAAGATCAAGGGTTCTAGGGCCCCAACGTTCTTCTTTGCGGACTCGACCAAGCTCTAATTCGATGCGCTGAGTGTGATCCAACAACGCCTCTGGTTCAAGCTCAGTTTCAAGTAACACGGCCATATTAAGGAAATCATTTTGATCTTGTGGCCCTAGAGGCTTAGAGCGATATACAGCAGAAGTTTTGGTCACTCGGCAGTGTGGGATAGCACTTAATGCATCAATAGCTTGCTGAGCCTGCTTTAATGGTTCACCAAGGTTACTGCCAATGATTATATAGACCAACTCCATTTTATCACTCCTAGTATTTGTACTCGTTATGCACCAAGTTGTCGCACTTTTCGTTGAGGTATAGAGGCTAAATTAGCCTCTATTTTTAGCAACTTGTTCGTTGGTTGCTTAACGACATCTCGAATTATTTAGAGCGTATTCGATTTACGCGAACCATTTGAAGGCTTACGTGGGCGGTGACGTTTACGAACAGGTGCACTTCCCAGCTCGGCGATCATTTCACGCTGCTTAGTGTTATTAGAACGTTGGTAATCATCCCACCAAATCGCCAGTTCTTGGAGCTCGTTTCTACGTTCTACATTTGCTCTTAGTTCTAATAAATCAAAAGCAGCACGGAACTTAGGATGCTCCATCAATTTATTTGCACGGCGGCCCTGACGACGTGGAAGACGTAGTTGTAGCTGCCAAATATCGCGCATAGTGGTTGTAATGCGTTTTGGTATAGCAATTGAGCGGCATTGTTCATCAAGCACATCATTCATTGCTAGTGCAAATGCATCGTAATACGCTAAACCGCCTTCTTGAGACAGCTTTTCAGCATGCTCAGTGACCGGATACCATAACATAACGGCAAATAAAAACGCAGGGTTAACCCGCTTGTCATTTTTAAGCCTAAAGTCAGTATTTTTAAGTACCTGATCGATAATTTTTTCCATTGGTGAATCATTGTTCGCCGTAAAACGGCTGCTAACCACAGGAAATAATTGCTCAAACAGATGATACTCTTTCAGCATGTTATAGGTCGCATAGCCTTTGCCTGCTTGTAGTAGTTTTAAGGACTCCTCAAATAAACGCGCAGAAGGGATCTCTTTTAACAATGGGGCAAGTCGTTGAATTGGCTGTGCCGTATTTGGCTCGATACGCATATCTAGCTTACAAGCAAAACGCACCGCACGTAGCATTCGAACGGGATCTTCGCGGTAGCGTGTTTCAGGATCTCCAATCAGACGGATAATGCCTTCTTTGAGATCTTTTAAACCGCCAACATAGTCACGAACAGAGAAGTCATCAATGTTGTAATAGAGGCTATTAACAGTAAAATCGCGACGAATGGCATCATCTTCAATTGACCCGAAAATATTATCGCGCAGTAACATGCCATTTTGTGCTTGTTGCGATAAGTTTTTGTCGTCTGACTCATTTTGGTCATGATGGCCACGGAAGGTCGCAACTTCAATCACTTCAGGTCCAAACATAATATGAGCAAGACGGAAACGACGGCCAACTAGGCGGCAGTTACGAAACAGTTTGCGGATCTGCTCTGGGGTTGCGTTAGTGGTGATATCAAAATCTTTAGGTTTTTTACCAAGAAGGAGATCACGCACACCGCCGCCAACTAAATAGGCATCAAAACCACTTTTGTGGAGGCGATAAAGTACCTTCAGTGCATTATCACTAATATCACTACGTGAAATAGTATGCCCTGAACGCGGGATGATGGTGATGTTTTCATCAATTACAGTCGTCATTGTGTGTTGCTTCTCTGCCTGAACATCGGCACGCTTGGAATGACGAACCGTGGGTTTTGTTTGTTTAGCGTTCTGCTCCACGGGCTTAGTTTCTGCCGTGTCAGAATAAGTGACTGGCCTTTCACCGGCTGCCTGTGCGTCACGCGTATCCTTGTCATTTCGCGATAAAATATTGCGGCAGAAATTTGCTACTCGGTTAAAAATAGTACACCTCGATATCGTTACGAATATTCATTAAACAAAATAAGCGGCTAATCATAGCTTACTGGCCTTTCTTTGAGAATGCTTAAACGCATAAAAGTCATATTCAGTCATAAGTCTTATCAATAATATCATGAGATGGGATCACTGCTAACTGCCATTGACGCGTTGCTATTTCTAATAACTGATGCGTATTCAGATCCTGCCAATGCGCGATTGGCGGTTGTTTCAACAATGCTAACGCATGGCATATAACAGGGCGAGGATCGGTCATTGGCAGCGCAGTGGCATGATTTTGCTTTGATAGCTTATTATTATCATGATTTAGGATTAATGGTAAATGGGCATAACGAGGAATGGGTAGAGAAAGATGATGATAGAGTGAAATTTGCTGTAGCGTGGCAGGGATCAGATCCGCACCTCTTACCACCTCTGTGACATTTTGATAGTGGTCATCCACTACAACGACTAAATTATAAGCAAACAATCCATCTTTACGGTGAATAATAACATCTTCTTCTGCCACATTGGCTTCTGTATAAACAGTGCCTCGTATTTTATCGGTAAATTGATAAACAGGGTGAGTCTGTTTTAAACGTATCGCTGCGTCGAGAGCGGGGAGTTGGAGATGGCGACAGTGCCCATCATAATGCCCCTGTAACTCTTTAATGCGGTGACGAGAGCAGGTGCAATAGTAGCTTTTCCCTTGCTGGTGGAGATACTCTAAGGCTTCTCGATAGGCATCATGGCGCTGTGACTGGTATAAAACGTGATCGTCCCAATATAAACCGTAGTGTTCGAGTGTGGTTAAAATACGTTGAGATGCCCCTGCAACTTCTCTGGGAGGATCGATATCATCGATACGAACTAACCACTTACCATTTTGTGAGCGAGCTTGCAGATAACTACCTAATGCAGTGACAAGGGAGCCTAAATGTAGGTTACCAGAAGGAGAGGGAGCGAAACGACCGATATAAGGGGATGTTGTGCTTTTCATTAATAGATTTCCTTGTAACGGCGCAGCCTGAGTTGCGCCGTTAAGGACTCCATAATCAGCAATTAGCCAGCCATTTGCTTTTCACGAATTTCTGCTAATGTTTTACAGTCAATACATAAATCAGCGGTAGGGCGGGCTTCCAAACGACGGATACCGATTTCCACTCCACATGATTCACAAAAGCCAAAATCATCTTCTTCGACTTTTTTCAGTGTCTTCTCGATTTTCTTAATCAACTTACGTTCACGATCCCGGTTACGTAATTCAAGACTGAATTCTTCTTCCTGAGCTGCCCGATCAACAGGGTCTGGAAAGTTAGCTGCCTCATCTTGCATATGAGTAACTGTCCGGTCGACTTCATCCCTGAGTTGATTGCGCCATGCTTCGAGAATGAGCTTAAAATGCGCCAACTGGGCTTCGTTCATGTACTCTTCGCCAGCTTTTTCATGATAGGGTTCAACCCCAGCAATGGCGAGAATGCTTAAGGACGATGTCTTACGTTTTTGCCCTTCTTGCATAATGCTTCTCCTACACACGCAAATTTCACAAAACCCCAAAGGGGAAAAATTAAGGTCGCTATAAATAGCAGAAGAGTGCCGTCTTGGCAATCATTCATGTTATGAGTTTTGTAATGCTGTGAAGGCGCGCGTGTTTATTCCTTTTTAAGCCCCCAGAACCCATGCGTCCTCACTTTAATAAACAATTAAGCCATCATTATTTGATGGAAGTAAACTTAATATTTTGACCCAATAGCATTTTTTGTGTATTGATATCTACTTGATAACACAGTACTTCGACACCACTTTCGATAGCTTCATCTAAAAGTTTAGCGTATTGCTTATCGATATGGGCAGCTGCTGATACCTCGTAGATCCCCGTATGCAAAACCGCAAACAACAGTATGGCTCTTTTTCCCTCTTTAGCAATTATTGTTAACTCACGTAAATGTTTTTGTCCGCGCACGGTGACTGCATCAGGGAAATAACCATGGTTATTTTCCAGTAAAGTTACTGATTTTACCTCGATAAAACAATCAGGTAGCCCATCACCGGACAGAAGAAAATCAATACGGCTATTTTCCGAACCATATTTCATCTCAGGCTTTATTACACTATATTCGGATAATTCTGGAATGTTTTTTTGCGACAACGCTTCAGCGACGAGTTGATTTGCTCGTAATGTGTTGATGCAAATAAGATGATTTTGTGATGTTTGGGTGATTTCCCAGCTATGAGGGTACTTTCTTTTCGCGTTATCCGATGTGGAATACCAAACTGTATCACCAGGTGTTGCACACCCTGTCATGGCACCTGTATTTGCACAGTGGATTGTCATGACTTGACCTTCCGGGGTCACAACATCAGCTAAAAAGCGTTTATAGCGTTTAATTAAAGTAGCAGGTTGCAAAGGAGGCGAAAATTCCATGTTGTCTCCAAAGAGTTACACTCAAGAAAGATAATGGTTCATGCTACAATCTTTATTTGCAAAAGTTAAACATCATTGGAGTTATTATTCACGTGCTACCCATTCATGATGTTAGTGATCCCTTACTGACAGCACTACAACAATCACCCCAAGTTCTACTGCATGCACCCACTGGTGCGGGCAAATCAACGGTTCTTCCACTTCTTATATTAGAAAGCGGGATCATTGATGGGCGAATTATCATGTTGGAGCCGAGGCGTATTGCTGCTCGTAGTGTGGCTGCTCGTTTAGCCCAGCAACTCGAAGAGGAGGTTGGGCATACAGTTGGCCTACGCATGCGCTCTGAAAGCCGAATTAGTGGCAAAACGCGTATCGAAGTGGTTACCGAAGGTGTTTTAACTCGAATGCTGCAACAGGATCCTATGTTAGAGGGAATCGGCCTGATTATATTGGATGAGTTTCATGAGCGAAGCTTACAAGCGGACTTAGGACTCGCTTTATTATTAGACGTTCAAGAAGCGTTACGTGATGATTTAAAAATCCTATTGATGTCAGCCACACTCGATGATCAAGGGCTAACTCAGTTATTCCCTCATGCTCCTGTTATTACTTCTGAAGGTCGGTCATTCCCTGTTAGTCGACACTTTCGACCGATAAACCCTAATAAGTTGTTTCATAAAGAAGTCGCCAGTGCTGTTTGGCAACTACTTCAACAGGAAAGTGGTTCGTTACTGCTATTTCTACCGGGAGTTGGCGAAATAGAAAGAACACGTACAGAGCTGGCTTTGATGGTTAGTGAGGACATACTTTTATGCCCTATGTACGGTGCTCTTTCGATAAAAGAGCAGCAACAAGCCATACAGCCAGCACCCGAAGGGAAACGAAAGGTGGTTTTAGCCACCAATATCGCTGAAACCAGCCTTACGATAGAGGGTATTCGATTAGTGGTTGATAGTGGTTTTGAGCGTATAGGTTTATTCAATCCAAGAACTGGATTAACAAAATTAGTTAAGCAGCGTATAAGCCAAGCTTCAATGGTGCAACGAGCTGGGCGTGCAGGGCGTTTAGAATCAGGTGTTTGCTGGCATTTATTTAGTCAGGAGCAAGCCGAACGCGCTGCACAATTTAGTGAGGCAGAAATCCTGCACAGTGATTTAAGTGGATTATGGTTATCACTATTACAGTGGGGATGCCAAGAAGTGACTCAATTACAGTGGCTAGATAGTCCTCCACAGCCTGCTATTGGGGCGGCAAAAAATTTACTCAAGCAATTAGGTGCTATTGACCAATATGGTCAACTCACTCAAGTAGGTAGGGGAATGGCGGGCTCAGGTAGCTCTGTGCGTACAGCCGCTATACTGCACAAGGCTCAACAAAGCCAACACATTGAAGTCATTAAACTAGCGGCATTACTGGTGGCTATCATTGAAGAACCACCACGTCAAAACCATTGCGATTTATCTTATTATGTAGAGCGACCAACAGATAATTGGTGTAAGCGTGCTTCAATACTTAGCGGGCACAAGGTGACATCAGCCGTTGGCAAAAATAGCAACTTGATAAGTGAGTGGTTACCTACATTGTTAGTGGCGGGATTCGCAGATCGCATTGCTAAAAATCGTGATAACCAAGGCCGTTACTTATTATCCAGTGGCTTAGGGGCTTCATTAGATGAAAACGAGACATTGTTTACTTCTGCATGGTTAATAGCGCCTGTGCTTTGGCAACCTGAAACATCAGCTGATGCGAAAATTGCGTTGGCGCTGCCTATTGATATCGAAACGTTACAAGCAACTTGCCCTGAATTGTTTTATCAGCAGGAAACGGTGGAATGGGATGAACAAAAAGGAACGTTGATTGCTTGGAAAAGATTACAATGTGGGCAACTGGTGATCCAATCGGAAAGGTTAGCAAATCCAAATAGTCAGCAAATTAAACAGGCATTATTGCATTGGCTTCGTCAAAATGGGCTAGATAATTTGGATTTGAGCCTATTTGCCCAGCAGTTACGCATTCGTTGTCAATTGGCACAGCAATGGTTTCCTGATATTTCTCTTCCAGCAGTTGATGATGAAACTTTATTAGATTCTTTAGAGTCTTGGTTAGCGCCATATCTGGATGGCATTACTCATCGCAAGCAGCTACACGCATTGAATATTGGTGAGTTATTAGAACATCGATTAGATTGGCAACAAAAAAAATGGCTCGATGAGGCATTGCCGACGCATTATTTAGCTGGTTCTGGCAGCAATGTAAGTATTCACTATTTTTTGGAGAAACCGCCCCTAATTGAGATCCGAATGCAAGAAATGTATGGGCAGGCGACGAATCCAACAGTTGCTCATGGTCAAGTGGTGGTGACATTATCGCTATTATCACCAGCAATGCGCCCATTACAGATCACACAAGATTTAGGTGCTTTTTGGCAAGGAAGTTATCGCGCAATACAAAAAGAGATGAAAGGACGTTACCCAAAGCATCTGTGGCCTGATGATCCTGCCACTACAGCACCAACCAATAAAACGAAAAAAGCAATTAATTTAGCTAATAATTAATATGATAACTAAATATAAGCAAAACGAGCCGTAAAGAAGCGTAGCTGTTTCGGTTCGTAAGTAAATTTGAGCCCTTGTATGGTTTCTTTTTGTTGATACAAAGCAATAATACCATCAGCAACGAAATCAAGGTGTGCATATGTGTAAACGCGTCTTGGGATAGTTAGTCGGACGGTTTCAAGTTTAGGGAAATAGTTTTTCTTAGTTATTTTATCTCTTCCTGCGGAAACTGTGCCTCGTTCTATTGTGCGAACACCGGTTTCAAGATAAATACGCGCGGCTAAGCTTTGGGCGGGGAGTTGTTCTTGCGTTAAATGCGGGCAAAAATGTTTAGCATCCAAAAATACAGCATGACCGCCAATAGGCTCAATAATCGGTATATTGGCGGCCTTTAATTTATTGCCTAAGTAGCGAACTTGCAGAATACGATGTTGAATATATTCGAACTGCATTGCTTCTTGCATGCCGATGGCCATTGCCGACATATCACGACCAGTCATGCCGCCATAGGATGGCATACCTTCATAAGCAACCACCCACTCGCAAGCCTGTTCAAACAGCTGTTGATTGTTAAGAGCGAGAAACCCTCCTATGTTGACAAGGCAATCTTTTTTACCGCTCATTGTACAGCCATCAGCGTAGCTGAACATTTCGTGAACAATTTCTTTAATGGAGACATCTTGATAGCCGGCTTCTTGTTCTTTGATAAAATAAGCATTTTCGACGCAGCGAGTTGCATCATAAAAAACACGAATATGATGCTTCTCACATAATGCTTTCACATCACGCATATTTTGCATTGATACAGGTTGACCGCCCGCTAAGTTGACTGTGATTGCTAAACAAATATAAGCAATATTTTCAGCCCCTTTTTCTTCAATTAGTTGTTTTAATTTATCTAAATCAATATTGCCTTTAAAAGGGACGTTTGACATGGCGTCATGAGCATCATCATTGATAACATCAATAAAAGTTGCACCATTTTTTTCTATATGAAACCGTGTGGTTGTGAAGTACATGTTACCTGCAACATATTGTCCAGGCTTGATTGTGATAAGTGATAGTAAGTTTTCAGCCGCTCTTCCTTGATGAGTTGGCACAATATATTTAAATCCAAATAGGTGTTGTGCGGTCTTTTTCAATAGTTCAAAGTTCTGACTACCTGAGTAAGCTTCATCACCTGTCATCATACTTGCCCACTGTTTATCCGACATCGCATTCGTGCCACTATCGGTAAGTAGATCAATATAAACATCCTGAGAACTAAGGAGAAAGGTGTTATAGCCTGCCTGATGTATTTTCTTTATCCTTTCTTCTCTCGATAACAGAGAAATGGATTCAATAGATTTAATGCGGTAGGGCTCTGCTGGGTAATTCATCATATTCCTCATACACGAATAGTTTAAAATTGTTTTGAATAATGGTTGTTTTTCTTTTATTTAATCGTTGTTTATTGATGTTTAAAATAGGCTTTTTTATCAATAAATAACATTTGGGAAATGATTGCGTGGATCTGTTTTCTTTTGCGACAACGCAAAATAAAAGATAAGTGCGAAATCAGTCTGTTTTGTGCTCTAATAGGGACTCGTTGCCAGAAGGTGATAGCTAAATAGCGTAATGAAATGTAATTAAGAGCTTTCTTCTGTGAACTAATTGGTTTTTTAAGCCAAAATTACAGGCATTCAGTTAAGAGTTCGGGTGATATGGAGCGACCATGTCCGGTAAAGATTTAGAACCTATTGGTAGACGTAGAAAACCATCTACCAAAAAAAAACCATCTAACTCACGCCGCCACCGCCGTGATGACTATGATTATGAAGAAGAATTATTTAACGATGATGATATTGATGAGCAAGACCTCGATGATGAAGAGGACGAGCTAATGGCTAAGAAAAAAAATAACGGTAACAAGAACCGCAAACCAAAAAGTAATTGGCGTTGGTTTTGGCTACTTGTCAAATTATTGATCGTTTTTGCAGTGTTACTTGCCGCTTATGCTTTTTATCTCAACCAACAAATCAAGGAACGTCTTGATGGTAAGGTATGGGATCTACCTGCTGCTGTTTATGGCCGTATGGTCAATCTTGAACCCGGTATGGATTATAGCCAAGCTGAGATGGTGCGTTTGCTTGAAGGTATGCAGTACCGTAAAGTGACTAAAATTACCAATTCAGGTGAGTTTTCGGTAAAAGGCAATTCGATTGAAATTTTACGACGACCATTTAATTTCCCCGATCAAAAAGAAGGCCAAATATTGGCTAAAATGTCATTTGATAATGGGGTATTGAATAAAATTGAAAACATGGAAAACGGGCGTTCGTTTGGTTTCTTCCGTTTAGATCCAAAGCTGATCACCATGATGCAATCAGCTAATAATGAACAACGTTTAGTATTACCACTGGCTGATTTCCCTGAATCATTAATCAAGATATTGATTGAGACAGAAGATCGCGATTTTTATGAGCACGATGGGGTAAGTCTTTATTCTATTGGTCGTGCCGTAGTGGCTAACTTATCGGCAGGTAAATCCGTTCAAGGGGGAAGTACATTAACGCAACAATTAGTGAAAAACCTGTTTTTAACTAACGAGCGAACCCTTAAACGTAAAATTAACGAAGCCATTATGGCGGTGCTGCTTGATTACAATTACGGTAAAGAGCGCATTCTTGAATTATATCTCAATGAGGTTTTCTTAGGGCAAAATGGGAATGATGAAATTCGTGGTTTCCCACTTGCCAGCCTGTACTATTTTGGGCGTCCTATCAATGAACTAAGCCTTGACCAACAGGCTCTGCTAGTGGGAATGGTTCAAGGTGCATCTCTTTATAATCCATGGACTAACCCTGAAAATGCCACTAAGCGCCGTAACGTCGTGTTGAAAATCTTAGAAACACGCAATGTTATTGATCATGAAATGTATCAAGTATTAAGTGCGCGTCCATTAGGGGTCAAGACCAAAGAAGGTTTAGTGGCTTCACAGCCTGCATTTATGCAAATGGTGCGTCAGGAATTGAACGAAAAACTGGGGGACAAAGTTCAACAGTTATCGGGCGCGAAAATTTTCACCACTTTAGATCCTGTTGCGCAAACTGCTGCGGAAACAGCGGTTGAATCAGGGGTTGCTCAGTTACGTAAAGATCGTAAATTAAACGATATCGAAGGGGCAATGGTCGTAGTCGACCGTATTAATGGTGAAGTACGTGCAATGGTTGGCGGTTCACAACCACAGTATTCAGGTTTTAACCGAGCGCTTAATGCACGTCGGAGCATTGGTTCGTTAGCAAAACCCCCTGTTTATCTTGCAGCATTAAATGAGCCAGACCGTTTCCGCCTCAACACATGGTTGAAAGACGAACCATTATCAGTGAAAGTGGGGAATCAAACATGGCAGCCTAGAAATTACAGCCGTAACTTTACTGGCGGTATGCTACTGGTTGATGCTTTAGCAAAATCACAAAATATTCCAACGGTAAACTTAGGATTAGAAGTTGGGTTAGACCAGATAGTGAATATTTTTGTGCGTCTAGGCGCCCCAGCTGGTGCGATGGAAAAGGTTCCTGCGATGTTACTTGGTGCGGTGAACTTAACACCAGCTGAAGTCGCTCAAATCTATCAAACTATTGGTGGTAATGGTAATCGCGCTAAATTATCCGCATTGCGTTCGGTCATTGATGGTGATGGTAGTGAAATCTATCAAAGCTACCCGTCCGCAGAACGTGCTATACCTTCCCAAGCGGCTTATTTGACACTATATGGTATGCAGCAAGTGGTTCAGCAAGGTACTGGGCGAGTTTTATTGTCGAAATATGGCAAATATAACTTAGCTGGTAAAACGGGAACCACTAACAATTTACGTGACAGTTGGTATGCAGGCATTGATGGTAAAGAAGTCGCCATTGTGTGGATTGGTCGTGATAATAATGAGCCAACACAGTTAACTGGTTCTACAGGAGCGCTTAGAGTATACCAGCGTTATTTAGATAATCAGGCTCCATTAGCTTTAATCAACCGTCAGCCGGAAGGCATTGTTGATATGAAGGTAATGCCTGATGGTCAATTCAATTGTTCTGACTTTGGTGGCGGACGTACTTTACCTATTTGGACCGATAATCCAGATGCGCTTTGCCAAGCATCAGCCAATCAAGAGCCAGTTTGGGATTTAAATAATAATTCCGAACAGCCAGCAACCGACGATGCGCCTGATTGGGTGAAAGAAATGTTCGGTAATAATTAATTAGCGCCATAAATAAAATCCCCCGTGATTGTTTAAATGACGGGGGATTTTTTTATGCAGAAATTTATAGCATTAAATCGCTGCTAGTTCATGAAACAAAGAGGGATTTTTTTTAATTGCGATTAAAACTTTGGCAGCTAAGCCAGTTGGGTTGCGTCGTTTTAGCTCCCAGCTTTTTATCGTATCAATACTCGTACCCAATGCATCAGCTAATTCAACCTGTGAAACTTTCAGCTGTTCTCTAATTTCTTTCACATCAGCCACTTCATAACGCGTTACCTTAGATGGCTTTTTTTTGCCGTTTTTTATCTCTACGGCTTCTTCTAATGAAGTTTTCAGTTCATTGAAAATACTCATTTTACACCTCATTCTTAAGTAGTTTCGTTAGTTTTTTTAATTCAGCTTTTTCTGTATCAGTTAAGCTATCTTTTACTGTTTTTGGGTAAGCCATTAAAAGATAAATTATTTCTTTAGTTGCTAAAAAATAAATAACTCTTGCGCTTCCACTTTTGCCTTGATTACCTGTCGCCATTCGCACTTTTCGTAGACCTCCAGTCCCTTGGATCAGGTCACCGATATCTGGGTAACCAATAAGTGTGATTTGGAGTGCTTTTAATTCGTCGTCAGTAGCTATTTGTTTGATTTGTTTTGTAAAAAGAGATGTTTCGATAAATTCTATTGCATGACCCATTGGTTTCCCTCCCTGAAACACAATAGTTAAAGTGTACTTTGTACACCATCTAGTGTCAATAAAAGTATGTAAATGGGGGAATCTAAGAGAGAGATTAAAAATTAAGTTATTTAAGGAGGCGAGGGGAGCGCCTCCTTGTATAGGATAAATTAAGCTGCTTTCATTTTGGCTAATGCGACTTCTGCGGCTTCGATGGTTTTTTCAATGTCTTCATCGCTGTGTGCAATAGACATAAAACCTGCTTCGAAAGCTGATGGCGCTAAATAAATACCTTGCTCTAACATGAGGTGGAAGAAGGTTTTAAAACGCTCAACATCACATTTCATCACATCTTGGTAGCAAGTGACACTTTTGGCATCAGTAAAGAATATACCGAACATCCCACCAACATGGTTTATCACCATTGGGATCCCTTGTGCTTTTGATACACGCTCTAAACCACGAGCAAGTTTATCTGTCAGTTCTGTTAGTCTTGAATGAACGCCTGGTTGAGAGACTTCATTTAAACACGCTAGACCAGCAGCCATGGCAACAGGGTTACCTGATAAGGTTCCTGCTTGATAAACTGGACCAATTGGCGCGAGTTTTTCCATCACTTCATAGCGGCCACCAAATGCCCCTACTGGCATACCACCACCAATAATTTTGCCTAAGCAAGTAAGGTCTGGTTGCACATCATAATAATCTTGCGCGCCGCCGAGTGCTACACGGAAACCAGTCATGACTTCATCAATAATCAGCAATGCATCGAACTCATCACACAGTGCACGTAGGCCCGGTAAAAATTCTGCGGTTGGTGGTACACAGTTCATATTACCGGCAACAGGTTCAACGATCACACAAGCAATTTCTTCAGGGTAGTTTTCAAAAGCTTGGCGAACTGATGCGAGATCATTATAGGTACAAGTCAATGTGTGTTTTACGAAATCTTCAGGTACACCCGGAGAATTTGGCTCCCCCATGGTTAATGCACCAGAGCCTGCTTTCACGAGTAAGCAGTCAGCATGACCATGATAGCAGCCTTCAAATTTAATAATTTTATCGCGGCCAGTATAGCCACGAGCGAGTCGGATCGCACTCATGGTCGCTTCAGTACCTGAGTTAACCATACGGATCATATCGATAGAAGGAACTAATTCACAAACCAGTTTTGCCATTTCGACTTCAGCGGCAGTAGGGGCACCGAAGCTCAATCCTTTATTAACGGCTTTGATCACGGCATCACGAACCGCAGGATGGTTATGCCCCAGAACCATTGGTCCCCATGAGCCGACATAGTCAACATAAGCTTTACCATCAACATCATAGATATAAGCACCATCAGCGCGTTCAATAAATAGTGGCGTACCACCAACACCATTAAATGCGCGAACAGGTGAGTTAACACCGCCAGGGATCAGCTGTTGTGCTTGATTATAGAGATCTAAAGAATGGCTCATGCAGGGCTCCTGAGTCGGGACTAATTAAAAATATACTCGTCATACATCAAGTTACAGCGTCTTGAATAAAGGTTCGGTGACTAGGTTCACTCGCGTTCAGTCATCTACTTATGTCGGTACTTCGTGACTCATTTTATGGTCACTTGGCTGCACTTCGGATTATTTAGAGTATAAAACGATGATTGTATACTAAAGCACACAGTCAATTAAACCAAATGCATTGATTGGTATGCACAATGTGTTGAATTACGTAACAGGGCTTGAATCAATACCTAAGCTGGCGGATAATTAGGTTAATTGATCTGAGTAGGCTATCTGCTTACGCTGAATTACCGGTTGACCGGCTTGGAGTAAAAAATGAGTGATGATGCAGCTCTGCCGTTGCAGTTTACTGATGCGGCAGCAATTAAAGTAAAAGACCTAGTTTCTGATGAAGACAACCCAAACCTGCGTCTACGTGTTTACATTACCGGTGGTGGTTGTAGCGGTTTTCAGTATGGCTTTACCTTTGATGATAAAATCAATGAAGGCGATATGACCATTGAAAAGCAAGGCGTTGCTTTGGTTGTTGACCCAATGAGCCTACAATATCTGGTTGGTGGTAGTGTTGACTATACTGAAGGGTTGGAAGGCTCTCGCTTTATCGTTACCAATCCGAATGCCAAATCCACTTGCGGTTGTGGTTCTTCATTTAGCGTATAACGTCTAATAAACGGAGCGGGAAAATGACAGATTGATCCCGCTTCGTCAATCACCTCAAACTTCCATTGAAAGGCGATTACTGCTCTGGGTGTAGTTGTGCACAGAGTGATTGTGCTGCAAGCAGCGATCGAGGCCCAGCTCGATGAAACCAATCTTCATTTAAACGAATAATCGGTACAGATAGTTGTGTTTTCCAAAATTGTTTGACCGCATTTTGTTGCGTTTGATCCCCTGTCATGACAATCACTTCAGGTTTGCGAGTCAGCACTTGCTCTCGACTGACTTGTGGCCAAGGCACGGCACTGTTTTCAAAAATATTTTTACCACCACACAAAGAAACAATATCATTTTGAATAGTCCCCTTTCCGGTAGTAAATAACGGTTGAGTACCTAATTGAATAAATAATGATTTTGGGGGGTGAACTTGCTGATAGTGCTGTTTTAACTGAGTCAGTTGCTCACGCATATGAGATGCTGATTGCTGAGCAATATCAGGTTTGGGACTGTATTGTGCCAATTGTTCAATGCTAGAAATAACGGATTCAATACTATTAGGATCGAAGTAAATAATTGGAATTCCTAACGCGGCTAATTGATCGAGAGGACGTTGCGGATTACCTCCGCGCCACGCTAATATCAAATCTGGTTTTAGTGCGATGATCCGCTCTACATTCATACCTTGCCAGTCGGCAACCTGTTCGAGTTGTTTGGCTTCTAACGGGTAGTCTGAGTAAGCACTCACGGCGATTAAGCTTTCACCTAATCCGGCCGCATAAGCGAGTTCTGTATTGGCTGGAGAGAGACTAATCACACGATGCTTAGTTTCAGCTAGAGTCGGTGCATTAAAGAACAGTAGTACAGCCAGTAGTGTCGTGAGGTACAATTTCATCATTCTATTCTGTAGATAAGCAAAAAAGTATGGATATTTTTCAACCCACACTTTTTATTAGGTATTACGCTAATTCAGCTAAAATAGCGCTGATCATTAAAGACGACTGGCGTGCAGCAACGGGTAAAAACTCATCGAAACTGGTATGTGATTCTTTATCTGCCACATCTGAAATTGCGCGTACCACAACAAACGGTACTTTAAATTGGTAGCAAACTTGCCCGATAGCTGTCGCTTCCATTTCAACTGCTGCGACTTGAGGAAAAGTATTTTTAATACGTGCTAACGGCTCTGCGCCATTAATAAAGGCATCCCCACTGCATACCAAACCACGAACCGCATTCATTCCAAGTTGCTGAATGCAGCTTTCTGCCAGTGCAATCAGTTTTTGATCAGCAATAAATGCAGGAGGGCATTGTGCCATTTGGCCGGGCTCATAACCAAATGCAGTGACATCAGCATCATGATAACGAACTTCTGTCGATACCACGATATCACCGACATTGAGACGTGGATCTAACCCTCCCGCCGAACCTGTATTAATGACCACATCAGGCTGGCAATGCTCTAATAGCAATGTGGTACCTACTGCGGCAGCGACTTTACCAATACCTGACTTTAACAGTGCAACCTCAACACCATTAATTTTTCCTGTGTAAATTTCACAGCCAGCGCGGCTTAAGGTTTGGCAACCTTCAATTTGTTCGCGCAGGATAGCAACTTCTTGCTCCATTGCGCCGATGATACCCACTTTCATGATACTAGGTTCCTCGTTGATTAATTAGACAATAATACTTGAGATGGCTAAAGTGTAGCATTGAACGGCAGATTTATTTTAATTAATCTTGGGCAAAAGGATGGGGTATTAGAGCCTGTTTATCTTTGCTGATGATTTTTACAACGATACTCGTCATACTTCAAGTTGCAGCGTTGTTGACTACGCTCACTCGCACCAGTCATATAGTTAACTATGTGACTGGCGACTCATTTACTTGTCGCCTAACTGCACCGCGAATTATTTAGAGTATAAAGAAGGTTAAAAAGTAGCCAAATTAATTGATCTATCATTTTAATGGCTAACTCTTTATGGTTTGAGTTAAAAATGATGTTTGAATATTGCCCTACGGGTTCGATTAAAGTCATTTGATGCTACGTTGAGTGGTTCTTGCCTTGCCTAAAATGTCTTTAATTCGAATAAAAATTCACCTTCAAAGATAAACAGACGCTAGTATGAATGAAATTAATTTTCTGACTAAATTGAATTACCAACGAAATTATAGCAGTTCGAAAAGCCCGAAAGTTTCAGCGAGTAATGAAGACGCGGTTAATCGTTTATTTGAAAGTGATCGCGGGCGTATTATCAATTCAGCCGCTATTCGCCGATTACAGCAAAAAACCCAAGTATTTCCATTAGAACAAAATGCAGCAGTGCGAAGTCGATTAACTCACTCATTGGAAGTGCAGCAAGTGGGGCGTTATATCAGTAAAACGGTGCTGCATGAATTAAAAAAGAAAAATCTGTTAGAGAAATATGGCTTGAGTGAGCGCACTGATGCTTTTGAAAGTCTTGTTGAGATGTCCTGTTTAATGCATGACATTGGTAACCCGCCATTTGGCCACTTTGGCGAGGCCGCTATCCAAAGTTGGTTTAGTGAATTACTTGCACCTGATTATCAGTTTAGCGAAGGCTCCCCCGATCCTTGTAAAATTGCAGTCATGCGCTTGACGGGTGATAAACGTTTAGATCTCTTTCGGCGTCAATTAAAAAAAGATCTGTGTTCTTTTGAAGGGAATGCCCAAGGGCTACGCATGGTGCATCGCTTACTTAAACTTAACCTAACTTATGCGCAAGTCGGGTCTATTTTAAAATATACGCGCGGTGCTTATGATCTTGACCCTATCCCTACTGAGTTTGATTATTTAATGAAAAAACCGGGCTATTACTGGTCAGAATCAAGCTTTGTGAATGAATTATGTAAAAAATTAGATATGGGTAAATATTGCCGTTTCCCACTCTCATATATTATGGAAGCTGCTGATGATATTTCGTATTGCATTGCAGATTTAGATGATGCCGCAGAAAAAGGGATTTTTACGGTCGAGCAATTAATGGGGTATTTGCAGGCCGAATGGGGGGAGGTCAAAAAAGGTGATTTGTTTGATGAAACCATTATGGGAGCATTTAATAACATCAGTGACAATCATACGAAACGCATTCAACAAGATCAGTTTTTTATGTATCTACGTGTCAATATTACTAGCAAATTGGCGCGTTACAGTGCTCAACGTTTTATCCAAAACCTTCCTGAAATTTATGCGGGGCGTTTTAATAGTGCATTATTGGAAGATAAAAGCCCAGAACATCGGTTACTTAAGGTATTAAAAACCGTTGCTTTCAAACATGTGTTTAACCACCATGAAGTTGAAGAACTTGAGTTGCAAGGTTACCGCATCATTGGCGGATTATTGGATTTTTATAAACCCTTATTGATGTTAGAAAGAGAGAGTTTTAGCTCATTGGTAGAAAATAACTATCATAAACAATTTTTTATTGAGACACGTTTATTTCATAAGCTCTCTAACAAACACCGGCTATCATACAGTGAGGCTATTGAAGGCATTAGAGCAACCAGTGAAATTGAAAAATCCATTCTTGAATTCTATTACCGCGCTCGATTAATTCAAGATTACATCAGTGGAATGACCGATCACTATGCATATGAAGAGTATCGTAAAAGCATAGTTGCTAACTAATTATGCATTTCTATTTTTGATAAAAACTTACAAAGCGACCAAAAATAATAAAAAAATATACGTTAAGTAAAAAAGTGATAACTCATCTTAGCAAAAAAACTGCTAT
The DNA here is from genome assembly GCF_033550225.1 of Providencia sp. 2023EL-00965. Classification (NCBI taxonomy): domain Bacteria; kingdom Pseudomonadati; phylum Pseudomonadota; class Gammaproteobacteria; order Enterobacterales; family Morganellaceae; genus Providencia; species Providencia sp. 2023EL-00965. The sequence continues at coordinate 128,791 of NZ_JAWUEH010000006.1, read as the reverse complement.
TATGAGCTCGCTTTTTACTACGTTGTTGAGTGAGCTAACAACGCTATTTTTAAAATTTAAATCTTTGTAGTGACAATTTATGGCCCAATTTTACTCGCCAAATCGCCGTACCACGCAACGCCGTCAAATCACGGTAACTATTGATAGCCTAGATGCTGCCGGACAAGGCGTTACCCGCTCTGATGGTAAAGCAATTTTTGTTGCAGGGCTGCTACCTGGTGAGCAAGCTATCATCGAATTAGTTGAGGAAAAAAGCCGTTTTGCAAAAGCCAAAGTGGTTAAACGACTGACAACCAGTCCATCACGCGTGAAGCCACTTTGCCGATATTTTAATCAATGCGGAGGGTGTCAGCAGCAACACATCGATATTGCTTTGCAAAGAACAAGCAAAGCTAACGCATTGCAATATTTAATCGCGAGAGAAACGGGGCTACAAAAAGAAGCGCAACCAGTTATTTTCGGCGAGGCATATGGATACCGTCGTCGAGCGCGCCTTGGGTTGCAATATCAACACAAAAATCAACATTTGGTGATGGGTTTTCGCCAAACACAATCCAATACCCTAGTTGATATCAAGCAATGCCCAGTGCTACATCCTGATTTAGATAAGCTCATTCAGCCATTATCAAATTGCTTAAACCAGCTAAAAATAGCTGCAAAATTAGGCCATGTTGAGTTGATCCGCGCTGATAATTGCCTGATCGTGCTTATCCGTCATTTAGCGGCTTTCCCGCCATCTGATAAACAACAACTCAAAGATTTTGAGCAACAATATTCTGTTTCTATTTGGTTAGCTGGTGATGAAGACAGTTTACAACCATTGAATGAAAACGCTGTACTTCCTGAATATCAGGTTGTTGAAGAGCGGTTACAGTTTAGTCCTCTAAACTTTATTCAAGTCAATGGTGAAATTAATCAAAAGATGGTTGCTCAAGCTCTTGAATGGCTGGAGCTTAGCCCTCATGATCGTGTTTTAGACCTATTTTGTGGAATGGGGAATTTTACTTTACCCATAGCACGATTGGCTGAGTCTGTTGTCGGTGTTGAGGGCGTCGAAAATTTAGTCAAACAAGCTCAAAATAACGCCCAGCGCAACTCAATTGCTAATGCAACCTTCTATAATGAAAACTTAGAAGCGCAAATCCATACTCAGCCGTGGGCTGCAAAAGGGTTTAATAAGGTGTTGTTAGATCCTGCTCGGGCAGGTGCTGCCGGTGTTATGGAACATTTAGTTAAACTAGCACCTGAAAAAATTGTCTATGTTTCTTGTAACCCGACCACATTGGCTCGGGATAGCAAAGTTTTGCTTGAGGCCGGATATCAGCTAGTACAGCTGCGGATGTTGGATATGTTTCCACAGACTAGTCATCTGGAATCAATGGCGCTGTTTATACATGGCCCAAATAATAGGTAGGAGAAAATATGGTTGCTGTAAGAAGTGCACATCTTACCCCAGCAGGTGAGTTCGCCCCCGAAAAGTGGGTGAGCGGGTTAGGGCTAAATAATCCACAATCAGAACAAAAGCTTATCCACACCTGGCAATATTGTCATGATAAATTAGCAGGGCAAGAAATTGCACCATTATTATTATGGCGTGGGATCGAGATGACCGAAATTCTCTCGACGCTAAGCATGGATATTGGCAGCTTACAAGCCGCACTCCTCTTTCCTTTAGTTGAAGAAAAAAAACTTGATGACCAATCCGTTATTGATGACTTTGGCCAATCTATTCACGATTTAGTTAAAGGCGTCCTTGAAATGGATGCTATTCGCCAGTTGAAAGCCACTCAATCAGGCGAAACCAGCTCTATCCAAGTGGATAACGTCCGGCGTATGTTGTTATCCATGGTGGAAGATTTCCGCTGCGTGGTTATCAAACTCGCTGAGCGTATCGCGCACTTGCGTGAAGTCAAAGACGCGACAGAAGATGAACGGGTATTGGCTGCTAAAGAGTGTTCAAACATTTACGCACCTTTAGCTAACCGTTTAGGAATTGGCCAATTAAAGTGGGAGCTGGAAGACTTTTGTTTCCGCTATCTACATCCAGATGAGTACAAGAAAATTGCCAAACTTCTTCATGAACGCCGCATTGATCGTGAAGATTACATTGACAACTTTGTGGCGACGTTACGTAAAAAAATGCTTAAAGAGCATATTCAAGCTGAAATTTATGGCCGTCCCAAGCACATCTATAGTATTTGGCGCAAAATGAAGAAAAAATCGCTGGCTTTCGATGAGTTATTCGATGTGCGAGCGGTGCGTATCGTGGTTGAACGCTTACAAGATTGTTATGCCGCGCTGGGTATTGTGCATACTCATTTTAGACATTTACCTGATGAGTTCGATGATTATGTGGCTAACCCGAAGCCGAATGGTTATCAATCGATCCATACCGTAGTGTTAGGGCCTAATGGCAAAACACTTGAAATACAAATCCGTACGCGACAAATGCATGAAGATGCTGAGTTAGGCGTTGCGGCGCACTGGAAATATAAAGAAGGTGCGACTGCTGGCGGTAAAGGCGGTGGTTATGAAAACCGTATAGCATGGCTGCGTAAGCTGATTGCATGGCAAGAAGAAATGGCTGATTCAGGCGAAATGCTTGATGAAGTCCGTAGCCAAGTGTTTGACGACCGTGTGTATGTGTTTACACCTAAAGGTGATGTGGTTGATTTACCTGCGGGGTCAACACCATTGGATTTTGCCTATCATATCCACAGTGATGTTGGGCATCGTTGTATTGGCGCGAAAATTGGTGGACGGATCGTACCATTTAGCTATCAATTACAAATGGGTGATCAAATTGAAATTATTACTCAAAAACACCCAAATCCAAGTCGTGATTGGCTCAATCCAAACTTAGGTTATGTGACAACTAGCCGCGGACGAGCCAAAATTCACAATTGGTTCCGTAAACAGGATCGCGATAAAAACATACTGGCAGGGCGCCAAATACTTGATAACGAATTAGCTCATCTGGATATTGGGATTAAAGAAGCAGAGAAACTACTGATAGCACGTTATAACGTACATTCATTGGATGAAGTACTGGCCGGTATTGGTGGTGGTGATATTCGTATCAATCAATTGGTTAATTTCTTACAAAGTAAGTTCAAGAAGACGACGGCTGAGGAAGCAGATCGTGAAGCTATGAAGACGCTGGAAAGTAAAACAGCAGCTCCGCGTCCAGCGTCACAGAGTAATAGCAGTGGGCGAGTCGTGGTCGAAGGTGTGGGGAATCTTATGCACCATATTGCACGTTGCTGCCAACCGATCCCAGGCGACGATATCATTGGTTTTATCACCAAAGGCAGAGGGATCTCAATCCACAGTGTTGATTGTGAACAGCTCGCCGAATTGCAAAGTCATGCTCCTGAGCGTCTCGTTGAAGCAGTATGGGGTGAAAACTACTCAAGTGGTTATTCATTAGTAGTACGTGTGGTCGCAAATGATAGAAGTGGTTTGCTACGTGATATCACCACTATTTTAGCCAATGAAAAAGTTAACGTATTAGGTGTGAGCAGTCGTAGCGATGTTAAGCAGCAATTGGCAACAATTGATATGACAATTGAGATTTATAATCTACAAGTCTTAGCTAGAGTGCTAGCGAAGCTCAATCAACTGCCCGATGTGATTGAAGCCAAGCGCCACTCACAATAATACGTTTTAGTAATAATCTAAGATCCCATGTTATCCTTTGATGCATGGGATTTTTTTATGCTTAAAAGGTTAAAATATGAATTCAACAACGCCACCAATTGAACGTTTACTGGACATTATGGCCAAGCTACGCGATCCAGAAACAGGTTGCCCATGGGATACACAACAAACCTTCAAAACTATCGCTCCCTATACGTTAGAAGAAACCTATGAGGTGATCGATGCCATTGAGCGTGAGGATTTCAGTGATTTAAAAGGGGAGTTAGGTGATCTGCTATTTCAAGTCGTATTTTATGCACAAATGGCGAAAGAACAGTTATTATTTGATTTTGATGAAATTTGCCAAACGGTGAGTGATAAGCTAGAACATCGTCATCCACATATTTTTGATGCAGAAAACCATCCTGATGGTCATGCCGCGTTAGCTGGATGGGAAAAGCGTAAATCTGTTGAACGTGCGCAAAAGGCACAATTTTCTGTGCTTGATGATATTCCTAGCGCATTACCCGCTTTAATGAAAGCCTATAAAATTCAAAAACGTTGCGCGTCAGTGGGGTTTGATTGGGATACGCTGGGGCCTGTGGTCGATAAGGTTCGCGAAGAGCTAGATGAGGTGATGGAAGAAGCGACTCAAGTGGTTGTTGATGAACAGCGCCTAGAAGAAGAAATCGGAGACCTACTGTTCGCGACTGTGAATTTATCACGACACCTAGGCCATAAACCCGAAATGGCACTAAACAAGGCTTGCCAGAAGTTTGAAAAGCGTTTTCGCCAAATCGAGTCACGTCTGGCGCTAGAAGGTAAAACCACTGAAACGGCAACACTTGAAGAGATGGAGCAACATTGGCAGCAGATTAAGTTAGCTGAGTAATGTTTATTTTTTCGTTATTCACTTATATTCGACTTAGATAATCATAGATATTAAATTGTTTTCTAATTTAAATTGATTTCTTATGATTGTAGTTAATTGTTATTTAATAAATTAAGTTAACATGTTAGCTTAATTTATTAGTTTTTTAATTAATACATGTCGTTTTAAAGTCTTTTAAGAGCAGCGAGTTTTTTGATTTCAAAAGTATTTTATAGGGTTTAATGTTTTTTATTATATATGCATTGTAAAATGCGTATAAAGCCATTATTTTATTTGTGGAATATACTTGCGTATTTTTAACTTTGCTCTACTATTTTATTTCAAATGTAGAGTTAATGGAGAGATTATATGTCAAAGTTATCTAATGAAATTAAGAGTAATGGTTCTTTGGTTAATATTGAATTATCCAGAAAAAAAGAAAAGAACGAGTTAGTTAAATCTATGCTTGATAGTATCTCAGGCGGATGGGTTAATGTTTTTGCTCGTTGGGATAGACAATTATAAATGAAATTAGCACAGAGAAAACTCTGTGCTAGTTACTATGGTGATAGCATGAAAGAAAAAATTAAACACCTTGAAGTCATTTTAAAAGTAAGTGAAAGATGCAATATTAATTGTACTTATTGCTATGTTTTTAATCTAGGTAATGATACAGCAATAAATTCAAAGGCAATTATTTCATATGACATAATTAAATCATTGAGAATTTTTTTTGAAAGAGCTTGTAAAGAATATGAAATTGAAACTATTCAAGTCGATTTTCATGGTGGTGAGCCTTTAATGATGGGGAAGGAACGATTTAAAAATGCATGTAGAGAATTTACCTCTGGAGATTATTATAAAACGAAATTACAATTAGCCTGCCAAACGAACGCTATTTTAATTGATAATGATTGGATTGATATTTTTTCAGAATATAATATAAGTATTGGTGTTTCTATTGATGGCCCTAAACATATTAATGACAAATATCGTTTAGATAAAAAAGGTCGAAGTACATATGAAGATACAGTCAGAGGACTAAAAAGCTTACAAGAAGCTTGGAATGTAGGAAAAATAGGGTATCAACCAGGAGTATTATGTGTAGCTAATCCTACTATTAACGGGGCAGAAATATATCGTCATTTTACTGATGTTTTAAAATGCAAAAAATTTGATTTTTTGATTCCTGATGAGAGTCATGATACTTGTAATAATCCAGAGAAGTTATCTGATTTTTATTGTTCTGCACTAGATGAGTTTTTTTTAGATTCAGATCCAGATGTTTATGTTCGTTATTTTCATACTAATATACAGTCTATGTTAAATATAGATTTCACTCCGGTAATGGGGCTGACTAAATCATCTGATGATATTGTGGCTTTAACAATAAGCTCTGAAGGGGAAGTCTATATTGATGATACTTTACGAGCTACGAATGATGAAATTTTTACATCGATTGGAAATATTAAGAGGCTATCATTATTTGAAATCATGTCATCATGGCAAATGCAGAAGTATATAACAATAGCACAGAAACTTCCTGATGAATGTAGTGATTGTATATGGAGAAATATTTGTGGAGGTGGTAGGCATATTCAGCGTTATTCAAAAAGTAATGGTTTTAATAATAAGTCTGTATTTTGTCCCTCAATTAGGAAGTTTTTGAGTAGAGCTGCTTCACATATTATTTCTGTTGGTATTTCTGAGGAAAAAATAATGAATAATATAGGTATCATAGAATGAAATGGTTTCTAGTGATTGCATTATCTTATGTTATGACTTGTTCAGCTATAGAGAATGAAAAGTATTGGAAGATAAGATATGATAAAAGAGGGATTCCATTAGTTGACGTTATGATTTTAAATAAAAAACATACATTAATGTTAGATACAGGAAGTAGTTCTGGATTACATTTGGAATTGGATGGTTTTAATAAATTAAAAAATTATGAGTCAAGTAACATCAATGATGGAGGAGTGCGTCGTTTTATTGATATTACAGGAATGGAAAAAAAAGTATCCTCTATAAATATTAGTCAATTAGAAATCTCTAATATGTATTTTCATGATTTCGAAGTTGTCAATTTAAAACCATGGGGATTAGCAATAGGTGATGAACTTCCTAACAGTGAGGTAATAGGTTTAGGGATGTTTAAAAATAAAATTGTTATGATGGATTTTGAAAATAATAGAATTGAAATTTTACATTACTTACCTAGAGATATTGATGCATGGTCATTATATTCGGTCAATAAGGAAAAATCAGGATTAGTTATAAATGCTATGATTGAAAAAAAATTATTACGCTTTATTATTGATACTGCGGCAAGTCATTCGATTATTTTTGAAAGTAAATTACCAGATAAAGCTAAATTGTTAGGTTGTAATGTTTTTTCACCTGATTTACTCTATACTGATTGTAAGGTAGTTGAGTTTTACATGAAAAATAGAATGAGTAGAGTTATTAAAAGTCCTGCAATGATTGTTTCTTCAATAGAGAATGATGAGATCGATTTTGATGGATTACTAGGTATGACTTACTTAAAAAATAAGGTCATTATTATAGATTTACCTAAGAATAATCTTTATATTAAGAATTAGTTATATGAATGAAAGTGAATCTATCTTTCGCAATGAAGCTTTAACATATAAAGAGAACTCTTTTATTGGTGATTTCACTGTATCACCTCCTTCAATTTTACCTTTTACACTATGGTGCTCTTTTTTTATTTTTTTGTTAATAGTTTTTATTTTATTACTTTCTTATACTCAAAGAATACCAATTAAAGGTCATGTTATTTATAAACCAGCAGCATCTGAAGTTATTTCAAATTATGATGGGGTAGTTAAAAAACTCTATGTTGAGCAGAATAATAAGGTTAAGAAAGGTGATGTTATAGCTACTATTTCACGAGATACTTTTTATTCAAATGGCTCAGTAAATGAAAAACTATTAGAAATATCAAAAAGCCAAATTCTAGAGTTGGAAAAACAAAAAGATATTTTATTGAAAGAGGCCGATAATGAAAATGAAAATTTGATTAAAATGATAGAAAAAAAAAGAGAAAGAAATAAAAGTGATTAAATCAGTAATTAAAAGTGAAACAGATAATAATTTAAAATTAAGAAATAGAATGATTCATTATCAAGAATTATTTGAAAAAAGAATTGCAACAGAACAAGAAAAAATAAATAGGGAAAATGAATATTTTAACTCAATTACTCAATTGAGTTTACATCAAATTAGTCTAGCGAAAACAGTATCAGAGAAACAGCAAATAATAATTGAATTGGATAAAATAAGTACGCAAAAAAAACAACTTTTAATGGAGATTAAGCATAAGGAGTCATTGTTAAAACAATCGGTTATAGGTTACTCATCTCAGATGGAAGCGCACATTGTAGCACCAATAGATGGAGTTATATCTATTATTAATATTCAATATGGTCAACGAATTTCTATTGGACAAGCGATTGCTATTGTAATACCTGAAAAAGCAAAATCTTATGTTGAAATGTGGTTACCGCCTTCAGCTCTACAGGAAGTAAAAATTGGGCAATCTGTTTTAATGAGAATTGAATCATTACCTTGGCAATGGTTTGGAAAAGTACGAGGAAAGATTGAGCTTATTAGTAAAAGCCCTAAAAAATTATCAAATGATATACAATACTTTAGATTACTTATTCATTTTAATAATGAAATAGAATTGCCTTTGGGGGTAAATGTTGAAGCTGATATATTGACAAGGCATCGTAAAGTTTGGCAGTGGATTTTTTACCAACAAAAAAATAATATTAATCATATTTGGGATGATAATTGAGAATGGATTTTTTATGGAAAAAAACACCTTTAGTCTTACAATCAGAATCGAATGAATGTGGACTCGCTTGCATTGCTATGATAGCGGGTTATTTCAAAAAACGAGTTGATTTAGTTTCTATAAGGAAGTTGTATAATACAACTAACCATGGTATGACACTAAAAGACATTATTAATACATTTGATAAAATAGATATGACGGCTCGTGCTTCAAGAGTCGAAATCAATGATTTATTCTTATTAAAACAACCTGCAATTATTCATTGGTCATTCAATCATTTTGTTATTATTATAAAAACAACTAAAAAATATGCTATTATCCATGATCCTAGTATGGGGATTAGAAGAGTTTCATTAAATGAATTATCGAATAAATTCACCGGTATTATCATAGAAGCATGGCCTACAGAGTTATTTAATACAAGGCCTTTGAAAATGGACTTAACGGTATTAGAATTATTTCGAGGTGTTCGAGGAATTGGCCCTATTATTGTAGGTGTATTATTAATTTCAGTTATTATAGAGTTATTGTCAATCACCGTTCCTATAGCATCCCAATTTACAATTGATACTTTAGTTAAAGCATCAGATAGAGACGGAATAGTTATTGTTGGTATCATTATTATTTTTGCATTATTAATAAGAGGCATGCTTTCTGTTATTAGAGCTTTGATTCTAATGAGTTTAAGGTATATTTTAGGTATTAAGTGGTCAGAGGCTTTCTTTAATAGGTTAATTAATTTGACATTACCATTTTTTGAAAAAAGACATATTGGCGACATTACTTCTAGATTTCAATCTTTAAGTGCAATTAAAGAAACTTTTACCGCAGATATGATATCTTCTATTCTTGATATTATTGTGATATTTATTTCATTATTAATGCTTTTATCATATTCTTGTTTTTTATCAATAGGGCCTGTATTGGCTAGTGTTATATATATATTATTGAGGTTTTTTTATTTTCTGTTTATAAAAACAGTAAGGTAGAAAACATTTACTTTGACGCTATTCAATCATCACATTTTATTGAGACAGTGAGAGCTATTAGTGTCGTAAAAATGTTGAACCTTACTCAAATACGTAGAAATGAATGGGTAAACCATCTTATTAATAGTACGCATGCAGGAAATAAGCTATTCAAGCTTGATCTATTGGTAAATACTATTTCTGTATTTCTAATAGGATTATCTAGTATTTATGTTCTAGTTTTTGGTGCATTGAAACTTGATAATGATATAACTATAGGAGTATTGTTAGCAACGATACTGTATTCTGATATTATAATTACTAGAATAATTAAATTGGTAAATGCGATATCAGATTTTTATTTAGTATCAATGCATAGTCAGCGTTTGACTGATGTTATTTTATCTCCAATGGAAAAGCTAAATAATAACAAATATAGTTTATCATTAAATGGAGGAGTAGTTATTAAAAATTTATCCTTTAGATATTCAGAAAATGAACCATATCTTTTTGAAAATATTAATTTTGAAATCCATTCTGGAGAGAGTATTGCAATTATAGGGCCTTCAGGGTGTGGTAAATCAACATTGTTGTATATATTATCAGGGTTATATACACCCGATAGTGGTGAAATAATAATTAATGGAAATAGCCTTTATCATATAGATAATAATATGCTCCGAGAACATGTTGCTTTTGTGATGCAAGACGATAAGTTATTATCAGGTTCTCTACAAAAAAATATAACGGGTTTTGCTGATGTTGCTAATATAGATAAAATGATTGAGTGTGCTAAATTAGCATCAATACACGAGGAGATATGCTCATTCCCTAGGGGATATGACACGATGATTGGTGATATAGGAAGTACTCTTTCAGGAGGGCAAAGGCAGCGAGTATCAATTGCAAGAGCACTTTATCGGGAGCCTAAAATTCTATTAATGGATGAGGCTACAAGTGATTTAGATGTGAAAAATGAACAAAGAATAACGGAAGCTATTAATTCTCTAAAAATTACTCGTATTTTTGTTGCCCATCGTCCTGAAATGATAAAGTCTGCCGATCGAGTTTTTGATCTTCAACTCAATAGTTGGGTTTCATAGCTTGAATATGTAGCATGCAATTTAATCTTTGATATGAAAAATACAGTGTTAACGCGGTTTACAATCCGTGATAATGATACTGTTTTCAATTTTTAATAGCAAAGTTTCACTAGATTGATATAAAACAATAATTATTCCCTTTCTTTAATGCTGAAAGGATTTAGCTTTTCTGAAAACTATGCTAATCTATCTAAGTGATGAATAGATGAGTGTAGAGTCAGTCAGGAATGTTTGTTTTGAGTGCCATGAAGGCACATTGACACAAAATCATCAGTCTGAAATATGTATTATACTGGTTCAGTCATGATATATGGCTATGCGACTTCCTTTAAGTTTAAGCTAAATTGTTTTTGAATGTGGCGTTACTTAGTTATGGACTGAAATCTACCTAACTTGCTGAATGTTCATAATGATAGCGATATTTATGCTTGGATGTTAATCAAACCAGCTGAGGGCTAAAAAATATTTTTTCTTTTAACTTGCTGATATTAATGGGATACAGATGAAAATTAACCTTATCGTGCTTAGATCGTTTGTAGCGAAATTAAGGTTCGGGTATACTGTTTTCCCGTCCTGTTATATCCATCATCTTTTAAACCTAAACTTTCAGGTTCAGCATGAAAACTAATTATATTTTTGTGACCGGCGGGGTCGTATCCTCTCTGGGTAAAGGCATTGCCGCAGCCTCTCTGGCGGCTATACTCGAAGCCCGTGGACTCAATGTTACCATTATGAAACTGGATCCGTACATTAACGTCGATCCGGGGACTATGAGCCCAACCCAACACGGGGAAGTTTTCGTAACAGAAGACGGCGCTGAAACTGACTTGGATTTAGGTCATTATGAGCGCTTTATCCGTACTAAGATGACGCGTCGCAATAACTTCACCACAGGTCGTGTGTATTCAGAAGTTCTGCGTAAAGAGCGTCGTGGCGACTATTTAGGCGCAACAATTCAAGTTATCCCTCATATCACTAATGAAATCAAAGACCGCATCATCCGTGGTGGTGAAGGTCATGATGTTGTTCTCGTTGAAGTTGGCGGAACAGTCGGTGATATCGAATCACTGCCATTCTTAGAAGCGATTCGTCAAATGGCGGCGGAAGTTGGTCGTGAACGTACTTTGTATCTACATTTGACCCTTGTGCCATATTTGGCAGCTGCGGGTGAAGTGAAAACTAAGCCAACTCAGCATTCAGTTAAAGAATTGCTCTCTATCGGTATTCAGCCTGATGTGTTGATTTGCCGTTCAGATCGTGTGATCCCTGCAAATGAGCGTGCAAAAATTGCATTGTTCTGTAATGTACCTGAGAAAGCAGTTATTTCACTGAAAGATGTCGATTCTATCTATAAAATCCCTGGTATGTTGAAATCACAAGGCTTGGATGAATACATCTGCAAGCGTTTCAACTTAGATTGCCGCGAAGCTAACTTGGCTGAGTGGGAGCAGGTGATTTATGAAGAAGCAAACCCTACTGGCGAAGTCACTATCGGTATGGTTGGCAAGTATGTTGAATTACCTGATGCTTATAAATCAGTCATTGAAGCGCTGAAACACGGTGGTTTGAAAAATCGGTTGAGCGTCAATATCAAACTCATTGATTCACAAGATGTTGAAACTCGTGGTGTTGATCTGCTAAAAGGCTTAGATGCCATTCTTGTTCCGGGCGGTTTTGGTGAACGTGGTATCGAAGGTAAGATCATGACTGCGCGCTATGCACGCGAGAACAAAGTGCCTTATTTAGGTATTTGTTTAGGTATGCAAGTTGCTCTGATTGAATTTGCACGTAATGTTGCCAATATGGAAGGTGCAAACTCAACTGAATTTGATGCGAATTGTAAGTATCCAGTTGTTGCATTAATTACTGAGTGGCGCGATGAAGAGGGTAACCTTGAAGTCCGTTCTGAAGAGAGCGATCTCGGCGGAACCATGCGTGTTGGTGGCCAACCATGTCATTTAGTTAAAGACAGTTTGGTTCGTGGTATGTATGGCGAAGAAACTATTGTTGAACGTCATCGTCATCGTTATGAAGTGAATAATCTGCTGTTAAAACGTATCGAAGAGGCTGGCTTAAAAGTTGCTGGTCGTTCAGTAGATAATAAACTGGTCGAAATCATTGAAAACCCAAATCATCCTTGGTTTGTGGCGTGCCAGTTCCACCCTGAATTCACTTCAACACCAAGAGATGGTCATCCGTTGTTTGAAGGTTTTGTTAAAGCCGCTGGTAGCTACCAGAAAGGTGAGTTGAAATAAGATATGGCGGGGTAGGTTAATGGCCTACCTCCCACAATTTAACTTGTACTGAGGAAAACCTAATGTCCAAAATCGTTAAAGTGATCGGTCGTGAAATCATTGATTCTCGTGGTAACCCAACTGTAGAAGCTGAAGTTCATTTAGAAGGTGGCTTCGTTGGTTTAGCCGCTGCGCCATCAGGTGCATCTACAGGTTCTCGTGAAGCACTGGAACTGCGTGATGGTGATAAATCACGTTTTCTGGGCAAAGGCGTTCTAAAAGCTGTTGGTGCAGTTAATGGCCCAATTGCAGAAGCGCTGATTGGTCAAAATGCCAAAGACCAAGCGACTATCGATAAGATCATGATTGATCTAGATGGTACTGATAACAAATCTAAATTTGGTGCGAACGCGATCCTTGCTGTGTCTTTAGCAAACGCTAAAGCTGCTGCGGCGGCAAAAGGTATGCCTCTTTATGAGCATATTTCTGATCTGAATGGTACTCACGGTCAATATTCAATGCCTCTGCCAATGATGAATATCATCAATGGTGGTGAACACGCTGATAACAACGTTGATATCCAAGAATTCATGATCCAGCCTGTCGGTGCGCCTACCTTGAAAGAAGCTGTTCGTATGGGTTCTGAAATTTTCCATCACCTAGCAAAAGTACTGAAATCTAAAGGTATGAATACAGCTGTTGGTGATGAAGGTGGTTATGCACCTAACTTAGAATCTAACGCTGCTGCACTGGCTGCTATCAAAGAAGCGGTTGAACAAGCAGGTTATGTTTTAGGTAAAGATGTCACTTTGGCAATGGATTGTGCTGCTTCTGAGTTCTACAACAAAGAAACTGGCAACTATGAGCTGAAAGGCGAAGGTAAAACTTTCACTTCTGAAGAGTTCACTCACTATTTAGAAGGCCTAACTAAAGAATATCCAATTGTTTCTATCGAAGATGGTCTGAATGAATCTGATTGGGATGGTTTCGCATACCAAACTAAAGTTCTTGGTGACAAAATCCAGCTGGTTGGTGACGACTTATTTGTTACTAACACCAAGATCCTGAAAGAGGGTATCGACAAAGGTATCGCTAACTCTATTTTGATCAAATTCAACCAAATTGGTTCTTTGACTGAAACCTTAGCTGCAATCAAAATGGCGAAAGATGCTGGTTATACTGCGGTTATTTCTCACCGTTCAGGCGAAACTGAAGATGCAACTATCGCTGATTTAGCAGTGGGTACAGCTGCGGGTCAAATCAAAACGGGTTCAATGAGCCGTTCTGACCGTGTTGCTAAGTATAATCAACTGATCCGTATTGAAGAAGCGCTGGGTGACCGTGCGCCATTTAAAGGTCTGAAAGAAGTTAAAGGCCAAGCATAATTTAACTTATGTTAAGTTTTTATTGAAATGGAGAGCCTAGGCTCTCCATTTTTTTACCTTAAATTCAGTCGATAAAATCGATAGTTTTTTGTATTTCAAATGAAAAAATAGTTAAATTGCGCGTTTCAGATCTCAAAATTGGATCATCTACATTTGAATTTCATTCAATTAACTTTATATTCCCTCCACTGTAAATAAATCTTAACAAGAGCTTGAGGTGCATAGCACTAATATCAGCCGAGGGAACGAATATGGATGCGTCCGAATCCTTAAAACCCGCTGTAGGACCAACCCCATCTAATGTAAAGGGCTGGGTTATTTTAGCTATTGATATCGTATTGTTAATTCTACTTTTAAAGTATCTGCCATTTGATGATAAAGCAAATGCAGGCTTAGCAATGATGGTATTTATTGGTGTGCTTTGGCTAACTGAGGCAATACACGTTACTATCACAGCATTATGTATTCCAATCTTAGCGGTTGGGCTTGGGTTAATGAATACAGGGGATGCCCTTAAGTCATTTGCTAATCCCATCATTTTCTTATTCTTTGGCGGTTTTGCTTTAGCAACAGCTCTGCATATTCAAGGGCTTGATCGATTAATTGCTAACCGTTTATTAATGGTTGCGCGTGGTCGCTTATCCGTTGCCGTTGTACTGTTATTTGGTGTGACGGCATTGCTATCAATGTGGATTAGTAATACTGCAACAGCTGCAATGATGCTTCCATTAGTGTTAGGGATCCTCTCTAACTTAGATGTGCGTCATGAACGTAATACCTTTGTATTTGTTTTACTTGGTGTCGCATACAGTGCGAGTATTGGTGGTTTAGGGACTATCGTGGGTAGTCCACCAAATGCGATCGCAGCTTCGGCACTGGGCTTAGACTTTTTATCATGGATGAAATACGGCATTCCAATTATGGTGGTGCTGTTGCCTATGATGTTTGTTCTGATGTTTATGATGCTACGTCCAAATTTGAAGCATCGTTTTGAATTAGAATTAGAACATGTGAAATGGAATGGCAAGCGCATTACAGCAATGGTGATTTTCTTATTAGCAGTAGTTTGCTGGATCACTAGTACGTTTATCAGCGAAGCATTAGGCGGTGTTAAAGATCTCGATACCATTATAGCGGTGAGTGCTGCAATACTTATTGGTGTCACAGGTGTTGCTAGCTGGGCGCAAATTCAGAAAAATACCGAGTGGGGCGTATTGATGCTGTTTGGCGGTGGTTTAACTCTTAGTGCAATACTAAGCTCGTCAGGCGCAAGTAAGATCATGGCTGACTGGATGCAAATGACATTTGGTCAAAGCCATTGGTTTATCATTATACTCGCTGTCACCACTTTTATTATTATCTTAACTGAGTTTACCAGTAATACTGCGAGTGCTGCATTGTTAGTACCTATTTTTGCGACGGTTGCTGAAGCGCTAGGTATGCCAGTTATGGTTCTGACTATGATTATTGGTATTGGTGCATCCTGTGCCTTTATGTTACCTGTGGCCACACCACCGAATGCGATTGTGTTTGGTTCAGGTTATATCAGGCAGATAGAGATGGTACGTGTTGGCGCCGTATTAAACGTAGCGTGTATTATCGTTATTTCGCTGTTTGCTTGGTTCTTCTGGATGTAATTAATAAGCAGATAATATAAGAAAATACAGCAGCCTTATTTTGAGGCTGCTGCTTGTTTGAGAATTTAATGAGAAACTTTGTCGCTACAGATATGAGTTGTTGAGTTTTTAACTTTTATTAATCAGTCATATTTTGCCCAACTAAAGTTTGTTGATTACTGCCTAAGCGTATTCTGCCAGTGACAGAGAGTTGGCTATCCCCCTGTAATGAAAAATTCATCGCTTCTATTAATCCTTTAATATCAATTTTATTTTGTGGGCACATAAAGCTGTCCTTGCACTGATACTGGTGGCTTTCTAATAAGATTGAACGTCCCATTAATTTTGCATTTTCGCCTAACTCAAAATGGCTTCCTTGACTGTGCATTACGGTAGGTTTAAATTTGCTCCCAGAGCGAAGCGTACCTTCATTGATAGATAATGAGGCATGACCAGAGGAACTTAGATAATTTTGAACTGCTGATGTAATATTGACTGCATTTTGTAGCTTGATGCGATCGGCAAAAACGTTGATTTTAGTAAGTTGAATGGGGGTTGCTTGAGAGTGATTGATTGTAACTTGGCTATTAGGGGAAACTGAAAATTTTAATTGAGTATAGTCTTTTAATGGCTTAGGAATAAGTTTACTTGGATCTGTTTTATCTTTAATAAATTGCCTTTCAAAATTACCAGCGACCAGTGATAAGCTGCTTATATTACTTACAGAACCATTGTTCCATGTGATCCCATTAGGGTTAGCAATCACTAGGTTGGCTATTTGGCCTTTTATCCCTAACACACCTTGCAGGTTGGTTGCCTCATTTCCTGTGACTTCAGCTAATATCAACTTAGCTGCTTTTCCTCCTAGTGCTTTATTATCATTTATATCATTATTAAAAATCAAACCATATTCATTAGAAGAAAGTGTTTCAAAACTATTAAATGAAGTATGGTTATCAAGAGGCTCAGCAATATTAATAATTTTAGACTGGTTGATATCAGAAGGCGTTGTTGAAAAAGCAGAACTATAAATAAAAACAAAGGGCAACGAATAAAGATAATTAAATATATGTTTCATGATAACATTCCTTTTTGTATGATAAAACTATTCCTATCTTTTATTGTAATATTAAAGCTATGTATTTTAGAATGTTAAATTTTATTGTTATTGGATAAAATAAATTTTCTATTTTAAATTTATTTAAAGATAATTTTATTTGTGATTGATATTAGTCTCTTTGATTTTTTTCTATTTTTATTGTTAAGTTAATTATTAATATTTGTCATGATAGAACAATTTATTGACTTGCGATATTTTAAAGATTAATGTCGTGAGGTTGAAAGTTAATTATGAATAATGTTTTAATTTCTTTTTCTAAGTGTTTATTATAAGGATATATTAAATGCGAAGTAATAATGATTGTTTGCTGATTAATAAACAAAAAAAATATAATAATAGTTTGTCATTAATCATGCGCTGTTTATTAGATTGCCAATTAAAAACAGGCTTGCTTGATTCTATTCCTTTGAATAATGGTAACGCGAGTATTGCTATTCAAGTATTTGCAGCTAATCCATTAAAATTTACTCAAACACATGTCATTAGAGCAGATTGCATCACAAAAATAGGGCAATTACCTACACATGGGCGTGCTCAATTTGTGGCAATAGAGCCTGATGGTTATGACGTTGAATTTGTTTATAACCCATCGGAACAAAGTGATAGGCTAAGTATTGAGGCATATTTTTTAGGTTATAATGGTACGGCTCAATCAACTAAAACACCTGCTTATGTCGATATCCCAATCAATGCGGCAGAAAATAGTTTTTTATTTACAGGTTCGTTAGCTGGTGGGTCGGTAGTGGTAACTCAGCTGAATGAAACGACATATCGTGTTTACCATGATGGCCGAATGAATAGCTCTTCATTATATGATAATGTCGTGATGGCCGTTGACTATCGAGATTATCAGGTTTCTAGTACTGGCAATGCTTTGGGTATGGCCTATATGTGGGTTAATGATGGGCGATGGCAATTAGTCTTACAACGGCAGAAATATGAACTAATTAATGGAATGCCTAATTTTATATTAAGTAATAATGAAACAGCTGCAATCACATTATCCCCAGATCCTGAATGGGCTACACATCATCAACAAATATTTTCAATTTATCGTGAAGAGGTACATCAAAAGCTAAAGCAACTTGCATTTTATTTTGGTATTGATGAAGAAAATATTAGTGATGGCATTTATATTGATGGTGAATTTTCATTAACTCATCCAGCCATCCTACCATGGCTAAATTTTAAGAATAAAATAAATAAACGTTATGAGGAGAAAATCAAATATATAAATAGCCATATTCTTACGTATAAAACTGAGTTAGATAACCTTAACCGGAAAGCGAGAAGAAGCGAAGCAGAAAATAGCAGAATTGAACAGATTATAAAAATAATTGAAAGTAAAGAAAGAGCTATTGAATATTATAGACGAAATTATTTGTCAGTATTAATAGAAGCTAGCTCTGTGGAACAAAGTTGGTTATGGCAGCAGATTAAAAGTAAAAAAGGGTTTAATTCAGTTGTACAAGAGAAAGATGAGGAAATTGGGCATGGGATATTGCAAGTGGAAATAAATAAGCGTTATGAGTTTATGGTCCACGATAATATTATATCTTCTAATTATAGTTTTACACAAGGTATTAAAAATGCTGAAAGTATTGTAATTAAAAATATTAATAAAGATATGAGTTCATTGGAAATGAAGTCTATTTATTTAAATTCGCAATTGAACATGAGAGAGCGAGGTGCATTATATCAAAAGATTGAAGATAAAGTTGCACTGGAAAATAATATACGTGTACTGAACTTAACATCTAAAATTCATGAGCTTTTCCAGCACCACGGAAGTATTAATAGTCGATTGGCACCTCAAGATTTTTATTTACCATTATTAGGCGATAAGTCTGGGGGACGATGCTATCCTTTAGTAAGGGCTATGTCAGTTGCATTGACAAAAGATGGGCTAAAAGGTGCTAATGAGCTACTGGATAAAATATTTTTGGCAGCGGCATTGCCAACTCATAATAACTCTATTTTGTTAAGAGATGCATTAAAAAGCTTCATTCAAATATTTATGCAACACAAGCTTCTGAATCTCTCGGTCACCTTAATTTAGATGAAATAAAGAATGAGTTAGGTCGAGAAGATATTGAAAAAATGTACGCGATTAATACCACGACACACGCTATGTTAATTGGAAAAAATGTACATGATGAGAACACTTATTATTATTTTTATGATCCAAATTTTGGTATTTTTGAGTTTAATAGTATTGATAAACTCTTTTCATCGTTAAATGATTTTATGATTAAAGATAAGATGGGAACAACTTATCTTGCATTAGGTTCAGAACAGCAGCCTACTTTTGAGCTAATATCAATAAATACAAATGAAATGGCTAATGCCCCTGTTGGGGCTAGATTGACTGTAACAGATTTATCAAATAAAAATGAATTAAATTATATAATCAATAATCGTAAATATGTAAGTGATTTTATTGAGAATAAAGAAAATATTTTAAAGGATTTACAGATACAAGCGTCTTTAAAAATCCTACAGGCAGAACAATGGAGGGATAGGATTAGTCGTTCTTATAATGAAATAACACAAGCTAATAAATTAGATGAACAGTGGGTAGCTAATTTTTCAAATGTTGAAACGATAGGTGGTGGGAAATATCGTATTCAGTTTATTAATAAAGATGAAGAGTTCAGTGACTATTGGATAGAGACATCGGATAAAACATTTGATGAGTTCAGAACATATTTTTCTGAAAATATGCGAAAATTTAAAATTAGCCATTCGTTTAATAACTTAGAGTTACAACGTGGAGTTAATTTAAGTGAGATAGAACAGATTGATGGCATTAACGTGGGAATGGCATTTTATAAATTATTAGAAGATATGGGGGATAACAATGACGGAATAGCTAATGGACATCCTTCAAATCTTAATACTGCTTTGCAAATTCATAGTTATATCAGCTATGCGACAATGGCTCAAGGTGAGATTCATGATTCAGCTAAAATATCCCATTTAGTGCATGTGTTACTGAGAGAAGGTAGTGAGATTGAAAAAACAAAGGCGGAAAGGTTTTCATCAGAATTGATGAGAACAGCCAATGAAAACATTGGGAGAATTTTTCAGGAAACATTGATTGGGCTAGATATTTATGAATTAGCTAATGCACAAAATGAAACGGAAAGATCTGTTTTTGGAACACAATTAGCTTTTGATTCAGTAACCGCCCTTGAATATGGAATATCCATGATAGGTGCAGATGGTATTGCAGAGATAGTTGAGCCTTTATCAGTGCCTCTTTTTGGAGTGAGTATTGGCATTACCGAATTAGTTAAAATTAATGCCTTACATGCAGAAGAGGCTGCACAAGTGGGTAATTATTTTTATCATTTGAAAAATGGATATCTAAATGCTCAATTAGCGTATAATCCTGAAAAAAAATTGATATTACCAACAAATTATATTGTATATAAGAAGATTAATTTTCGTGGAGGATATTTTAAGCTTGATAGCCAATATATTTATCGTAGTAGAGATGATTTAGTTGGCAGTGGGGATGAAGATTATATTCGTATTTGGGGGCCTAACCCTAGCTCAGTAGTCAATAAAGATGAAGCAATTAATATCAGAGAGGCTGTAGGGTCTGATATGAAAATCATAGGATTTAACCCAAGCCGAACGGATACGACTGTTCTGCCTATTGTTCCTAAATCATATATTGATTATGAATATGGTAGTCTTGCTTTTTCTAGTTATCGCGATGATATGGGATTTAATATTCTTAGAGAAATAGAAAAAAAATATCGATTTGATTTTGATTTTTTTCATGGTGTTTATCATAAAGCTATTATAAAGTTAATCCATGAATATGTTTATACATCAATAGAAGTTATTTTAGATGAAAAAAATAGGCATTTAGTTATTCCAGATATCCCTGTACCCTGGAGAAATAAATTACATCATATAATAAAAGGGTATGGTGGTGAATACAGAATTAATATTAACTTAGGCGCAGCATTGACTTTACAAGACGATATTGAAAATAGAAAAATATCAAAGTGGATTATTGATGCAAGTTTTGTTAACGGCTCAGATATACAATTATTAGATAATCGATTAACAATAAATGGAGTAAATGTTTATATCAAAGATCTAAGTAGAAAAGCGAATCTTCTAATCGTTAATAAGAAAAATGAATTATATCAAGTTAATTTAACTGATAAAAAAATAAGTATGCTTGCTACTGATGCCAGCCAATGGGGGGAGGGAATAAAAGCGGAACAATATTTTTTACCAATAAAAAATAAATCTCAGTTAAATAATGCATTTGTTATGGTTCATAACTATTTCCACGATGGGCATAATATTAAGCAAGCTTATTATGAGGTTGCTAATAACCGCATTATATTTACAAACTCATCAAATGAGAATTATCATTCATCGGTATTGGGTGCTGTTGATGAACAATATGCTTATTTTTATTCAGCTAATACACCTATGGTATGGCGAACGACGATCGAAAATGGTGATTTAAATGCTAGCTATGATAGCTTTAGTATGTGGGGAACTACATCAAAAATAATTAGCTTATGGAAAGAAAATGAAAACATATTAATGAAAGTGAGTCATGATAGAAATAATTTAGGAATAATTAGCAAATATCGAATAATAGGTTATGAACTAGAGCTTTTATCAGTTTCAAATAATGTGTCACTATTAGATAAAATAGCTTTTACTGCTGCAAATAATGTGGGAGATGATATTAAGTCAATATCTACGTTATTAGGAGTAGAGCGAAGCTCACCAGAAAGTGCTATTCATCATGATGTACATATTAAAAGTGCAAAATTAATGATAATAGATGGAAAAGATAGTAAGGATATTAATCGTCGTTATTGGTTACGTACCGATAATAATACATTGATTAAGCCAAATCTTGAACCGTCATTTTATGCATCTAGTGAATATCAGGGAAATATAATTCAATGGGCTCCACCAAACGATTTAATACTTATCGGCAGTTTATTTTCTGATAATGAAATGGAAGTGTTTTTCTTTTACAGTCGATATGAAGATAAAATATATAGGCAAGAAGGACTAGGACAAGATATTATAGAAGAAGGTAATCCAACGGCTAAAATTATAAGAGGATTAAATGAGATTGAAAAAGTAACTATGTTGAATGGAAATATTGTTATTGTTGACAGACAAGGAGAGATTAAACAACTTAATAGTAATGGTGATATTAAAGTAATTGGTGTTAATAATAAATGGCTTAATATGAAAGAAGGAGAGCTATTTTGGTGGTCAAGGTTAGATAGAAACCATAAAGAAATAGAAACATTAATAACGTTATCTGGATTAATAAATGGAGAAGATAAAATTCCCGCTTGGTATTTTAAAGGGAAAATAGTTATTGCCTATGCATTATCATCATCACATCAGTTAGATTTTTTAGGTTTCGATAAAGAAAATAATGGAGCTTATATTTTTGATGTAACCGAAGGTAAATTATTTTATCAAAAAATTGCTAATGAAGAATCAATATCTAACAGTATAGGTAGCCTTCCTTCAGTTATAGAAAAAGCACAGAATTTACCTAAAAGCGTGCCTATTTATCAAAATATAAAATTTAAAAATATTAAAAATGTGGGTGATGGATTAATGATGATAACTAGCAATAATGAAATTATTTATCATCCCATATCTAGTGATAATTTTAATAATCAAAAGGATAAACTGGGTTCTTCTCTAGTGATTAAAGGTACTAAAAGGAATGATGTAATTGTTCCGACTAAATTATCAGATGTTAAATATCTTATTTTAAGTGCTGGCGAAGGAAAGGATGTATATAAGCTTAAATCGGATGATTGGGTAAAATATAAAACCATCATTATTGATAATTTTTCTACAGATAATGAAATTGACGAAATTATTTTTCCGATTAAAAATTGCTTTGATTACTTGCTTTTTGAAAAAAAAGGAAATGATATAGTTATTTCGGATATTGTACATGATACGTTAATTATTTTTCGTGGGGTATTTGGTACAAATGCAGAATCATACCGGCATTTTAAAATTAAAGTCGAAGGTTATTCTTTTTTCTTAGATATAGAAGAAATTATAGACTGCTTAGATGGTCAGGAACTTCCTGTCTCTTTATATATGATAAGAGATGAAAACGATCCTATAAATGTAGATTTGCATTTAAATCCAAGCTCAAGCCAAAGCTCTAATTTACATACAGAATTAAGAAGAGGCTCTCGTCCTGGCTCGACAGTAGGTTTAAGGGTATCTGAAAGAACAAATTTACTCCGTGAAAGAATGAACTTATTGTATGATAATAAGTCAGTAGGTGGCTTAATTGATAATGCTAATTTAAATGAGTATACCAGAATAGTATCTTTTTTTAATGTTTATAATGAATAGATTTTAAGCATAAATTCTATTTTGTAGAAATATATTAATAAGTATTCTTATATAATTTGCATGTGGAGTTTATGGCGGATTTGTTTAGCAGCAAAAGCCTTTCGATAGCGATACAAGCATGACTAATCGCTCAATTTTCTAGTGATGCATAGCAAAATAAACCAAAAAGTTATTCTGTATTATCTGAGCAAATAAGCTAAATGAGAAATAGTCGCTTATCGAGTTCCCTTTTGAATAGCTCAACGATGAAGTCAATCGTAAATAATGCAGCTTTAGCTATCGAGAAAACCTATTAGTCCACTGCAACGATAAAATAAAAAGGGCCACAATGATTTGTGGCCCTTAACTATGATTTTATTTGAACTGATTATTCAGTTTTTGCCGGTGGTTGACTATGCTCTATATCATCCGATTTCTTATTAAAGCGGCGACGGATCACCACAAAGAATACCGGAACGAAGAAGATAGCCAAAGAGGTCGCTGCAAACATACCACCGAGTACACCTGTACCAACGGAGTTTTGTGCCGCAGAACCTGCACCATTACTAAATACCAGTGGGATAACACCTAACATAAAGGCTAGAGATGTCATCAGGATTGGTCGTAAACGCATCTTAACTGCGTTAAGTGTTGCTTCGACGAGTCCTTTGCCTTCTTTTTCCATCAAGTCTTTGGCGAATTCAACAATCAAGATTGCGTTTTTCGCCGATAAACCAATGGTTGTTAAGAGGCCCACCTTAAAGTATACGTCGTTTGAAAGCCCACGCACTGAGGTAAATAGTAACGCACCGATAATACCCAGTGGTACAACTAACATAACAGAGAATGGCACAGACCAGCTTTCATACAATGCCGCCAAACATAAGAAGACGACGATTAATGAAATAGCATACAGAGCCGGTGCTTGGTTACCAGATAGACGTTCTTGATATGACATACCCGTCCATTCGTAACCGATACCTTTCGGTAAGTTTTCTGTTGTTAATTGTTCCATCATCAGCATTGCATCACCAGTACTCTGTCCTGGTGCAGCTTGGCCTTGAATGTTCATTGACGGAACACCGTTATAACGTTCTAAACGTGGTGAGCCATATTTCCACGGATCTTGTGATTCATCCAAGAACGCGGAGAACGGTACCATGTTGCCTTGAGCGTTACGAACGTATAGCGCGCTGATATCTGATGGTAACATACGGCTTTCTGCATCACCTTGAACGTAAACTTTCTTCACACGACCACGGTCGATAAAGTCGTTTACATAGGTTCCACCAAACACCGAGCTTAATGTTGCGTTGATATCGGCGATAGCAACACCTTGTGCTTGCGCTTTTTGTTGGTCAATGTAGATACGATACTGCGATGTATCATCTTGACCGTTAGGACGAACCCCTTGCAACATTTCAGGGTGTTGTGCCGCTAAACCAAGTAATTGGTTACGTGCTGCCATTAAAGCGTCATGCCCCAAGTTACCTTGGTCTACCAATTCAAAGTCGAAACCGTTCGCTGTACCTAGCTCGACAATGGCTGGCAGGTTAAAGGCATATATCATTGCCTCTTGTTTTTGTGACAAGGCGATATTGGCACGTTGAACAATTGCCTCAACATGGTTTTCATCGCCTTTACGTTCGCTCCAGTTTTTCAACACGACGAACGCCAGACCCATGTTTTGGCCTTGACCTGCGAAGCTAAAGCCACCAACGGTAAATACTGATTCTACATTACGTTTTTCGTCTGTATGGAAGTAAGTGTTAACTTCATCCAATACGGCTTGTGTTTGCTCTTGCGTTGATCCCGGTGGTAATTGAACCATCGCTAAGAATACCCCTTGGTCTTCTTCGGGTAAGAAGGAAGAGGGGAGACGAATAAACATTAATGCCATGCCAGCCACTAAGATCAAATAGATGATCAAGTAACGGCCTGTACCATTCAGCATACGGCTAACACTATCAGTATAGTGGTGAGCTTGTTTTTCAAAGGTACGGTTAAACCAACCAAAGAACCCTTTTTGGCTACCATGGCTGCCTTTTTCGATAGGCTTCAACATGGTGGCACAAAGTGCCGGAGTCAAGATCATGGCAACAAGTACTGACAAGATCATTGCCGATACGATGGTGATCGAGAACTGACGGTAAATTGCCCCTGTTGAGCCACCAAAGAAGGCCATTGGGATAAATACCGCAGACAGAACCATCGCAATCCCCACCAATGCACCTTGAATTTGTCCCATGGACTTCTTGGTTGCTTCTTTTGGTGGTAAGCCCTCTTCTTGCATAACACGTTCAACGTTTTCCACTACAACGATGGCGTCATCCACAAGAAGACCGATGGCAAGTACCATCGCAAACATGGTTAAGGTGTTTATCGAGTACCCAAATGCGGCGAGGATCGCAAACGTTCCTAGCAAGACGACAGGTACCGCGATAGTGGGTATCAAGGTTGCGCGAATGTTCTGTAAGAACAGATACATCACCACGACAACCAACATGATAGCTTCAACCAGTGTTTTAACTACTTCGTTAATCGAAATCTTAACGAATGGTGTTGTATCATATGGATAAACGATTTCTAACCCTTCAGGGAAGAAAGGCTCCATACCCGCCAATGCCGCACGGACGTTGTTAGCCGTATCCAATGCGTTAGCACCGGTTGCTAGTTTAATACCGATACCCGCAGCAGGCTTACCGTTAAATCGGGCAATAGTACTGTAGTTTTCAGCGCCAAGCTCAACAGTTGCCAGATCTTTTAAACGAACCTGAGAACCATCCTGATTCACACGTAACAGGATATTGGCAAATTCCTCAGGATTGTTTAAACGTGTCTGTGCAATGATTGAGACGTTTAAACGCTGGCCGTCAACAGGCGGTGTACCACCTAATTGACCCGCTGCAACTTGGTTGTTTTGCACTTTAATTGCATTGATAACATCGGTTGTTGTCATGTTGTACTTCACGAGTTGCTCTGGTTTTAACCAGATGCGCATCGCGTATTGCGTACCAAACAACTGAGTTTCACCAACACCGTTAACTCGACTCAGTGGATCTTTGATATTGGAGCCTACATAGTCGGCAATATCATATTGTCCCATTGAATTATCGGCAGAAACGAAACCCGCTACCATTAAGAATGAACTGGTAGATTTATCAACGCTGATACCTTGTTGCTGAACTTCTTGTGGCAGCAATGGCATCGCGAGTTGTAGTTTGTTTTGAACTTGAACCTGTGCGATATCACCATCAGTACCTGCTTCAAAAGTCAGCATGATACTGGCGGAGCCTGATGAATCACTGGTTGATGACATATACACCAAGTTATCGATACCGTTCATGTTTTGTTCGATAACCTGAGTCACTGTATTCTGTACCGTCGATGCATCCGCGCCCGGATAGTTAGCCGAAATAGATACGGATGGCGGCGCAATGGTTGGGTACTGAGCTACAGGTAACTTGATAATTGCCAGCAGACCAGCAAGCATAGTAATAATTGCGATTACCCATGCAAAAATTGGTCTATCTATAAAAAACTTAGGCATTAATCAACCGCTCCCTTATTTAGACTTTTGTTCAGGTTGTGCCTGATTGTCTATAGATTGCGTTTCTAAATTAGCTTCTTTAGGTACAACAGTAATACCTGGTTTGATTTTTTGCAGACCAATCACAATGACGCGATCGCCATCTTGCAAGCCATCAGTTACCAGCCATTTGTTGCCAACAGCCTGTGCAGCTTTCACTTTTCTGACTTCAACTTTATTCTCTGCACCAACAACCATGACTTGAGAGTCACCTTGTGGGGTACGAGATAAACCTTGTTGAGGAACCAAAATTGCGTTTTCTCTCACACCATCTTCTAAGATAGCGCGCACGAACATGCCTGGCATCAGTTCTTTATTAGGGTTCGGGAAGATCGCACGCATTGTGATTGAGCCTGTTGTCTCATCAACAGTAACGTCAGAAAATTCCAGAGCACCTTTTTGAGCATACTCTTGGCCATTATTAATGACTAAGCTAACAGGGGCTTTGCCCGGCTCTTTTTGTAGAGCACCTTTTTCTATTTCATTGCGTAAACGTAAGAAATCCTCACTGGATTGGGTTACATCAACATAAATAGGATCAAGTTGCTGAACTCGCATTAACTCAGTAGTTTGGCCAGTAGAAACCAATGCACCTTCGGTGACATTTGATTTACCAGTGCGACCACTGATTGGCGCGGTGACTTTGGTATAGTTCAGGTTAATACGAGCCGTTTCAACAGCCGCTTCTGCGGCCTTAACAGCAGCTAAAGCTTGCGCATAAGTTGATGTGGCTTGGTCATATTCTTGCTGACTAATATAGTTAGTACCTAAGAGCGGTTTGTAGCGTTTAACTGTCAAACCCGCTAAATTGGCGTTGGCTTGCGCTTTAGCAAGTTCCGCTTTAGCACTATCAAAAGTGGCTTGGAAAGGCGCTGGATCTATCTGATATAAAGACGTCCCGGCTTCAACATCGCTACCTTCTTTATAGTTGCGTTTGAGTATAATGCCACTTACCTGTGGGCGAACTTCTGCAATACGGAATGCAGATGTACGACCCGGTAATTCGGTCTTGATAGTCAGAGGTTCGGCTTTAAGCGTAACAATTCCTACTTCAGGCGCCGGGCGTTCACCGCCACCTTTCTGTTCATCGTTACAACCTGATAAAGCTAAGCCACCTGAAAGAACCAACAGAGCCAGAGGTAACACCCCTCTGTTTTTTCGCATAAGTTAACCTCAATTAATCAATAATTATGAGTACAATACAAAATAAGAAAAATGGTAAACAATAAGATTTTTCACTATGCTATAGTACAAACATACACTATTGTATGTAAATCAGCTTTGTAGATAAACGAGTTACAATGGCACGAAAAACTAAACAACAGGCCGAAGAAACCCGTCAGGAAATTTTAGATGCTGCCATCAAAACCTTTTCTGAGCGAGGTGTTTCGGCGACATCTTTAGCCGATATCGCAAAGGCCGCTGGTGTAACCCGTGGTGCGATATACTGGCACTTCAAAAATAAGGTTGATCTGTTCCAGCAAGCTTGTGAATTTAGTGATAGTCAAATACTACAGGCTGAGAACTATTATCGTTCGAAGTATAGTAATGATCCACTGGCAATTCTAAAAGAGATTTTAGTTTATATTTTGACAGATTTTATTGAAAGCCCTAAAAATCGTGCTTTGATGGATATTCTGTTTCACAAATGTGAATTAGTGGGAGAAATGGCGGTAATTGTTGACCTCAAAAGAGAAAACTTCATGGCTAGCCACTATCGCATTGTTGAACATTTGCGTAATTGTGTTGATTTAGGGCAGCTTCCCGCCAATCTTGATTTAGAGTGTTCAGCTATTATGTTGCGCTCCATGGTGTGTGGTTTACTGGAAAACTGGTTATTACAGCCTGATAGTTTTAATATACAGACACGTACAGAAACTTTGGTGGATACTATGCTGGAAACATTAAAATATAGTCCATCATTGCGAATGAAATAGACTCTGAATAATTCGAAGTACAGCTAGGCGATAAGTGATGTAGTGGCTAGGTGCATAGAAAGAATGTTACTAGTATGACTAAACCTAGCCTAGCCACCACACCTTAACTAAATGCGCTGCGACTTGAAGTATAAAATGAGTATAGACTAAGCAATTGGAGAAATACGATGTCATCAATTCTGATCATTGCGAATGGCGCCCCTTATGGTAATGAAACCCTATTTAATTCATTACGTTTGGCTATCACCCTTAAAGAACAGCATCCAAATACGGAACTTAGATTATTTTTAATGTCGGATGCGGTCACCGCGGGGCTAAGTACTCAAAAGCCAAAGGAAGGTTATAATATCCAACAGATGTTAGAAATTTTAACCGCACAACAAGTTGCCGTTAAACTCTGCAAAACATGTACTGATGCACGTGGTGTGAGTGAGCTACCTTTAGCTGATGGTGTTGAGATTGGCACTTTGGTTGAGCTTGCAGCTTGGACATTAGAAGCCGATAAGGTCTTAACCTTTTAAGTGCCAGCGATACGCTGTGAGCAGTCAACGCGGTGTATCGATTAAAAAATATAAATAAAACCTATTATGGGTTCAGTCATGCAGATAATGAAAAATCAATGGATTAGGCAGATTAGTGTGCTAGTCACACTCATGGTGTTATTATTTTCGGGTCATATCTTTGCCGCTACCAATCCCCTGCCAAGTAAAATCGATATTCAAAATCAACTGAACTCATTAAGTAAGAAAAGCAATCAAAGCGCTGAAGATAAGCTCTCGATAGCAGATTTAGAAAAAGCGCTCACGTTTTATGATGAATTAAATCGATTAGATAATAAGTCGGATGAACTGCAAAAAAGCCTTGAGAGAGCGAGTGATGATGCAAAGCACGCGGTACGTTCACTATTGCAATTAAAAAATAGTAGCGAAGAAGAAACGCTTAACTTTGCTAACAGTATTAAAAATGCCCCGCAATCTCAGCTTGAAAGTCTGCTCAGTAGCACATTAGAGCAATTACAGACAGAACAAAATGATCTTGCCACCTACAATAGTTATCTCATTAGCCTGCAAACCCAGCCTGAAAGAGCGCAAGCGATTATGTTGGACAACGCACGCCGGCTACAAGAGATCCGTAATGAATTAAACAGTGTGTTTAATGAATCAGCGAAGTTACGTGATACACAGATTGAGTTACTTCAGATAGAACAAAACTATTTGCAGCAGCAAAATGAATATCAAAAACATGTGCTACAGGGTAATACCCAATTACAGGATGTATTACAAAAACAGCGTGATTATACCACTTTATATATTGAGCAATTAGAAACACGCATTCAGCTGTTGCAATCTTTTATTAGTGATAAGCGATTAAATGATTCAGAGGCGACTGCGCGCGAAGCTCAAAGCTCGACAGAGAATAATTTACAGCTAAAACAAAATCCTTTAATTCAAAAAGAGTTAGCGATTAATAATGGATTAAGTGAGCGTTTGATCGAAGTGACTCAAGCGAATAACCGTATGGTGCAAAATAGCATTAGGGTAAAAGCATGGCTTGAGCGCGCAACACAGTCAGAACGTAATTTAAAAGAGCAAATCAGCGTGTTACGTGGGAGCTTGTTGTTATCGCGGATTTTGTTTCAACAGCAAATTGATTTGCCAAATGATATTTTAACTAAGAATCTACCTGTCACGATTGCTGATTTACGCCTTGAACAGTTTGATGTAGCACAGCAAAGAGATGCGCTCTATCAAGTGAATACTTATATTAGCAATATTGAAAAGCAGTTAGCCGAAAAATCAGGTGCTGAAACTGAAAAGGGGTTGTTATCCCCCGAAGATCGTGATGCGCTGATTAAGTTATTAGATGTCAGACGTGAGCTGTTAGATGAATTAAATTTGCAGCTAGGTAGTCAAATTTCCCAAGCAATTAATTTGCAGCTCGATCAAAATCAATTGTTGAGTGTTGTGAAGTCATTAGAAAACACGTTGGCGCAGCAAATTTTTTGGGTTAATAGTAATAAACCTATCGATCTTGCATGGGTAGAGGCCTTTCCTGACGCAGCCGCGCAACAAATTAGTCAGTTTGACTTTAGTTTATCGAAAGGGAGTATTAAAAGAGGGCTAACTAACTCATTATTAGTCGTACTCCCGCTGTTGCTATTAGCGCTCATATTTATTTGGCTCTATCGTAAGATTTCATTGCGTCTACAAGAAATTGACTATCGGTTATCCAGTTTAAGGCAAGATAGCTTGCTGAATACGCCAATCGCATTACTGCTTACCGTGCTGCAAACCATACCTGCTGCACTGTTTTTGTTAGCGGTGGGTTACTGGTTTTTGAAAACAGGTAATGCTCAAGGTGGGTTTGTTTGGGCACTCTGTCAGCAATTGGCCATTTTCTGGGTTCTTTTTGAATTAATATGGCGAGTATTGAAGCCAAAAGGGATTGCAGAGAAACATTTTGGTATCGATTCTGCTATCGTGTCGCAAACACGTAGACGGCTTACTCGGTTATCTATTCCTCTTTTACCTCTCATTTACTTTTCAACCTATGGGATCATCAATCCATTAAAAGTGTCTGAAGATGTTATTGGGCAACTCATTGTTTTAGCATCGCTATTGGTACTATTTATTTTTACATTGCCCTTCTGCAAACAGATTTGGCAGGAAAAAGGGAGTCATTTAACACGCTCTGTGGTGATAACACTTCTGACATTCTCACCATTAATATTAATTGGCTTAATGATGGCGGGGTATTATTACACTACGCTACGTTTAGCGAATCGTTGGTTAGACAGTTTGTACTTATTTTTGCTTTGGTATATTACCTATAATGCATGTTTACGTGGGCTGACTTTAGTTGCACGTAAACTGGCATATCAACGAGCCATCGAACGTCGCAAAGCACAGAACCAAGAAGAAAATGGCGAAAATGAACCAATTAAAGAACCGCCAATGACCATTGAGCTGATCAGCCAACAGTCGTTACGTTTAACATCGATGGTTCTGTTTATTATTTTTGCTCTGGGATTTTATGCCATTTGGTCTGATTTTATTACCATTTTCTCGTTTTTAGATAGTGTTGATTTATGGCATTACACTGGAACAACAGCGGAAGGAACCAACGTTTTACAGTCGGTGACGTTAGCTAATCTAATATTAGCTCTCGTGATTATTGTGGTTGCATGGATTATGACGCGTAACTTGCCGGGCTTGTTAGAAGTTCTAGTATTATCGCGTTTGAAATTGCGTCAGGGCTCAACGTATGCGATTACAACCATCCTGACTTATATTATTGTTGGGATTGGTGCGATTACTTCATTGGGGATGCTGGGGATCACATGGAGTAAACTTCAATGGTTAGCAGCGGCTTTAACGGTTGGTCTAGGTTTTGGTTTACAAGAGATATTTGCTAATTTTGTCTCAGGGATCATTTTATTGTTTGAAAGGCCAATTCGAATTGGCGATACAGTAACTATCGGGACTTATTCAGGTACCGTCAGTAAAATTCGGATTCGGGCAACAACAATTATCGATTTTGATCGCAAAGAGGTGATCATACCGAATAAGGCATTTGTGACTGAGCGTTTAATCAACTGGTCGCTCTCTGATACGGTGACAAGGATCACGGTTGCTATCGGTGTGGCTTATGGCTCAGATCTTGATAAAGTGAAACAGGTATTATTAAGCGCGGCCACGTCAAACAGTAAGGTGATGACAGAGCCTGGGCCTGCGGTTTATTTTACTGGATTTGGTGCGAGCACTTTAGATCATGAACTGCGTTTTTATGTCCGCCAAATTGGTGACCGAGGAACGACCAGTGATGAAGTGAATCGTGCAATAGATAGGTTATGTCGAGAAAATGATATTAATATAGCCTTTAATCAGTTAGAAGTTCATCTACATAATAATCAAGGTGATGAGCTTCAAGAAATCAAGCGTGATCCTAAAAAGAAAACAGATTTTGATGATTAATTACTCGCTAGGTAAGCAGGTTGCTTCAGTAGCCTGTTTAGTGAGGTAATCGTTTTTGACAATTTCAAGCGCTTTCAAAACCACATCAGTATCAATATCTGATGTTTCGAGTAGATAGATTAAGTCAACAGCGAGTTGGGTCTCTTGCGGGGCGTCCTTTAGTAAGTCCATACGTGCTCCTTATGATTAATAACGCAATTTATATTCGTCTACTCGTTATACTTTAAGTTGCAGTGCTTTCCGTCAGATATGATAGCTACTATTGAATGATTTAGACTGTATATCTATGTAGGGATAGTAAATTTTTCTCATAATGAGGGCAAGTCGATTTTGGATTTTATAGCAGGATAACCGTGTTGGAGTTGCATGATAAAATAGTGAATATATTAAATAATGAACTATTATCTAGAGTCCAAACAGATAAAGATATTAATTAGATTATCCTTAAAAGACAATGGGATATAACCTACTAGTTTGTGTTGTGATAGCTATAGAGGCATGTTAGTGTATTAGTGCTCTTTTATTGAAATGAATGTAATTAGGTGATGTTGTGACGAAATTATCAGAAAGTTTTTACTTAACATTTTGTGTTGTGGTCAGCTTTCTCATTACTTATCAAGTCGCAGGTATTGATGCGACATTATGGAGTTCGTTGTCAACACTACATGGCTATACTATTTTCAATAAAGCGAGCCGTTACAAAAACATTGTTTATTCATTGTTATGTTCTTTATTTGTATTTGTTGGTTCCGCCCTAGGTTACTACCTTGGAATTAATTATTTATTCTTTATCGTTTTATTTTTAGCGCCTTTTTTCTACTATCAATTTTATAATATTGATTCATCTTTAGATATGTCGATTAAGTACTTTATGATTTTTTATATCATAGGGGCGACATTGAACAAAGCCAGTTTTGATGGGTTAGTGATAGGTTTACTGATTGGTACCTTTATCACACTTGCTTTCTGCTATAGTATGAGTAAGCGTGAAAAGATATCTTTATTTCAGATTAAAAAATATATTTCCCTAAAAAGAGATAAGCTAAACTACAACTTAATTTATCAATCATTGATTTACTCGATTGGGCTAGTGCTATGTGTTTTAGTCTCTAGAGCTATCAATGTAGACCACTTTTTTTGGGCACCGCTGACCTTTATTTTTGTATTGAATCCTAAACTCACAAATATTATTAAGCTAACTCGTGACAGAGTGATTGGTACATTAATTGTGGTGTTTGTATTGTATTTATCCTTCAATACCGCGGTGCTGATGCCTTACATTGGTTTTGCTCTTATCTTATTATTTTCATTCTTGATCCCAATTAGTAATAATAAGAAGAATAATGTATTTGGTACTTTTTGTATCACAGGGTTAGTATTATCACTGATCGAAATGTCAATTTATTTTAATAATGTTGACTACCACTTATTGTCCGAAAGGATCATGGAAACGTTGATAGGTGGTTTGTTCGCTATCGTTTGTAGTTATTGCATTAAATCGTTAATGAAGCGATCTACGGTAAAAACTCACTCTAAAAATTGATTTTCTTGATGTTCAATCGCTTTTTCAATGCGGATCAGTGCTTGGCGGCAACGATATAGCCGCCCAGCTAACGTCGCAATCTCTTTTTGGCATTGGTGGCGTTTTGTGTGATCGCTTAAGGTGCTGAGTTGCAGTTCACGTTCGTTCATCATGCCAACTAAGCGGCGTTCATAATCTTGATGCTGTGCTAAGCGTTCATAAAGATCAACTTGTTCTTTCTTTTCTTGAAAGGCGTTTTCTTTGTCGCGTAAAGATTGTGTCGATAGCTCCCGTGACAGTGCTTGGATTTGATGAGCAATTTTCTCTGTTAGAAAATTTACTTGCTCTTTGTGATTGAGTGATACGCTGTTACAGAGTTGTTGATACAACTTATCGAGCTCTTTCTGACAATCACCTAGATGGGTTGATTTACTACTAAAAAGCTGGCTATCAAAGCGTGAATGTGAAAATTCCTGGTCGGCAATGGGAGCAATGCGTGCTTGTAGTTGCTCGATTTGTATCTTTAACACATCTAAAAGAGATTTAGTCTTCATTTTAATTCCAATAAAAGTTAAAAAGTATGAAAAATTGATGTGTGTTAATATACGCTAAATAATTTGAGGGCTGCTATCATACTTAATGGAAAACACTGAAAATTGAAGTATGATGATCATAGAACAAACCGTAAATATACGGCCTCTTATTGCAATTTTATGGTACTTTAAATAGATTCTATACTCTAAATAATTCGAGGTGCAGCTAGGCGACAAGTGAACGAGTCGCTAGGAGCATAGATAACTATGTGACTGGCGCGAGTGAACGCAGTTCAACAACGCTGCAACTTGAAGTATGACGAGTATATCCTTTCGTATTTATACTATATTGGCACTTATTATGACCGCTAAAGAGCAACAACTGCAATTAATTAAAGAAAGTATCGCATCAATCCCTGATTATCCAAAGGAAGGTGTGCTATTTCGTGATATTACGACATTATTGAACAATCCTACTGCTTATCAGGCAACTATCGATCTGCTGGTAGAGCATTATAAAGACAGAGGTGTGACTAAAATTGTTGGTACGGAAGCCCGCGGTTTTCTCTTTGGTGCGCCTGTTGCATTGCGCCTAGGTGTTGGCTTTGTTCCTGTACGTAAAAAAGGCAAATTGCCACGTGAAGTGCTCAGTATGACATATGCTTTGGAATACGGTACAGATACTCTTGAAATCCATAAAGATAGCATTCAGCCTGAAGATAATGTTTTGGTGATTGATGATCTACTGGCGACAGGGGGAACTATTGAAGCTACTGTCAAAATGATTAAACAGTTAGGTGCAAATATTGTTGATGCCGCGTTTATCATTAGCCTACCTGATCTTGGTGGTGTAGAACGTCTTGCCGCAGAAGGTATCCATTCATTTAGTTTAGTTGAATTCCCAGGTCACTAATCCTAATTTTCACGACTATTTTTATCACAGTCTCGCCGTAAGGGATGAGGCTGTGGTAGCATGGTGCTATCACCCTGTTTAGAAACTGCATAATTCATGAGCTATCAGGTACTTGCCCGTAAGTGGCGCCCCCAAAAATTTTCTGATGTCGTTGGTCAGCAGCATGTATTGACCGCACTCGCAAATGGTCTGGAGCACCAGAGGCTCCATCACGCCTATCTGTTTTCTGGTACCCGTGGTGTCGGCAAAACAACAATCGCTCGTCTCTTTGCAAAAGGCCTTAATTGCGAAACAGGGATCACCGCAACACCTTGTGGTAAATGTGCAAATTGCTTAGAAATAGAACAAGGCCGTTTTGTTGATTTGATTGAAATTGATGCGGCATCAAGAACAAAAGTTGAGGACACCCGCGAGTTATTAGATAACGTACAGTACGCACCGGCTCGTGGCCGCTTTAAAGTGTATCTTATCGATGAAGTGCACATGTTATCGCGTCATAGCTTCAATGCGTTGCTCAAAACGCTGGAAGAGCCACCTGAACATGTCAAGTTTTTGCTTGCGACCACGGATCCGCAAAAGCTGCCAGTGACAATTCTGTCGCGTTGCTTACAGTTCCACTTAAAAGCGTTGGATGTTGCTCAAATCAGCGAACAACTGGAACATATTTTAAATGCAGAAGGCATTGAACATGATAGCCGAGCTCGCCAATTGCTCTCACGAGCAGCAGATGGCAGTTTACGTGACGCACTGAGTTTAACTGACCAAGCCATTGCAATGGGGCAAGGAAAGGTGACCGCGGACATCGTCAGCCAAATGTTAGGCACGCTGGATGATGAACAACCTTTAGCCATTATTGAAGCGTTGATTCGTGCAGATGGCATTGCTGTGATGTCGGAAGTAGAACAAGCCGCAGTGCGAGGCGCAGACTGGGAAAACCTACTGGTTGAGATACTTTCGTTGTTGCACCGTATCGCGATGATCCAGCTGTTACCTGCTGTCAAAGAGACGGATCCTTCTTCAACGGAAGGGCGGCTCAGGCAAATTGCACGAATGATTTCGCCAGCAGACTTGCAATTATTTTATCAAACGTTGCTAGTTGGTCGTCGTGATCTCCCTTATGCACCAGAGCGCCGTATGGGCGTTGAAATGGCATTGTTACGTGCATTGGCCTTCCACCCTAAAAATGTGATTGAAGAACCTATATCACCAGCTCCAACGACCCAACTAACTCCGCCTACAGTGGCACGGACAGCGCCACCCGCTCGTCCAGCTCCAGCCGTAATAGCGGAAAATAGCCCAACCTCACAGTTATTAAAAGCCAGAGAAGCCTTGCTCTCTTCGCAAAATGAGGGCTCCAACGCAAAAAAGAATAAACCGGCCGCGCCTGAACAGGCTAAGCCGGCGATGTCAGCACTTGAGAGGCTGGCAGCTGTCACCAGCCAACATCAGCAAAATATAGCGAGCCGTGCAGCGGAAACCAAAAAAGCGACTAAGGCCAAGCCTTATCAGTGGCGACCGCAGTTTGAAGATAGCCAAGCAAAAGAGGCGGTTACAACCCCTACAGAGATAAAAGAAGCGCTCGAATATGAAAAAACGCCTGAATTGGCAATGAAAATTATTGAGGAAGGGCGTGAAAGAGATAGCTGGTCAGCAGAAATTGCACAATTAAAAATACCTAAGCTAGTTGAACAATTAGCTTTGAATTCATATATAGAAAGAATAGGTGAATCGCAAATGGTTTTGCATTTGCGTTCCACACAACGTCATTTGAATAAGCCTTCGGCACAAGAAGCTTTGCAAAGTGCATTAAGCCAACATTATGGTCATCCTGTTGAATTGAATATTGTTCAAGATGATAATAATGAGGTGAAAACACCGCTAGAATGGCGACAAGCAATTTATGAAGAGAAGCTGGCGCAAGCTCGCCAGTCAATTATTGCGGATAAAACGATTCAAAAGCTGCGCTCAATGTTTGATGCTCAGTTAGACGAAGAGAGTATCCGCCCCGTTTAACGCTACAGTCTCTGTGAGTAAGCTGTGGCCTCAGTAGTGAGAGATGACTATGTTTGGTAAAGGTGGTTTGGGGAACCTGATGAAGCAGGCCCAACAGATGCAAGACAAAATGCAGAAAGTTCAGGAAGAAATTGCCAACCTAGAAGCTACAGGCGAATCTGGAGCTGGTCTGGTTAAAGTGACAATTAATGGATCACATAACTGCCGCCGCGTTGAAATTGACCCAAGTCTGCTTGAAGATGACAAAGACATGTTGGAAGATTTGATTGCCGCTGCATTCAATGATGCAGCTCGTCGTATCGAAGAAACGCAAAAAGAGAAAATGGCGAGTGTTTCAAGTGGTATGCAATTGCCACCTGGCTTTAAGATGCCATTCTAATGCAAACCAGTCCGCTTCTTGAGTCGTTAATGGAAGCTTTGCGCTGTCTCCTAGGAGTGGGGCCAAAGTCAGCGCAGCGAATGGCTTTTCATCTACTCCAGCGTGATCGTAGTGGCGGCATGCGCTTAGCGCAGTCGCTCACTCGCGCGATGTCAGAAATAGGCCATTGTCGTGATTGTCGCACTTTTACTGAACAAGAAGTGTGCAATATCTGCGAGAATCCACGGCGTCAGCAAAATGGATTGATTTGTGTGGTTGAAAGCCCCGCAGATATCTATGCTGTTGAACAAACTGGGCAGTTCTCAGGGCGTTACTTTGTATTGATGGGGCATTTATCGCCTCTCGATGGTATTGGGCCTATGGATATTGGTCTTGATAGGCTAGAAGAGCGCTTATCTTCTGAAACCATTACAGAAGTGATACTCGCAACTAACCCGACTGTTGAAGGCGAAGCAACAGCAAACTATATTGGGCAAATGTGTGCGCAATATGGGGTGACAGCTAGCCGTATTGCTCATGGCGTTCCTGTTGGTGGTGAACTCGAAATGGTTGATGGTACAACACTTTCTCACTCCTTAGCGGGAAGACAGAGAATATAGTTATTTTTCAAGCTACAGGTCTACTTGGTAGCTTGAAAAATATTTAATAAAATGAATTAATCACATCCAAATTCCCCTAGCTTTACCGCTTTTTTACCTTACTGAGTTGAATTCTTATTTTTTGCCCCCAGTTAAACTTCATCGATTAGTCAAAACTATCCTATTAGATTGATGATATAGAGGCCATTAATGAGTATGAAAGGACAAGAAACTCGTGGGTTCCAATCCGAAGTAAAACAACTTCTCCAGTTGATGATCCACTCTCTTTACTCAAACAAAGAAATCTTTTTGCGTGAACTTATTTCAAACGCATCTGATGCCGCAGATAAATTACGTTTTAGAGCTCTGTCTAAACCAGAACTGTATGAAAACGATGGTGAACTGCGTGTTCGCATCAGCGCAGATAAAGAGAATGGAACACTGACGATTAGCGATAACGGTATCGGTATGAGCCGTGATGAAGTTATTGATAACTTAGGAACTATCGCTAAATCAGGTACAAAAGCCTTTTTAGAATCTTTGGGTACTGACCAAGCAAAAGATAGCCAAATGATTGGCCAATTTGGTGTTGGTTTTTACTCTGCATTTATTGTTGCCGATAAAGTCACTGTTCGCAGCCGTGCTGCCGGTGCAGCAGCAGATCAAGGTGTGTTTTGGGAGTCGGCAGGTGAGGGTGAATATACTATCGCTGATATCGAAAAAGCCGAACGTGGTACTGAAATCACGTTACATTTACGTGCCGATGAAAGCGAATTTTTAGATAACTGGCGTTTACGCTCAGTGATCAGCAAATATTCTGACCATATTGCGTTGCCTGTTGAAATTGAAGTTAAGAACGAAGAAGACGGCACAATCACTTGGGAAAAAATCAATCAAGCAAAAGCATTATGGACGCGCAATAAATCTGAGATTTCAGATGAAGAGTACACTGAATTCTATAAACATATTTCCCATGATTATGCAGATCCACTAACGTGGTCACATAACCGTGTTGAAGGTAAGCAAGAGTATACGAGCTTGCTGTATATCCCTTCACAGGCACCATTTGATATGTGGAATCGTGAACAGCGTCATGGATTAAAATTATATGTTCAGCGTGTATTTATTATGGATGATGCTGAACAATTCATGCCTAACTATCTACGTTTTGTGCGTGGTGTCTTGGACTCTAACGATTTACCACTCAACGTCTCTCGCGAAATTTTGCAAGATAGTGCATTAACGCGTAGCTTACGTAGCGCACTGACTAAACGTGTGCTACAGATGTTGGAAAAATTAGCTAAGAACGACGCAGAAAAGTATCAAACTTTCTGGCAGCAATTTGGGCTAGTGATGAAAGAAGGCCCTGCGGAAGATAGTAGCAACGGTGAAGCGATTGCTAAGCTATTACGTTTTGCCTCCACTTATAATGAGAGTAGTGAGCAGAGCGTCTCTTTAGAGCAATACATCAGCCGTATGGTCGATGGTCAGGATAAAATCTATTACATTACTGCTGATAGCTATGCAGCAGCGAAGAGCAGCCCTCACTTAGAGCTATTCCGTAAAAAAGGTATCGAGGTATTACTGCTTTCCGATCGTATTGATGAGTGGATGATGAACTACTTGTCTGAGTTTGATGGCAAACAGTTCCAATCGGTGAGTAAAGCGGATGAGTCGCTAGACAAACTAGCAGATGAAAATAAAGCTGAGCAAGAAGAAGCAGAAAAGCAGTTAGAGCCATTTGTTGAGCGTGTTAAAACCTTGCTAGGTGAACGGGTTAAAGAAGTTAAACTCACACATCGTTTAACAGATACACCTGCGATTGTAACCACAAATGCAGATGAAATGAGTACCCAGATGGCTAAATTGTTTGCTGCTGCGGGTCAGGCTGCTCCGGAAGTTAAATATAACTTCGAATTGAATCCAGCACATCCATTGGTCAAGAAAGCATCTGAAGTCACTGATGAGGCTTTGTTTGCTGATTGGATTGATGTGCTATTGGATCAAGCGTTGCTCGCTGAGCGTGGAACATTAGAAGATCCAAATTTATTTATTCGTAAAATCAATGAATTATTATTAAAATAACGCAGCGATGAAGTTTCGTTTTTGAGCAAAAACCACGTTTTAGCTTGTGCTTTAGCGTGGTTTTTTTCTTTTGCGAAAGAAGTTAAATGCGAAAACGTTTACGTGTGTTCTTGAGTAAAGCGCCATGCTAATGGTATGGTATCTTGTTTTCTTTCAAATTATAAAAAACTAAATAGCAAGGGGTTTACGCAATGCGTATCATTCTGCTCGGTGCTCCAGGCGCCGGTAAGGGCACTCAAGCTCAATTTATTATGGAGAAATTTGGGATCCCACAAATTTCAACTGGCGATATGCTACGTGCAGCAGTTAAAGCGGGTAGTGAGCTAGGTTTACAAGCAAAAGAGCTAATGGATAACGGTAAACTAGTTACTGATGAATTAGTTATTGCATTGGTTAAAGAGCGCATCAAACAAGATGACTGCCGCAATGGCTTCTTGTTGGATGGGTTCCCGCGTACGATCCCACAAGCAGATGCAATGAAAGAAGCTGGCATTAACGTTGATTTCGTACTTGAATTCGATGTACCAGATGAAATCATTGTTGAGCGTATCATTGGTCGCCGTGTACATGCGCCTTCAGGCCGTGTTTATCATGTGACATTCAACCCACCTAAAGTTGAAAACAAAGATGATGTCACTGGTGATGAGCTGACTATTCGTAAAGATGATCAAGAAGATACCGTTCGTAAGCGTTTGGTTGAATATCATGATTTGACTGCGCCTTTGGTTGCTTATTATCAAAAAGAAGCCGAAGCAGGCAATACCAAGTACTTCAAGCTTGATGGCACCCGTAAAGTGACTGAAGTGAGTGCTGAATTAGCAAAAATTCTTGGCTAATTAGTCACCATAGTTACCAGCAAAGGCAGCGATAACCGCTGCCTTTGCTTTTAGGCAATAAAAAGATTGTATTATGTGTTATAAAGTTGGGAATAATTATCATTAAGGAGTAATCATCGTGTCTGAATGTAAATATGGCATTTTATTGGTTAACTTAGGAACCCCTGATTCCCCAACAACCCCAGCAGTTAAGCGTTACCTCGCAGAATTTTTAAGTGATGAGCGTGTTATTGATGTTCCTCGGCTTATTTGGAAGCCTATCTTACACGGTGCTATTTTACCTTTTCGCTCACCAAAAGTGGCTAAGCTGTATCAATCTATTTGGACAGAGGAAGGTTCGCCATTACTAGCCTATACTTTACGTCAAAAGGAAAAACTTGCTCCGCACTTCCCTAATATCCCAATGGAAGTCGGAATGAGTTATGGTTCACCTTCCTTAAAAAGTGCGATTGATGCACTGATGAGCCAAGGGGTGACAGAGTTAGTAGTGTTGCCACTTTATCCACAATATTCCTGTACAACGACAGCAGCGGTTTATGATGGCATTTCTGCTATCTTTAAAAAGATGCGTACAATACCGTCATTACATTTTATTCGTCATTACGCAACACACCCCGATTATATTCAGGGATTAGTGAACTCTATTGAGAAAAGTTTTGCACAACATGGTGAGCCCGATAGATTAGTCATATCGTTTCACGGGATCCCAAAAAGATATATTGAAACTGGCGATATATATGAACAAGATTGTCAAAAAACGACCGATTTAATTAAACAAAGATTAAACTATCCACAAGATCGTATATTGATGACTTATCAATCTCGTTTTGGCCGAGAGCCTTGGTTAACACCATATACTGATGAAACAATGAACGAATTACCTCATAAAGGAGTAACGTCAGTTCAGGTAATATGTCCGGGTTTTTCTGCGGATTGCTTAGAAACACTGGAAGAAATTAGTGAG
Organism: Providencia sp. 2023EL-00965; assembly: GCF_033550225.1. Lineage (NCBI taxonomy): Bacteria > Pseudomonadati > Pseudomonadota > Gammaproteobacteria > Enterobacterales > Morganellaceae > Providencia > Providencia sp. 2023EL-00965. The sequence continues at coordinate 86,337 of NZ_JAWUEH010000006.1, read as the reverse complement.
CAAAATCAACACTTTTTCAAAAGTAACGGCGGAAAGTCATTTCACTATATACCGGCTTTAAATGATAGTGATGACAATATTAACTTATTTAAATCACTTATTAGTAGTAAAATTAGATAGCTTTAACTTTTAAATTGAGATAAAAACGGGTGTTAATCGATATATCATAAATTGGAAAAATCATTATACTAGCCGATATAAAAATTAGTAGTATTCTTAATTTGGTATTTAATTGGAAATTATATGAGCACTGATAAAGAATCGCAGGATGGTAAAACAGCCGCAAAAATACAGGTCCCACAATTTAATATGCAGCAAAGCGATGAAATTGATTTAATGGCCCTGTTTGCTGTTTTAGTGAGAAATAAACTTCTTATTATCGCTATCACTGTTGTTATCACACTTATCAGTGCATTAGTGGTCACTCAGTTACCACAAAAATGGAGTAGTACGGCGGTTATTATTCCGCCATCATCTGAAGAAATCAAAGATATCAATACATTGGGTGCCCAATTAACAGTGTTAGATGTCAAAATTGATTTATCAGCGTCACGAATATTTAGTGCTTTTGTTGATCAATATCGTTCTAAGGTTAACCAAGAAGCTTATGTTCGTAGTACTGAATACTATAAAAAGCTAGCTGAACAAGTTGATCCTGCTGATAAAGAAAATGGTGACCAACGTTTGGTTAATACCATTATCGCGAATAGCATCCAAATCCAAGATCAGTCAAAAGAGAAAAATAGTACGTCAACCGACATCGTACTGACGTTTACTGCACCGCAGCCTTCTGAGGCTCAGGACTTGTTAGCGGGCTATGTCCGCTATACTGCAACAAAGGTCAGGGAACAGTTTAAGCTCGATATTCAAAATGCAATTGCGCGTCAGTTAGTATTTGCCAATGAAACTTTCAAACAGGAAGTGACTAAAATTCGTACTGAATATGATGTCAAAGTTGAAAGGTTGAAACGCGCTATTGATATCGCTAAAGCGGCGGGTGTACGTAAGCCTATTGTGACGGATTCTGCAATTATCAGTGATGATCCTGATTATCCTATCGCATTAGGGACTGAGGCACTGGAGAAAAAACTGGCGATTGAGCTACAAAACCGTGATATTGCATTGTTGAGCGAAGACTTACAAATTCGCCAACACTATATCAAAAACCTCTCTGAATTGGATATTGATACTATCGAATTTATGCCAATTAAATTTATTTTAGCGCCTGACTTACCGACGAAAAAGGATTCACCAAAATCTGCATTGATTGTTGCTCTGAGTGCTATCTTAGCTATGATCTTAAGCTGCTCATATGTGTTAACTCGCGAGCTATATCGTGATTTTAAAAAAAATAACACGCTGACTAAATAGCCAATACATTCGTTATACTGGTTATACCTTGAGGTACAGCTAGGCTACACTCACTTGTAGCCTAGCTGTACCTCAAACGATTTAGAGTCTACAAAGCGAGTACCTTCATGAGAGGTGCTGGCTTTTATTTATCGTGCTAGAATAACCTTCAATGTATACTTTCAAACTTGTTCACTATGAAATTCCCCGGTCAACGTAAATCAAAGCATTACTTTCCTGTTAGTCTTAAAGATCCGCTGTTACAGCCTATTAAAGAACGTATGGATGACAGTGAAAACTGCAAATCTTATATTGTCGGCATTGACCAAACCTTGGTAGATATTGAAGCTAAGGTCGATGATTCGTTTATTGAACGTTATCAGCTAAGTAAAGGTCATTCGTTAGTTATTGAAGATGATGCAGCAGAAGCGCTGTATGAAGAGTTAACCAGCAATTCATTAATTACGCATGAGTTTGCTGGGGGCACTATTGGCAATACACTGCACAACTATTCAGTGCTTGCTGATGACCGTTCAGTCTTATTGGGTACGATGTGTAACAACATTCAAATAGGCAGCTATTCTTATCGATACCTATGCCATACCTCAAGTCGTATGGATCTCAACTACTTGCAAGGGGTTGATGGGCCTATTGGGCGTTGTTTTACTTTGATTACTGAAAACGGTGAACGAACATTTGCCATTAGTCCGGGGCATATGAATCGCTTACGCCCTGAAAGTATTCCAGAAGAAATTATTGCAGGCGCTTCAGCATTAGTATTAACCGCTTACTTAGTACGCTGTAAACCCGGTGAGACCATGCCTGAAGCGACCATGCAAGCGATCCATTATGCTAAAAAACACAATGTCCCTGTGGTATTGACGTTAGGGACTAAATTTGTGATTGCACAAGATCCGCAATTTTGGCGTGATTTTCTTGCAGAGCATGTATCAGTAGTAGCAATGAATGAAGATGAAGCATTAGAACTCACTGGTTTTAATGATCCCTTACTTGCCTCTGATATGGCACTAAATTGGGTTGATCTTGTTTTGTGTACCGCAGGGCCATCAGGGCTTTATATGGCCGGTTACACTGAAGAGGCTTTTAAACGAACAACTCAACACCCGTTGCTACCAGGAGCGATTGCTGAATTTAATTTGTATGAATTTAGTCGAGCTATGCGTAGACAGGATTGTGATGTTCCAATGCGCATCTATTCACACATTGAGCCTTACATGGGGGGGCCTGAAAAAATCATGAACACGAATGGCGCAGGTGATGGTGCGTTATCGGCTTTATTACATGATATTACGGCTAATTCCTATCATCGCATGAATGTACCTAATTCAAGTAAACATAGTCGTCAATACTTAACTTACTCTTCACTGGCGCAAGTATGTAAGTATGCTAATCGTGTTAGTTATCAAGTGCTTTCTCAGCATTCTCCTCGTTTAACACGGGGTTTACCAGAAAAAGAAGATAGTTTAGAAGAATCTTACTGGGATCGATAATTTTTACGAAGTATCTGTATAAACAATACCTCATGGTGTAAAGCCTTGGGGTATTTTTTTGTGGGGAGAAAAAGAAAAAACCCCCCACACAGTGGGGGAAGGAGGACACAAAAAATATCATCAATAATGGTTTAGGCGAGATTAAGTATAACTACTCATATGTTCTAAAAAATGAAGAAAATATGAATAAATTTATTATTGATGTTTCTTATTTGGATTTATTGCAGGATTAAATATCATCGTTGGTAGTATCACGAGAGAAAGTAAATATTATCTAATTGATCTTTATTTAAAAAGAGTAAACTGTGTTTTTAGGCGACTATCAGATAGGGTATTTTTGACAGAATTGACTAATAATTTGAAACAAATAAGAAAAACAATCTATTGGTGCTCAATTGTGAATACGGAGTGGGATAGATCATGCTTTATCCCACTCCATCAATAATTTTAGTGCAGTGTTACCAACGTACTAGTTATTAAAAAGATTACGCTTGTTTCGCAACGGCTATAGGCTGTTCCTGATGAGCATTCTCCAGTGCTTTTTCATCTTCGGCCTCATAACGCATCGCTTGTGGTACTGAAATTTTGATAGCGATGAAGACGGCTAGGAAACCGCCAACCAGTTTGCCCAGTAAAATTGGGATCACGAGATTTGGCTGGAAGTTTGCTGTGAATGCTAAGTGGTCACCAATGGTTGCTTGAGCACAAACACCAAATGCCACACACAGTACTTTATCTCTTGCACGCATATCTTTAAATAAATGATAGGTTGCGATGATATTTGCCATTACCATGATAAAACCTAACGACCCGCTTTCGGTTAACTTTAAACGACGACTAAGCGAACGAACTAAAGGTTTGCAGTAGCGCTGGAACAAGTAGCAAATAGGGAAAGTCCCTGCCAACATGATGCCAATATAGCCAGCGATCTCGATGGCTCGGAATAACTCATTTTGATCGGCAAATAGCGGATCGAAACCCCACGCTCCAAACACTTTTGTGAATACGCCTGTAAAGTGTTCTACAATCGAGAATGCCAGCACTAGCTTGACGAAAGCATCCATGATCTTACCAAAAATCAAAAAGCCGGTAACCATCATCATAGGGCGATACTTCAAGCCAGCGGCAAGCAAGAAGCAGAATACAAACAGCGGCATTAAGTACTGTAGCATGGTCAGAAAATCAAGAGTCAAATGGTGAGCTGCTGGTGAATTAGTCGAAATAATATCTCTGACAGGGATATTATTGAAAGTGATCAATAATAACGATGCCAATACACCGAAAGGTATTGAAATCAGCCCTGCCATTGCGCCTAGTGCAAGGTATTTATGATCTTTGCGGTTTAGCATAGTTAAACCAACAGGGATCAAATAGACAATAGTTGCTCCAGAGGTATAACCGATCAGCATCGCCGTGATCCACATATCGCGGTTAGTGGTCAATGCATCTGCTAGCTGGTATCCCCCCATGTCAACCGCAATAATGGATAATGCGGCAATGGAAACATCGGAGCCAACGGATGAGAATACTGGCCCAAGTATATAAGAGATAAGTTGAGAAAGCAGAGGTACAGCTGCCATGATCCCCGCTTGCGCTAAAAATACTGGGCCAATGGAGAAAATACCATTAACAAACTCTTTCCCTAAATCACTGGTAGGTCTAACAATTGAGGCGACGGCGCCGACAACAGCGCCCACCATAATCAAATAAATAATGTAATTACCGAATTCAGCCATAGTAGGGTTTCCTTTTATTATTTTATTAGTGTCTTAATTGGCGAGAACGGGCGATAATATCCCGATATTGCTCCATGACACCTTGCATGCAGGTGCCATCCGGTTGTGTCACGGTGGCATTACGTCTTACTGTCATCTCGTGTGAGATCCCCAACCCTTTACGGGCGAGCAGTGCGGCACCTAAAGCCGTAACTTCACGATTTGCTGGTGTTTCAATATTTTTTTGTAATAAATTAGCGAGAAATTGTTTGAAATATTGGTTGGACGATAACCCTCCATCAACTGAAATTGATTTTCCTAGTGGTGAAATTTTTTCCATTGCAAAAATGACTTCTGCGGAGCGTGCTGCAATACCTTCTAATACGGATTGCATCATGTCTTTTTTATCGGTATCTAGGGATAGCCCAGCCCAAAGCCCTGCGGCGCTACGATCCCAATAGGGGCATCCTAATCCAGAAAGTGCGGGAACAAAGGCTAAACCGCGTTTGATGGCGGGTTCAGCTCTGAAATCGGCTAACTCATCAAATTGCTCAAATAAGCCAATTTTTTTAGCCCAGTTAATTGCAGAGGCTGCGTTGTAAACACCACCATCCAAGCCGAAAACGGGAGGTTCATCAGGGAATTTCCAACAAAGTGTTGGCAATAATCCGTTTTCATGAGTTTGAGGAATATCAGCTCCGGTTAGTGCTTGTAGAAAGGCACCAGTACCAAAGGTGATTTTTGCATCGCCTTTATCACGACAGCCATGTCCGAACGTTCCTGCGAATTGGTCGACAATAATTGCCGTAACAGGCGTTAAATGGCCATCAAGATTAATCGCGCCAAAATCGCCAATATTGTCACGTAATGGTGGTAAACAATGGATTGGCACGCCAAATATTTCACACAGTTGTTCATCCCACTGTAATGTGTGGATATTCAATAATGAGGTTCGTGAAGCTGAATTATAATCGGTAACATAGACACCACATAGCCGATCTAAAAAGAAGGCATCCATAGTGCCAATACGTAACTTGTTTTTATCTGCTAATGTTTTGGCTCCGACAACATTATTAATAATCCATCCCATTTTGCTGGCAGAAAAATAAGGATCCAGTGGTAGACCTGATTTAGCCTGCACAATAGGCCCTAAGCCGGCATCTTTAAGCTGCTGAATAGTTTTTTCTGTTCGCAAGTCTTGCCAAACAATGGCGTTATAGAGTGGGCGCTTGCTATCAGCATCCCAAGCAACAATGCTTTCACCTTGATGGCAAATACCAATCGCATCAACTACATCACAGCTGTGTAAGCACTTTAATATATTTGTCAGTATCTCTTCAGGATCATGTTCCACCCAGCCACTGTTCAGCGTGATCTGCTTATGAGGAATACTCATTGGGGAATGATAGTGGCCGCTTTCGTCGAAGACGACAACCCGGGTTCCCGTAGTTCCCTGATCGATTGCAGCGTAACGTTGATTAAGCATCGCATCGTTTCCTCATCTCTATACTCGTCATACTTCAAGTTGCAACTTTGTTGACTACGCTCATTCGCACCAGTCACGTACTTATGTACGCTCCTAGCGACTCATTCACTTGTCGCTTTGTTGACTACGCTCATTCGCATCAGTCACGTACTTATGTACGCTCCTAGCGACTCATTCACTTGTCGCCTTGTTGACTACGCTCATTCGCATCAGTCACGTTTCTAACGACTTATTCACTGGTCGCTTTGTTGACTACGTTTATTCGAATGATAACCCTCTTTTAGCAACGGTCTGTGTGTCTTGAATTCTGTTGAGCCTAAATGTTGTAAATTGGTCTGTTTTTTTGCTTACTATCGTTCAATCGGAAATAAAATCCACAAAAAACTCACATTATGTTTCACTGATGTGACAAATGTCACAATAAAGCAACAATGTGGGATGGTTTTGGGTTTTGTTTGATGTTTACGTTGTTTTTTGAGTTGTTATTGTGGTTATTGTGTGGTTTTATGTGTGCAAGTGTTAAGTAAAGGATCTCAGCCATGGATATTAATAATAAAAAAATTTGGGATGTCATTGTCATAGGCGGTGGTGTCATTGGCTGTGCGGTGACCCGTAAGTTTACATTGATGGGTGCTAAAACATTATTGCTTGAACGAGGCGGTGATATTTTGTCAGGTGCCAGTAAAGCGAATAGTGCGATATTACATACAGGTTTTGACGCCCCACCAGGGAGCCTTGAACTCGCTTGTATGCAAGAGGGATATCGGGAATTTAAACAAATTCAACATAAAATGAATTTACCGATATTGGAAACTGGCGCTCTAGTCGTTGCTTGGAATGATGAGCAACTTAGCAAACTGGAAGGCATAGTTGAACAAGCACACACCAACAATGTGATGGACGTGGCTTTGATTGATAAAGCAGAGCTTTATCGACGTGAACCTAAATTAGCCGAAGGGGCGTTAGCGGCGGTGATTGTTCCAGGGGAAGCGGTGATAGACCCATGGAGCACACCATTGGCTTATTTAACCCAAGCGGTAAAGCACGGAGCTGAGTATCAATTTCATTGTGAGGTAACTGCGGGCAGTTTGAATGGCGGTTTGTGGAAATTAACCACATCAAAAGGTGAGTTTTCTGCCCGATTGGTGATCAATTGTGCCGGTATTAATGGTGATATTGTTGAATCGATATGTCATCCATCGCCATTCCAAATAAAACCACGTAAAGGGCAATTCTTAGTTTATGACAAAGCCGCTGCGGCGGATATTAATGCTATTATCTTACCTGTGCCAACCGCGATAACCAAAGGCGTTTTGCTGTGCAAAACCATTTTTGGCAATTTATTACTAGGCCCTACCGCAGAAGAGCAGCAAGATCGTTGGAAAGCGGAAGTTAAACAGGAAGTGCTTGAAGATTTGATTTCTCAGGGAGCAAATATGTTGCCATCACTTCACAATTATAGTGTGACGGCAACCTATGCGGGTTTACGGCCTGCTACGCAAGAAAAACATTATCAAATCGCTGATTATCCTGATAAACAGTGGATATGTGCTGGTGGGATCCGTTCAACAGGGCTAACTTCAGCACTGGGGGTGGCAAGCCATCTCGCCTCACTGTATCAGCAAAATTTCGAACCGCTATTTGAATTGTCTCCACCCACTGAGCTCATTTGGCCGCAAATGCCTGTATTGTCTGATTATCATCAACGTGATTATCAATGCAAAAATAATGGTGGCATTGTATGCCATTGTGAACTCGTGACTCAACGAGAAATAGAAGCAACGTTTGATTCCGATATACCACCTGAATGTCTTGGTGCGCTTAGACGCAGAACCCGAGTCATGATGGGGCGTTGTAATGGTTTCTATTGCAGTAGTCAAGTGGCTGAAATTATTAATGGTCGTTTTGACAACAGCTTGGCCGTGGAGGCGGTAAAATGAATTTAAATTATGATATCATTATTATCGGTTCCGGTCCTGCTGGCGTAGGTGCGGCGCTGTCATTGCGTCGTCGTGGGATCCACAATATTGCGATTTTAGAGCGTGAAGCCCACGCTGGCGGTGTTCCTCGTCACTGTCAACATCCAACTTTTGGCTTATTAGCGTTTAAACGGCCCATGAAAGGTAACCAATTTGCTGAAAAAATTGTCAGCAACCTTGGTGATACGGCTATTTTTACCCGTAGTACGGTGATAGATATACTACCGCAAGGCGTGCTAAAGGTTTCAACGCCTGATGGTATTGTTGAAATGCGGGCGAAACGTATTTTAATTGCCACTGGTGTTCGTGAAACACCGCGCCATCCTCGATTAGTATCAGGGCTACGCCCTCAAGGAGTATTAACTGCGGGGGCATTACAGCAATTTGTGTATCTCAAAGGAAAAAAGCCTTGCTTAAACCCCGTTATCGTGGGAAGTGAATTAGTCAGTTTTTCTGCCTTGTGGACGTTAAAGAATGCAGGGGTTAAAGCTCAAGCAATGATAGAAAGCGGTGAGCGAATATTAGCGTTTAAAGCTGCAACCTTATTTGCTAAAGCAATGGGCACACCTTTGTATCTTAATAGCAAGATCATTGAGATTGGTGGCTTAGAGCGTGTGGAATATGTGGTTATTGAGACCGCAGGTAAAACACAGAAAATAATCTGTGATGCTGTTATTTTTACTGGCAGTTTTGTCGGCGAAAATACCCTGATCCGTAAAAGTCACCTTGATTTTGATGCGAGTACAGGAAAACCAGTCACCGATCAATTTAGTCGTTGCTCTGACCCAAGTTACTATGCTGCGGGGAATATGCTGCATCCTGCCGATATGGGGGATCAGTGCTATCAAGAGGGCATATTAACGGGACAATATATGGCAGAAGATTTACTTGAAAACCATCATCAAGAGGTCGCTAGACATACACCACGGATCCCAGTGAAATTTGCTGAACCAATTCGATTTAGCGTACCTGCATGTATTGATTATACGAGCCAGAAAATTGAACGAGTTGATTTTAATATTAAAGTGAATTCAGCATTCACGGGAACTATTCAAGTGGTTGCGGGTAATACAGTTCTTTATAAGAAAAAAATTCGTTGCTTACCGACTCGTCGTATCCTATTGAAAGATATTGATTTAACAAAAATTCAGCCTGATGCTACGGAAATTTGCATCAGTGTTGTATAGTGCTGTAAATGTTAAATAATTGAGAAGGGTAAAACTATGTCTGAGGGGCGTTCTTCTAAGGTACGGCACCAAACTATTATCGAGTTGCTTTCGACTCAAGGGCAGGTGTATGTACAGGATCTTGCTAAGCAATTTGATGTTGCGCAAGAGACTATCCGGCGAGACCTCAGTAAGTTGGAATCTCAAAAATTATTGAAAAAAGTCCATGGTGGTGCAGTTAATATTCAATCAAAATTTGAGCGTAATTTTTCTGAACGAGCCCAAGCTGCTGTGGATGAGAAAAAGGCGATAGCCGTGAAAGCGGCATCGTTGATCAAGCCAGGTGACACGTTATTTATCGATTTTGGCACTACAACATTTGAATTTAGCCAGAGGGTTAAATTGATTGATAATATAACAGTCATTACGAATTCGCCGTTATTAGCAAATACATTACAAGAGAACCCAACAATAGAAACCATTTTAATTGGTGGGCAATTTAATGCCGCTCTTAATGCTTGCTTAGGTGGGATCGCATTAAAAAATATTACTGAATTTTTTGCTGACTATGCTGTGATTGGGGCTGGTGCAATACATCACTTACATGGCGTGATGGATCAACATGTTGATGAAGCTGCCATTGCACAGAAAATGATGGAAAATAGCGACAAATTAATGGTATTGGCCGATTCGACTAAAACAAATAAGCATGCGATTAATGTTGTGACAGGGTGGGAAAATATTGATTATTTAATAACAACCTGTAAAGAATTTAAATTAACCGATAATAAAAAACGTTCTAAAACAAAGATTATTGTGGCAGAACTCACATAATAATTTGTACTAAAAAATAATAAAAATCTCATTAAAGAATAATATTTTTTTATTCTTTATGGATTTTTTTATCCAAAATTTAATTAACCAACACCAGGGGTTAACTATGAAACTGTATTTTATTGCGTGTCCTTATTCAGATCCAGACAGTAGTGTGGTTGAAATGCGTTTTCAAGAATGTACTAAAGTCGCTGCCGAACTCGCACTAAAAGGTATTGCAACGTATAGCCAAATTACGATGACGCATCCAATTAACCAGTATTTACTACAGCAAGGGAAAAAAGTTGCTTGGTCAGAGATTGATATGGCCTTTCTTTCCCGTTGTGATGGCTTAATCGTCTTAACACTTGATGGTTGGGATAGAAGTAGTGGAGTTGCCGCAGAGATAGATTATTTTAAACAAAAAGGCATGCCAGTTTGGACTTATGAGGAGTTTTTACAACACTTTTAACGCAATAACATGCATTATCAGTATTAATTAGTTATAAATCGCCAAGAGACTTTTAATTAAAATAACTTAGGTAAACCAACTCATTGATTTTCGGATGATAACACGGAGTGGGAAAAACATCGCTTGGTCAACAATTTTAAATAAGGGAAGCCAAAGCTTCCCTTATTCGTATTATCATTAATGAGAGGGTTTTAGGTACTCAGCAAGATCTTTTGCTTCAGCCTCTTTTGATGTTGGTTCATCATCAATAGAGCAACCATATTCAGTCACATCATTACACATAAAAGTTGCCATCGCTTTGGCAATTTCGTGTTCACCTATAATGATATGATCAGCGCCACGCTCTTTAATAAAGCTGACTTCATCATCATAGTGGGCACGCACAATCACAGAAATATCAGGATTGAGTTCTTTAGCGTGGGTGACTATTTCACCTGCCTCATAACCATTCGGGATAGTCAATAAGAGCGTTTTAGCACATTCAATACGTGCAAGACTGATAATATCTTTATTTGCACCATTGCCTAAAATAGCGCTAAAACCATTTTCTGCCAGCTCTTCAAACTTCGCTCGCGTATCTTCAACCACGACCAATGGAATATTACGGCGGCGCAGTTTATCCGCTAGCATTCCACCAACACGACCATAGCCAACGATAATTGCATGACCACAAATATCGACAGGGATTTGTGTCTCTTCTTCTAGTGTTTCTTCGAGTAGCTGCTCTTCGATAGTTTCGGTTTTTTCTAAGTACTTATCCAGTAAGCTAAATAATACCGGATTTAGCATAATCGAGACAATCGCACCAGCGAGCACAAGGTTTTGTGCCTCTTTATCCATGACACCGAGTGCCATGCCCATACCTGCTAAGATAAAGGCAAACTCACCGATCTGTGCAAGGCTGACGGATATAGTGAGTGCTGTTCGCCGCGAATGGCCAAACATACGGACTAATAATAATGCAGCCGCTGACTTACCAATAATAATAATTGCGAGAACTGCGATCACACCTAATGGATGCTCAAGCAATACCACAGGGTCGAACAGCATACCAACAGAAACAAAGAACAGAACTGCAAATGCATCTCTCAATGGTAACGTATCTTGTGCCGCACGGTGGCTCAGCTCAGACTCATTGAGTACCATACCAGCAAAGAAAGCGCCTAGGGCAAAAGAGGCATCAAATAGGGCAACAGCTGCATAGGCGATACCCAGTGCTAAAGCAAGCACCGCAAGGGTAAATAGTTCACGAGAACCGGTTGAAGCCGTACGCGATAAAATCCATGGAATAACGCGACGACCAATCACTATCATAATGATAATAAAGGCAACAACTTTACCAATAGTCCAAGCAAGACCTAACAGTAATTCACTAAAGCTTGCTTGTTCAGAATTCATAATAGCAGCAGCGGCTGGTAATAGAACTAACGTCAGTACCATGGCTAAGTCTTCAACGATCAACCAACCGATAGCTATTTGCCCGCGCTGACTTTCAATAAGCTGCCGTTCTTCTAAGGCACGCAGTAATACAACGGTACTGGCGGTGGATAAACACAGGCCAAAAACAATCCCTGAGAACGTTCCCCAACCAAATAGCGTAGAAAGGCCTAAACCTAAAAGTGTAGCAACGGCAATTTGTGCAATAGCCCCTGGAATCGCTATGGCTTTAACCGCTAACAAATCCTTTAACGAAAAGTGTAAACCAACGCCAAACATTAGCAATATAACGCCAATTTCAGCTAATTCAGGAGCGAGAGTCGTATCGGCAACAAAACCCGGTGTAAAAGGACCGGCTAAAACACCAGCTGCAAGGTAGCCCACGAGAGGGGATATTTTTAATCGCTGAGCGATCATACCTAACAAATATGCAAGGGCGAGACCACCAACAATGGTTGTGATTAAGGGCGTAGAATGCTCCATTTAGTCTCCTCTAAAATTCCCATCATACTTCGAACTGTAGCGTTGTTGGTTTCGTTCATCCGCCCCAGTTACATATTTAGCTATGCAATTTAGGAATTAAGTCACTTTTCGACTGGCTACAATTCTAATTACTTTGGGATATTAATTTATATTGTGAATAGCAGAATTGCTATTTTAGCGTTATTTGAGAAAAATTTCCTTAAAAAATTTCAATGTTTTTCAAATAAAAGTGCTTTTTTAGTGCTAAATCGTTACAAAGATGTCATTTGTGTGATTTTTTGTTGAGTTTTAAGTGGGATATAGATGGATGTGCCCATACTTATTTTTTGATAACTATGGGCAAAATAAAGAAAAATAACTATTTTTGTTCTAGATTTGGTAATAATACGGTAAAAATGCCAAGTAATGGCAAAAAAGCACAATATTGATAAACTTGTTCAATACTTGTCTTATCAGCAATTTGCCCTAGCACCGCTGCACCAACGCCTCCCATACCAAATGCTAATCCAAAAAACAGCCCTGAAACCATACCTGTTTTACCGGGGATCAGCTCCTGAGCATAGACTAAAATAGCCGAAAACGCGGATGCCAGTATCAACCCGATGATAACGGTTAAAATACTTGTCCAGAAAAGAGATGCATGTGGTAACAGCAAAGTGAAAGGCGCAACACCTAAGATAGAAAACCAAATAACGTATTTACGGCCAATCTTGTCGCCTACAGGGCCACCAATCATGGTGCCTGCTGCAACAGCGAATAAGAAGATAAATAAATGTATCTGTGCGTTTTGTACTGAAACGCCGAATTTATCAATTAAATAAAAAGTGTAATAGCTACTAATACTGGCTAAATAGAAGTATTTAGAAAACACCAAAATCAATAGTACCGTTAATGAGCCAATGACGACCTTACGAGGAATAACTTTAATTTCAATATGATGAGCAGGTTTTTTGCTTGCAGCACGGTGCTGTTGTTTGTACCAACGGCTTACTTGCAATAGAACAACAATCGCTAAAAGTGCTGCTAATGAGAACCAGCCCACATTACCTTTACCATAAGGTTCGATCACTAGTGCTGCTAATAATGGACCTAAAGAGGAACCTAAATTCCCTCCGACTTGGAAAAATGATTGTGCGAGACCATGGCGTCCACCAGAGGCCATACGTGCAACTCGCGATGATTCGGGATGAAAGACCGAAGATCCTGTACCCACTAATGCTGCGGCTAACAAAATCACAGGGAAAGTTTCCGCCATGGCTAGCAGCAATAACCCCGTTAGGGTAAAGCCCATTCCGATTGGCAATGAGTATGGTTGTGGATGCTTATCAGTATAGTAGCCAATAATTGGTTGCAATAACGAAGCGGTGATTTGATAGGTTAGGGTGATCAACCCTATCTGTGCAAAACTTAGTGAAAAATCGGATTGCAGTAATGGGTAGATAGCGAGTATCAGCGATTGGATCATATCATTGAGCAAATGAGAAAAGCTGATCGCACTCAGGATACTAAAAACCGTTTTTCCTGTTTTGCCTATAGGTTTAGATGGCGTGGTATTACCGGGGTTACTTGCTTGTTCACTCATAATGATTAACTTCTGGTTGTGGTTGCAGAATGGTGTTACATAATTGTTATCAATATAACCCATATATAATTTATTTGAATCAATAAATATCACGGGTAAAAAAATCACTAACTAGATTAATTTGATTGATGTCTCAATTTAATGAAACAAGGGGTGATTTATGCAGTCTGTAACCGACTATGGTCGCAATTTTATGCTATATACTCTAAATAATTCGAGATTCAGTTAGGTGATAAGTGAGCAAGTCACTAGGCGTATAGAAAATTATGTGACTGGTGTGAGTGAACGTAGTCAACAATGCTAAAACTTGAAATATGATGAGTATAAAACACCCTTTTAATCATCTACACATATCATACAAAATTCATCAGCTCTAAATAATTCTAGATGCAACAAGAACAGTTAATATCGACGCTGCAACTTGAACTATAACGAGTATAGTGTATAGCAGGGAGAAAAAGATGAAGTTAACCTTTAAAGCATCCGTATGTGCATTGACGGTATCTTTAGCCTTATTGCCAGCCGCATTGGCAAATGCTTGGGAAAAAGATAAAACCTATAATATTACAATTTTGCACACCAATGACCATCATGGCCATTTTTGGCATAACGATCATGGCGAATACGGTTTAGCGGCACAAAAAACGGTGGTTGATGAAATTCGTGATGAAGTGGCTAAACAAGGTGGCAGCCTTTTACTACTTTCCGGTGGTGATATTAATACGGGTGTTCCAGAGTCAGATTTACAAGATGCTGAGCCTGATTTTAAAGGCATGAATTTAGTGGGTTACGATGCGATGGCATTAGGTAACCATGAGTTTGATAATCCGCTTGATGTATTACGCACCCAAGAAAAATGGGCTAATTTCCCGTTCTTATCTGCGAATATATATCAAACCAGTACGGGTAAACGCCTATTTAAACCGTATCAAATTTTCGATAAGCAAGGGGTAAAAATTGCGGTATTAGGTCTAACGACGGATGACACTGCAAAATTAGGTAATCCTGCAAACTTCCCTGATGTTGAGTTTAGAACGCCAGCCCTCGAAGCCAAAAAAGTGGTTGAAGAGCTTCGTGAAACCGAGAAGCCAGACATTATTATCGCGGCAACCCACATGGGCCACTATGATGATGGCCAACACGGTTCAAATGCACCGGGTGATGTGGAAATGGCACGTAGTTTGCCTGAAGGTTACTTAGATATGATTGTTGGTGGACATTCACAAGACCCCGTTTGTATGTCCGCAGAGAATAAAAATTACAAACAGGTTGATTATGTACCGGGAACGCCTTGCGCCCCTGATAATCAAAATGGAACATGGATAGTACAAGCTCATGAATGGGGTAAATATGTTGGTCGAGCTGATTTTGAATTTAAAAATGGTAAGTTTACGCTGAAACATTATCAATTAATTCCCATTAATCTGAAGAAAAAAGTGACTAAAGATGATGGGACTAGCGAACGTGTTTATTACACTCAAGAAATTGCGCATAACCCAGAAATGATGAAGCTGTTGACACCTTATCAAGAAAAAGGTGGCGAACAATTGAATGTTAAAGTTGGGACAGTTGACGGCAAACTTGAAGGTGACCGCAGTAAAGTTCGTTTTGTTCAGACCAATATGGGGCATCTACTGCTAGCGGCACAAAAAGAGCGAGCTGGAGCGGATTTTGCGATTATGAGTGGCGGCGGAGTGCGTGACTCAATCGAAAGCGGTGATATCACTTATAAAGATGTATTGAAAGTTCAACCCTTCACCAATGAATTAGTGTATGTGGACTTCAAAGGGAGTGAAGTATTACCTTATTTGCAGGCCGCTGCGAATATGAAACCAGATTCAGGGGCTTATGCGCAATTTTATAATGTTAGTCTGACATTAAACGCAGATGGTAGCATCAGCGATGTGAAAATTGATGGTAAACCTGTTGATCCACAAAAAACCTATCGTATGGCGACATTGAATTTCAATGCGATCGGTGGTGATGGATATCCGAAAATTGATAGTCATCCAAGCTATGTGAATACAGGCTTTGTCGATGCCGAGGTGCTGAAAGGCTATATTGAGAAGCACTCACCACTTAAAGCAGCTGATTACCAGCCAAAAGGTGAGATTGTGTATAAAAAATAGTTCTACTATTTTTTAAATCAAAGCCTTATCGTTATTTTGACGATAAGGCTTTCAAACATATACGACAAGTGACTTGTTGAAATAGGTGATAAAGCCTATAACCAAATGACGGTTTTTTATTGTCTAAACTCGTTATACTTCAAGTTGCAGCGTCGATGTTGACTGTTCTTGTTGCATCTCGAATTATTTAGAGTATATATGCTCTTTATTACTTGGATGGCTAAGAACCCAATCCCCTACAACCCTAGTTCCATCGCAATAATATTTCGCTGAATATCCGATGTTCCCGAATAAATTAATGAAGCGATGGAGTCTCGAATGCCTCTTTCTGCCGGGCTATTAGCTAAATAACCTTGAGCGCCATAAAGCCGAAAAACATCAAGAGAAAACTTGGTATAGGTTTCAGAAACAAATAATTTAGCGCTGGCCGCTTCAAGAAATGCATTATGTCCCTCATCCTTGAGCCTAGCGACACGATAAATCATTTCTCTGGCCGCATCTAAGCTGACTTTCATATCAACAAGCCGATGTGAGACAGCCTGATTTTTACTGATAGCGTGATCAAATTGTTTTCGCGTTCGCGCATGCTGGATAGCGTTTTCAAGCTGCCGCTGCATGGTTCCTAGTGCACTTGCGAGTAAGCAGCCACGTTCATTTTCCATGGCATTTTCAAAAATAGCCATACCTTTACCTATTTTGCCCAGCACTGAACTAACAGGGATCCGACAATCTTTTAGGGTAATTTTGCCCATTTGTGCAGTGCGCATTCCCATTTTAGGTAATGGAGAGCTAATCTCTAGGCCGGGTGTGCTTGAGGGAACAAGAAATGCAGTAATACCAAGTGGATCTAAATTTGGATCTAGATTTGCGTAAATGACAAATAGATCCGCGATAGGGGCATTGGTGATATAGCATTTAGTCCCATTTAAAATGTAATGGCCATCTTGTTTAACGGCTTGAGTTTGCATTGAGAAAACATCTGAACCTGCTTGTTCTTCAGTCGAGGCATTAGCGCCAATCATTGAACCATCAAGCAGGCTAGGAAGAAATTGGGCTTGTTGCTCAGGGGTTCCATGTGCGATTAATGGCAGAACTACAGTCCATAGATGCGCATTGATAGAAAATAATAACCCATTGTCTTCACAGCCATAGCCTAAGCCTTCCATAACGGCAATCAGTTCAGTTCGAGTCGCACCTTTACCGCCAAATTTTTCAGGTATAGCGAGACGAAATAATCCGAATTCAGCGCATTTTATCCATCCTTCGTGGTCGAACATCGCTAAATGTTCAGTAAGTGCCAGATCTTTATATAAGTGTTTATGTGCAAATTGCCTTGCATGATGATTTAAATCTTGCAACTTCAGAGGTCGATCGTTGAGCATAATACCTCCAATTTTTTGTAATCAGTTTTTCCCGTAGATATCCGTGGAATAGAGTCTAAATAATGAAAAAGGTCGGGCAACATATAGCGAGCAAGGTGATTGTGGCAGTATTGATGCAAATTTAGAGAAGAAGCTTGAGCTGTTTTTGCAACGATAAAGGCATAAATACGGGTGTTCGAGTGAATTGTCTGACTGACAACGGCACACTCCATTAAGTCTGGATGTGTTGTGAGTATTTTTTCTATTTCATCAAGTTCTATTCGGTAACCAAGACGTTTAATCATCCGGTCATTACGTCCAAGAAAAATAAACCCTTCTTTATCAGAGAAACGCACTCTATCCCCTGTGTTATACCAACGTTTACCCTCTAACCAAACTACCTTTGCAGCCATTTGTTCTGGTGAATTCCAATAATTATCGGTAACAGAAGGCCCTGTAATACACAGCAAACCAGTTTCGCCATGTGGAACAATACGATGTTCCTGCTCATCTATGATAATTGCTTCACAGTGTTTACATGGAAAACCTATGGGTAATGGATTGATACGACTTTCTGGAATATTTGATGGTACAGGATAAAAAGTACATACATTCGTTTCAGTGGGGCCATATAAGTTGTAATAATTCGGAGCAGGCCAATGATGCATCAGTAAACGTAACTTCGCGATAGGGAAAACCTCCCCAGCAAAAAGAACAAGGCGTAGTTTGTTTTGGGGAGGAGGTGTTGAAAGTCGCTGGAAGTGCTCCGCTAGCATGCCTAATATTGCTGGTGCAGAATACCAAACAGTAATTTCTCTGTTTGAAATAAATGCGGCTAAATGTCGAGGGCTTGCAGCAATGTCTGAATCAATAAGGTGTATACAGGCACCATGTTTTATGGCGACATAAATATCAAAAATAGATAAATCAAAATGAAATGGCGCGTGGCTAGAAACGTGATCGTGTTTGGTAATGGCAAATGTTGAAGATGCCCATTCAATAAAAGAAATGGCATTAGCATGTGTTATCTCTACGCCTTTTGGGACACCAGTAGAGCCCGAAGTATATAAAATATAAGCTAACCGATTTAATTCAGATGGATAGTGTGGATATGCGTCGATATCATCTTGTGTTGGATCTACTGTAGGATAATCTAATAGGTCATTGCTTTGGTTTATTCTTTTTTCTTGAATAATAATAATACGGGACTTAAATTGTGGCTCTGACGCTATCAGTGTTTTTGCTAGTTCGCTGGTTGTTAAAATAGCTTGTACTGAGCAGTTATTGAATATTGTTGCTGCTCGAGTTGTTGTACTCTCCGCATCCACCGGAACATAGGCTGCCCCTAGACGAAGTACACCGAAAATACTCGCGAGTGTCAGTGATGTCTTGTGCATTAATATTCCAACACGATCGCCAGAAACAACATGGTGTTGATGAAGTGATGTAGCGATCCTATCGGCAGCATTAGAAAGCTCTTGATAGGTCAAAGAGAGTTCATTTGAATCGACAACCGCTAATGCATCAGGAAATTGCGCGACTGTATTATTTAAATAATAGATAATATCAGTCGGTTGTGAATTTATAAGCTGTTGGCCCATATTTTATCTCTCTAATAATTTATTTTCTATGTAATCAGTTATTTTGTTAATTGAAATAAAGTATTTTCGAGGATCACTAATACCAACATCGATATCAAAAGTATCTTCAATAAAAGCTACGATGCGCACAATAGAAAGGGATGACAAGATACCTGACTCAATTAAATTAAAGTCATCAGATAATGATTCATGACTTCCTTTAAGTATATCTTGGTGAATAAGAGTACGGACTTTGATTAAAATATCAGACATAAAATTATCCTTATAAATATATGTTATGAAGAAAATGATTATTTATGGTTAATAACAGAAGCAGGAGCGGGAGGCGTCCCCGTGATCACATTAGGCCAGCGGAATACGGCAGCAGAAGCTTCACTATGCGCGCCATAAGCATATAACATGATAATTTCTCCAGGTTTTATGCGCTGTTGAACTACCGCGGTATACAGATTAAAAGGCATAACGACTGGACCCGTATAAGCTGTGCTAGGAAAAGTGTTGATGACCTTTTCTTTATCGAGCCCTAATGCATTGGCGGAAAATTCAGCATGCCAAGCAGTTGGTGCATTCGCTGCTACACATTGAACGTCATCAACAGTGAGCTCCGCTTTACGCAATGCACCATCGACGGTATACCTAAGGTGAGACTCTGACGTTTTACGTAATACATGCGTGACAGAAGTATCGGCACGCACCCGTATACGTTGTTTAAGTGGGAAATATTTACCTTCGACGGTATCTAAAAGCCATGTTCCACAGGTGCTACCAAGATGTAAGCTGTCAGAGCCCAGTAGCCCAAAACCGTCTTCGACTGGCCCAACAATAAAAGCAGCAGAAGCATCACCATAAAAACGTAAGGCAATATCATCATCATCAATTGCACGTGAAAAAAAGGCAGTTGCAACAACGAGGACTCTATTTTTTTGTCCTGATTTAACTAAAGCGCAAGCAGTTAATAAAGCAGCCATTGATCCTGCACAGGTAGCCTCGACATTAAAAGCACCACCTCTAATACCTAATTCGTTTGCAAGGTAACCTGCATCACCTATACCGACACGATCAGCAAACATTGTGGTTGCAATTAAACCATCTATTTCGCTGGCGGATATAGCCGCTGCTTGTAAAACATCAGTAGCCGCTTTCATTCCTAGGGATACAGAGCTCTCATTAGGATCAACAACCACTCTACGTTCGATACTGCCTAAAAAAGGATCTGCGAGATAAGGAGCCATTGCTTCATCATAAAATTGATAGCGTGAATTATGGCGATAAGCTAATTCATTGTTATCGTTATTTTGGGTAGTTTCTTCATTCCACCATGAATTAGTTCGTAAACCTTCAGGTAAATGAACAGCAAGAGCTTGGATGCCTACTGATAACATAAACACTCCTTTAATAAATAATAACTATCTATAATATATAAGGTGAAATTAATATTTTTATGGGAAATAATTTCTTCTTAATTAGTTTTGAATTATATGATTAATTAAATATTGCAAATAAAAAAATAAATGTCCATATTGGTTGCTGTTTTAAAATGAATTAATCAAAAATTTTATTTGTTAATGATTATTTCATTTGTAGATAGGAGCTTATTGTTGATAGGTATTTTATGTACTTAAATATAATAACATCATTAATATTGATGTGTTATTTTTATTATAAATAGATGAAGAAAGCGCTAGAGTGTCTAACGCTAATATTAATAAGATGATAGTAATAAATAAAATATGAGTGAATGTTTATTGTAAATATCTCTATCAATTCTGATTAATTATCGTAGCGTCATCTGGCGGTGGGCCTAGGCTTATATCATTCCAACGAAAAATAGCTGCCGAGGCTTCTGTTTGTCCGCCATAGCCATACAGTAAAATAATTTCACCCGGTTTAATCATTTGTTGTGAAGCGGCAGTATAGAGGTTGAAAGGTACCGTGGATAATCCTGCATAAGCAATTTGAGGGTAGGTATTAATCACACGAGTTTTATCTATGCCTAAAACGTTAGCCGAAAATTCAGCATGCCAAGCGGTGGTGGTACTTAATGCAACACAGTCAATTTCACCAATTGAAAGTTTTGCTTGGCATAAGGCTCCTTTTACCGTGTGTGTGAGATATTGTTCTGCTGTGGTGCGTATCACTTGTGCATATAAGCGTGAAGGACGCAACCTCATTCGTTGATTAATAGGTAACGACTGATCCTCTATTATATCTATAGACCAATTACCACTGGTTTGACCTAGATGTAAAGAATCAGAACCTAGCAGCCCAAAACCATTTTCGACGGTTCCGATGATAAAAGCCGTGGATAGGTCGCTGACAAAACGTAAAGCTTTATCGTCATCTATAATGCGAGAAAATAGTGTGGTTGTAACAACTAATACTTTACTTTTAATTCCTGATTTAACTAATCCACACGCGGTGAGTAATGCAGACATTGCGCCATTACACGATGCTTCAATGTTAAATGCTCCTCCTCCTATGCCAAGTTTTTCTGCTATTAGTGCGGCATCCCCAAAACCAAGCCGATCAGGATACATAGATACTGCGATTAAGCCATCAATCTCATTAGCGGATAGATTTGCAGCCTGTAGAGCCTTGGCTGCTGCCTTGACACCTAGTGATACAGATGTTTCATTATTATAAACAACTCTACGTTCAATACTGCCTAAAAAAGGGTCTGTGATATAAGGCTCCATTGCCTTATCATAAGCATAATATTTTTTATTCGTTAATGTTGGGGGAGGCGTCATGCCATAATAGGGAATAGGCTTATTATCCCACCATGAATTAGTTCGCAGTCCTTCAGGTAAATGAACGGCGAGTGCTGTAATTCCAACGGAATGCATATTTTCTCCATTAAATAAAAATAGTGATATTTGATAAAATATTATTCCTCTTTAAATCTAAGTTGGATTAAATTTATAACTTAATAAGAGGGTTGTTGGGCGGAAAATTCTTGTTTTATCTCTATAAATATGGTTTTTTTATTTTTTTATGCAAGTTATTTTGTAATATTCCATATGTTATTAATGGGCTTTAAATAATTTTAGTATAACTTTATTATGGTTGTAATAAATAACTTAGGTTAACTTTAATCTTATTATTAATATAATTAAGTAGGTGAAATGACTTGCGCGATATTGCTTAACAAGTCATTTTTTAATAGTTGTCAAACTATGGTGATAGGCAGAATGATAGAAAATGAGCGCTTATCACTCTTTTTTTATGTCAGCAAATTTAGCATTTAACACATTAGCTAAATCAGTCGGCGCTAATTCAATATCTAGCCCTCGTTTCCCACCTGAAATAAACATGGTTGCAAATTGCTGTGCTTGGCTATCAATCACTGTTGGTAGACGCTTTTTTTGACCTAATGGACTAATACCACCGATTAAATATCCTGTTACTTTTTGCGCGATTTGTGGATCTGCCATTTCAACTTTCTTAACGTTAAAGACTTTAGCCACTAATTTTAGATCCAACTGCCCTGAAACAGGGGTAACAGCAACAGCAAGGCTTTTTTGATCGCCATTAAGTGCCACAAGTAGCGTTTTGAATACTTGTTTAGCATCTAGACCTAATTTATTGACAGCCTCATCACCAAAATTGTGCTCGCTTGGATCATGATCATAAGGATGAAGAGTAAAGTTAATCTTTTGTTTTTCTAATAATTTAACTGCTGGAGTCATTGTTATACCTATTTGTATTCAATTGCGTAGATAATCGATTAAGCTACCATCACCAAATAAATGTAAAGCGCCAACTGCAACGACATAGTTGCCATCAGGCAATGCTTTTAACCTTGCGCTCCAGTCTTGATTACGTTGTGACATAAGTACCTGATAAACATCATCACTAAATGTTTTAGGTAATGTGATGTTGTTCTCAGGCTGATAATCAAGCCACCAGCTGATCATGGTTTGTAATGAACGGGCATTGGTACGCCAATGTTCTAGCGTATCTTGCAACAAAGGCAAGCCTTCTTGAGGCAGCTTTAACAGTAGCTCAATTTGGGAATCTGTGCCTTCAAGCTCAATAATGTTTTTTTGCTGTGATTGTGCGTTACGTAATAGCTGATAATCAATACCATATTGTCCACGTAGGCCGAGTCCTTGAGCTTGCGTCGCTTGTAGGATCAACGCGATTTGCCATGAAGGTAACGTATCAAATTGTGCAGGATCTTGATGAATTTCTTGGCAGTAATGGGTGAATAGGCTGTATTCATCAGTAGTTAAGCGTTGCTGTACTGGCTCACGTAAGTCTTCGTCTTGTGTGAAGGGAGTACGTGTATCCGTAATATCGGCTTCAACAATCAATGCATCAGCGCAGTTTAGTTTATCCAAGAGGATTTCTGACAGCGGGAACATATTGTCCGTACCCATATGGATGCTACCAACAATATGTAATTTTAATTTTTTCGATAATCGTACGTCGATAGCGGGGTAAGGGTAGGCCGGCGCCGCTTCCATATGAAGCCAATTTTTTAAATTTTCTAGCAGCTTAACCATGGTTCTTCCCCATATTTCAACATTAATCCATTAGGTTAAACAATCTTGACACAATTTTCGACTCACTTTGTACTATTTTGTCGTCAAAATTGATATGACGTTAAATCACTGAGTTGTTTTGCTCTTAATATTGGCTATGCATTTGATAAAAAAAGACCCGATTGCTCGGGTCTCAGACTGTTGTCAAACATATCATGTTTGGCGGCAGTCGTTAGGGGTTCTGAAATAAACGAGGAAAATCGATTTATTGATTTTCGGCTGATAACACGGAGCGGGAAAAATCCCGCTTTTATCCCGCTTCGTCAGCAACCTAAGACCCGATTGCTCGGGTCTTTTGGTGATCAACTAATCTTGTTTTGGTTTAAATCGTAGTAACCGGTTTGCGTTAGTGACTACGGTAATCGATGATAATGCCATCGCCGCACCTGCCACGACTGGGTTTAATAAAGTCCCTGTGAGGGGGTATAAGATCCCAGCTGCAATTGGGATACCTAATGTGTTATATACAAAGGCACCGAATAGGTTCTGTTTCATATTACGCAGTGTACCTTTTGAAATCGCAACTGCATCAGCAACACCGTGTAAGCTTTGGCGCATTAAGGTAATTGATGCCGTTTCAATCGCAATATCACTACCGCCGCCCATCGCGATCCCTACATCGGCGCGGGCGAGTGCAGGGGCATCGTTGATACCATCTCCGACCATTGCCACTTTATGGCCTTTTGCTTGTAGTGCTTCGATAGCGGCGGATTTACCATCAGGCATCACACCTGCGATCACTTCATCAATACCCGCTTCTTTGGCAATTGCTTTAGCGGTGACTGGATTATCGCCAGTTAACATCACTAAACGGAAGCCTTGTTTGTGTAGGCGAGCCAGTGCGCTCACACTGTCTTCACGCAGAGGATCTCGGATAGACAGTAATGCGGCAATTTTACCGTCAACGGCTAACAATACTGGGGTAACCCCCATCGAGGCTTGTTGATGTAATGTCTCTTCAATGGCACTGGTATCAATATCATTTTGCGTTAACAATTTTTGGTTGCCGAGCAAAACGGTTTTACCATTAACCACCGCACTAACCCCAAGGCCTGCTAAAGTTCTAAATTGTTCACTGGCTGGAATGGTTAAGTCTTTCGCACGACCCACTATCGCTCTCGCTAATGGGTGATTAGAGCCACTTTCCAGTGAGGCTGCCAGTTGTAAGGCTTCATCTTGTGAAAAATCATTGAATGTGTGAATGTCGGTAACTTGAGGCATGCCTTCGGTTAATGTGCCTGTTTTATCAAACACAATGGTGTCTAATTCACTGGCTTGTTGCAAGGCATCGGCATCACGTACCAATACACCAAACTCAGCCGCACGCCCAACCCCTGAAATGATCGACATTGGGGTGGCCAAACCAAGAGCACATGGACAAGCAATGATCAGAACGGTTGTGGTGATCACTAAGGCGTAGGTAATTTGTGGAGCAGGGCCGACAAAATACCAAATCAATCCTGAAATAATCGCAATTGCCACGACAACTGGGACAAATATGGCTGAAATACGATCAGCCAGTTGGCCAATTTGCGGTTTACTACTTTGTGCTTGGCGAACGAGATGAATAATCCGTGCAAGTGTAGTTTGGCTGCCGACTGCCGCTGCTTTAAATAGAACTGTGCCATCTTGAACGACAGTACCTGCATGAACCTGATCGCCTTTGCTTTTTTGTTGCGGAATAGGCTCGCCTGTGAGCATGGCTTCATCTAGCCAGACTTCACCTTCGATGATTTCACCATCAACCGGTACGCGATCGCCAGTTGCTAGGCGTAATACCATGCCTTGTTTCACTTGCTCAAGAGGCATGTCAACTTCACCTTGTTCAGTGACAACACGAGCGGTAGGTGGTGTGAGATCAAGTAGTCTTTCAAGTGCTTTTGATGAACGCTGGCGAGCCCGTTGCTCAAGCGCATGACCAAGGTTGATTAGACCGATAATCATCGCACTGGCTTCATAATAAAGATGGCGTGCTTGCTCAGGGAATATATCAGGCCATAAGTTGACTACAATGGAGTAAAGCCATGCCGCACCGGTCCCTAAGGCAACTAAGGTATCCATAGTTGCACTGCCATTTTTTAGGCTTTGCCACGCATTTTTATAGAAGTGGCCGCCTGCAAATATCATGACAGCTAACGTTAAAACACCAATGGTTAGCCAAATAGAATGATTTTGTGGGCTGAGCATCATATTGTCGCCCATCATTCCCCAAATCATCACGGGGATCCCTAACGCGAGGGCGAGTGCAGATTGCCAACGAAAACGGCGCATATTGGCATCAGCAACTTGTTGCTGACGTTCACGTCGCTCAGTTTCATCTTGAATAATCTCAGCGCCATAACCTGCTTTTTCTACAGCCGCAATCAATGCGGCTGGTTGGGCAGTTCCCGTGACTAAAGCACTGCGTTCAGCAAGGTTAACGCGCGCGTTTTCAACCCCCGGTACGCTACTGAGTGCTTTTTGTACTTTATTGACACAACTTGCACAGGTCATGCCGTCTAATAAGAGTTGAACGCTGTCATCTGAAGGGGATATTTCAGGTTGTTCACCTAAATCTGCTTGTTGAGCCGGAATATCACAGATTGCCGCTGAGTCAGTTTCCGGCTGCTCAATGGGTGTAGTCAACGGCTCAGTTTTTGGGGAAGCATTCTCTTCTTGGCTTAACGTTGCTTGGTAGCCAGCCGCCACAACCGCGGCAATTAATGCTTCAGCCGAAGCAGTACCACGAACAGTCGCTGTGGTGGTATTCACATCCGCTTGCTCTACACCAGCGACAGCTTCCAGCGCTAAACGGGTTTTTTCTGCGCATTTCATGCAGTTTAACCCAGAAAGTGCTAAAACCTGTGTATTCGGCTGTTCAATACTGGCTTTGTAGCCGGCTTGTTCGACAGCGCTGATCAAGGCATCAACCGTGGCTGTACCATAAACTTTCGCTTGCTGTGTATCGACAATTGCTGTTGCTACGCCATCAACCGCTTCGAGAGCTTGTTGAGTTTTTGCTGCACATTTCATGCAAGTCAGACCTGAAAGTTGCAAGACAGTATCTGGTTGTTCAGCCACTTTGGCTTGATAGCCAGCGTCTTCAATGGTTTCAATTAATGATTGTACAGGGGCGTCACTATCAATGACGGCATACTCAATCGTGACTTTAAATTGATGAATGTCGGTACGAGCCTCAAGTGCTTTGGTGACTGTGCCGACACAGTGCATGCAACTTAATCCTTGCAGGGAGAGAATGATTTTGCTACTCATAAGTGAAATTCTCCTTAACTCATGACGGATCCTGTCTTTTTGATTATCATGGCAGAATCTAATGGATCTCGATATGTAGAGAAGGTTAAACCCTCCCACAAGGGTAAGGTCAAGGGAAATATGAATATTAGTGAAATTGCTAAAAAAACGGGGCTTACCGCAAAGGCGATCCGTTTTTATGAAGACAAAGGTTTAATCACACCACCTGAGCGCGGTGAAAATAGTTACCGCTATTATCAAGAACGGCATGTTGATGAATTGAGCTTATTGAAGCAGGCAAAAGACGTTGGCTTTACTTTAGAAGAGTGCGGCGAACTATTAGGGCTATTCCGTAATCCTGCAAGGCATAGTGCAGATGTTAAAAATGCTACGATGGCAAAAATTAGTGAGTTGGAGCAGACAATCACTAAATTATCGGCTATCAAAGAGACGCTGCAAAGCTTAGCGGATGCCTGCCCCGGTGACGAAGGGGCAGATTGCCCGATTATTGATCACTTGGCTCGAGGCTGTTGCCATCATGAGAAGGCTTAACATGCAGTGTAATACCATCAACTGAGGTGATCACCACCTCAGTGCCTGCTTTTAGTGCTATTTCACTGTAGGCGCGCCAACTGCCATCGGCAAGTTTGACGCGACTAAAACCTTCATCGGTATCAGAAATTAAACGCACTTTGCGACCAATAAGCTGATGGCTTTTTTGGTTAACATCATCAGCTTGTGGGTTCTTGCGTAGGCTGAGCCACTTACGCCACAATACAGCAGAAACAATCGTTAAGATGGCAAACAAAATACCTTGCCATTCCCAACCAATAAACGGTAACACCAATGCGATGATCGCCACGGCAACCGCAGCGACCCCCGACCATAACAAGTAACCACCTGTACCCAATAATTCAGCAATCAGCAATAAACCACCAAGGCATAGCCAAAACCATGCCGGTTGGGCACTGATTAGCTCTATCATGGTTTGACCTGCTTCTTATCTGCGCTAACTTTTTTGCTCTCACTGATAAGTTCCGTGATCCCACCAATCGCGCCCATAAGGTTACTTGCTTCGAGTGGCATCATGATCACTTTACTGTTTTCAGCAGAACCAATACTGGTTAATGCATCCGTATACTTTTGAGCAACAAAGTAGTTGATTGCTTGCATATCTCCAGCAGCAATGGCTTCAGAAACCATTTGTGTGGCTTTTGCTTCGGCTTCTGCGGCTCTTTCACGTGCTTCTGCTTGTAAGAAAGCAGACTGCCTATCCCCTTCAGCGCGCAAAATTTGTGACTGTTTTTCCCCTTCAGCTTTGAGGATCGCAGCTTGACG
Source organism: Providencia sp. 2023EL-00965 (assembly GCF_033550225.1). Taxonomy (NCBI): domain Bacteria; kingdom Pseudomonadati; phylum Pseudomonadota; class Gammaproteobacteria; order Enterobacterales; family Morganellaceae; genus Providencia; species Providencia sp. 2023EL-00965. The sequence continues at coordinate 58,136 of NZ_JAWUEH010000006.1, read as the reverse complement.
GATACCTTCTGCTTCAAGGATATCGGCACGCTTAGTACGCTCAGCTTTCATCTGGGCGTTCATGGCATTAATCAACTCTTTTGGCGGCTTCACATCACGGATTTCGATACGGGTGATCTTAACGCCCCAAGGGTTGGTTGCATCATCCACAATATGCAAAAGGCGTGAGTTAATCGAGTCACGCTGTGAGAGCATTTCGTCCAGTTCCATTGAACCGAGTACGGTACGGATATTGGTCATAGTCAGATTGAGAACAGATAGCTCAAGGTTACTGACCTCGTATGCAGCACGTACAGGATCGACGACTTGAATAAAGCATACCGCATCAATAGTCACGTTAGCATTATCGCGAGAGATAACTTCTTGTGAAGGAATATCAAGGACTTGCTCCATCATATTGATACGGCGGCCGATCCTATCCATAAAGGGAACTAGAATATGTAACCCAGGTTGCAACGTGCGGGTATAGCGACCGAAACGCTCAACTGTCCATTGATAGCCTTGTGGTACGGTTTTTACACAAGTAAAAACAATAACGATAGCAATAAAAATAATAATTGGTATCGCACCAAACGCGAACAAGTCCATTGTTAACCCTTAATTAGTAAAGTAATGAATACATTTGACGACGGTATTTACTGGCTACAGCATCCCCTGTCCCCATCGCCGACATGATATCCATCATGGTTTTTTTCACAGCACCATCTCCGGCACCAAGGTCTTTTTTCAAGAAGCTGAATAAAATGTCTAATGCTTCTTCATTGCGGTTCACTTCATGTAATTTTAGCGCTAATTGCACGGCAAGGGTGGTATTTTCTGGTGTTTCTGTGAACTGTTGCTGTAATTGTTGAATTTCAGGTGTATCAGCGGCTTGGCGTGATAGCTCGATTTGTGCAACTAACCCTTGATAACGGCTGTCTTGGTCTTGCATAGGGACCACCGACAACGTTTTTTCTGCATCATCAACTTGTCCTAGGCCGATCTGTGTTTCGGCGAGTAGGAAAGTGATATCACTGTTTTTTTGATTTAGCTGATGAGCTTCTTTAAGCAGTGGTAGGGCTTCTTGAAGTTTGCCTTCTGCGATTAATTCAGCGGCTTGTGCTGCTTTCAGTTCCTCTGGGCTCGGCAATACACGTGATAGCATTTCCAGTACCACATCTTCCGGTTGCGGTCCTTGGAAACCATCGACGGGGCGGCCTTCTTGTAAAATATAAACCGTTGGGATAGCTCTAAGGCCAAATTGCGCAGCAACATTTTGTTCTTCATCGCAGTTAACACGCGCTAACATAAATAAGCCCGCGTAGTCGTTAGCAATTTTATCCAGTGTCGCACCAAACTCTTGGCAGTGGGGGCTTTGAGCTGACCAGAAGTAGAACATGACTGGCATGTTCATTGACTGTTCTACGACTTGGTGTAGGTTTTGTTCATTAACATCTACGATTTGGGCAAAAGCTTGCATAATTGGTCTCTTTTAAATAATTATTTAATACTCTAAAGGTGGGGCTAGATTGTTTTTTTTCAAGCCTTTTTGCCTTGGCCTGCCAGTATTTTATCCATTAGGCAGTCAGGGAGCAGCCGTTTTAAAAACCGTACAGCAACGGTTAATAGTGTCACTGAATAACGAATGCGTGGGCGAGGGCTTTCTAAGGCATGAACTAATTTTGCGACGACATGTTCAGGCGTTAAGGTAAAGCGCTCGGCGATACCGGGGTTTTTAACCGGTTTGTCTTGCTGAGTTTGAGCAACGTTATGGGTAAAACGGGTATGGATTGGCCCCGGTTCGATTAAACTAACATGAATTCCCGTACCTTTGAGTTCTAAACGTAGTGCATCTGACCACGCCTCTAAAGCATATTTGCTGGCGGCATAGGCACCACGGCCTGGGGTCGAAATGATCCCCATCACTGAACTGGTTTGGATAATACGCCCTTCATGATGTTGTAGCATGGCTGGCAGTAATTTTAAGGTTAATTGATGGACGCCAAAAAAGTTAGTGGAAAATTGCCCCTCTAACTGCTCTCGACTGATGCTATTTAGCTCACCATAAACCCCAAAACCTGCATTATTGAATAATCCGAAAAGTCGCCCATGACATAATGCGAGCACCTCATCGGCAGCACGATCTATGCTATGTTTATCATCAACATCGAGTGCTACCGTGTCGAACCCAAGCTCTTTTAGACGTAAAACATCGCTCTCTTTACGACAAGCGACGATAACATGGTAACCACGCTGATGAAGTGTTTGTGCGGCACAAAAGCCAATACCGCTGGATGCACCGGTGATAAAGACCGATTTTTGCATAACTTTACCTACCTTTAGGTGCTGATTGAGATAAAAATTGCTTTACTATACTCGTCATACTTCAAGTTGCAGCGTTTCTCGTGAATATATAGTGACTTGGTTCACTCGCGCCAGTGGCATCGTTGCTATGTTATTTGCAACGTATTTATTTGTCGCCTAGCCGTATCTTGAATTATTTAGAGTATACCCCAAAAAATCGCCAATTATTTTGCTGATGGCACAAGGTAAGGCTTAAGTTGTGTTTCCATAAAATCCGCAATTGTTGGTTGGGCTTCTACGGTTGGATGAATACCATCTTGCTGGATCCATTCAGGCCGAGTAATGATTTCTTCCATATAAAAAGGGAGCAATGGAATGGCATTTTTTTCTGCCAATGTTGAGTAGACCTTTTCAAAACTGGAAGTGTAGCGTTTACCGTAGTTTGGCGGTATGCGAATTTGCATTAAAAGCGGTTTAGCGCCTGTTTGGGTTATTTGTTGAATAATTTGTTGTAAGGTGTTCTCCATTTGCTCGACAGATAACCCTTGCAAACCGTCATTGGCGCCTAATTCGATCAATACCCAGTCAGGTTTGTGTTGTTCAAGTAAAGCAGGAAGACGCTCTAGCCCTTGTGCAGAGGTGTTACCACTGATACTGCCGTTAACTACGGCAATGGGCGGTGACAATTTCTGCCAGCGTTCGGCGAGTAATGAGGCCCATGCCTGCTCTGCCGGTAAACGATAGCCAGCACTTAGGCTGTCACCAAGGATCAATAGTTTTGTGGCTGCGAGTGTTTGACCACTCGCGACAAATAACAGGAGAAATACCAGTAAATGTCGGCGGAAAATATTCTTGAAGTTCATCATCTCGTTAAACGTGTTGGTCAGGGTGAACATGAACTCACTATATTGCAAGGTGTTGAGCTAATTGTCGAGTCCGGTCAAACAATTGCTTTAATCGGCGAATCAGGTTCAGGGAAATCGACCTTATTAGGTATTATCGCCGGTTTAGATGACGGCACTAGTGGTAGCGTGAGTTTACTAGGCCAAGAACTCACTCAGATGAATGAAGAGCAACGTGCTTTTTTGCGTGCACAAAGTGTTGGTTTTGTCTTCCAATCTTTTATGTTGATACCCACATTGAATGCATTAGAAAATGTGCAATTACCCGCTTTATTACGTGGTGAATCTGAATCAACCAGTCATCAACAAGCCGCCAATTTATTAGCGGAGTTGGGGCTTGGAAGCCGTTTAAAACATATGCCCGCGCAACTTTCCGGCGGTGAACAGCAGCGTGTTGCACTGGCTAGGGCATTCAATGGTCGACCACAAATACTGTTTGCTGATGAGCCCACAGGTAATCTTGATCGTCACACAGGGGATAAAATTGCGGATTTATTATTTGCAATGAATAAAGAACACGGTACGACGTTGATCCTTGTGACTCACGATAATGAATTGGCGGCTCGTTGTCAGCGTCGCTTACGGTTAGTTGATGGTGTATTGAGGGAAGAGTCATGATTTGGCCTTGGTTTTGGCGTGAGTGGAGAACGCCATCACTACTGATCGTGTGGTTGGCGCTGACACTTGCGGTCGCTTGTGTTTTGGCACTGGGACGGATCAGTGACCGCATTGAAAATAGCATGAGTTATCAAAGCCGTGAGTTACTGGCAGGCGATCTGGTTTTACGCTCTTCTCAGCCTAGTGACGCGACGTGGCTACAACAAGCGAAAGAGAATGGATTAAAACTTAGCCAGCAAATGTCCTTCTCGACAATGGCTTATTCAACTGCGGATGAAAACTTACGACCGCAATTGGTACTGGTTAAAGCCGCCGATGCGGCCTATCCCTTATACGGTGAATTAATCACTGAGCCGGCAGGCCTTCGCCCAACTAAAGGGGAGATCTTGGTTACCCCGCGCTTGCTTGAATTGCTTAATCTGAAAGTTGGCGATGAGATTGATATTGGTGATGCGACATTAAAAGTGGCAGGGCAGTTAATTCAAGAGCCTGACAGTGGTTTTAACCCTTTTCAAATTGCACCTCGTGTTTTGATTTCCCTTGATGATGCGCAAGCAACAGGAGCGGTACAGGTTGGGAGCCGTTTAACCTATCGTGAAATGTTTGCGGGAGATACGGCAACTATTGATGCCTTTGAGGCGCAATATGACAAACAACTGAGAACCGATCAGCGATGGTATACGTTAAAAGATAACAGTGGTGCAGTCGGTAAAACCTTCCAGCGTGCTCAACAATTTTTACTGTTGTCTGTGTTATTGACCTTATTGTTAGCGATCGCCGCGGTGGTGGTCTCGATGAGCCATTATTGTCGTAGTCGTCACCAGCTCGTAGCGGTATTAAAAACATTGGGAGCAGGTCGTTCGGCTTTACAAAAATGGATCATCGGGCAGTGGTTGGTGATATTAATTGCCGCAGCTTTGTTAGGTTCACTGCTTGGGCTAGCGTTCGAAGGTATCTTAATGCAGATATTGGGGGCTATGCTACCTAAAGCATTGCCATCCGCTAGCTTATGGCCTTGGGTATGGGCGATCGGTACGTTATTTGTGATCGCGATTATTGTGGGGATCCGCCCTTATCGCCAATTGATGGCAACCCAGCCATCACGCGTATTACGTGAGGATGCGGCTTCACCGATCTGGCCACTGCGTTATTATTTACCAATTGTGACTTTGATTGTGGTGGGTGGGCTATTTTTGTTTGCGGGCGTTAATCCACTGCTCTGGTCAATTTTAATTGGTATTGTGATTGTTGCTGTTCTATTAGCACTAATTGGTTGGTTAGGGTTGTGGGTATTACGCCAATTTAAGTTTAAACAACTGAGTTTACGTCTGTCAGTCAGTCGTTTGCTGCGCCAGCCGTTACAAACCATCACTCAAATGAGCGCTTTTTCGCTGTCATTTATGTTGTTAGCGCTATTAATTTTAGTCAGAGGGGATTTATTGGATCGGTGGCAGCAACAATTGCCAGCAGATAGTCCAAACTACTTTCTGATTAATATGAATGAAAGTCAGATCAAACCAGTTACTGAATTGTTGCTCCAACATCAAGTGAAACCGACCGCTTTTTATCCGGTTGTGTTAGCGCGTTTAGCTGAAATTAATGGTACATCAGCGATTGAGTGGGCAGATGCGCGTGATCCCAACAATAATACCGTTCGTCGTGAACTAAGTTTGACATGGCAAGCTAAGCTTCCTGAAGCCAATGTATTAGATCAAGGCACATGGCCACCGAAAGAGGGAGAGGTGTCGATTGAACAAACGGTGGTGAAAGAGCTAGGGATTAAAATTGGCGATAAATTGACATTTAATGCGGGTGCTCAGGTATTTAACGCTACAGTCACGAGTATCCGTACCGTTGATTGGGAGAGCCTACGACCTAACTTTTTCTTTATCTTCTCGGAAGGCACTTTGAAAGATGTGCCAGCGACATGGATGAGTAGCTTCCACTATGAAGGCGATGGCAAATTATTGACTGATTTAAGCCGTAATTATCCAACCATTAATGTGTTAGATACCGGTGCATTGATTGCGCAAATTCAGCAAATCTTGCAGCAAGTTAGCCAAGCGCTAGAAGTGATGGTGGTATTGGTGATCTTCTGTGGCTTGTTATTGCTATTAGCACAAATTCAAGTGGGTATGAGCCAACGAGAGCGTGAATTGGTGGTTTATCGTACGTTGGGGGCAAGCAAAAAGCTGATGCGTCGTACTCTATGGAGTGAATTTGCTTTATTAGGCTTGATGGCAGGGTTAGCGGCTGCATTTGGCGCCGAGGTAGCATTATGGTTATTGCAAACTAAAGTGTTTGATTTCCCTTGGCAACCTGAATGGTCAATGTGGTTATTACTGCCACTGTGCGCCGCACTATTACTATCTGTATGTGGTAGTTGGCTTGGATTACGTTTGTTAGGCACAGGTAATCAGCATCGTCGAATGCCAAATAGTTAATTTAACCTTTATGGCTTCTTGTTTTTTGCATAAACAAGAAGCCATTCAAATAATCGTCTTAAAACCATCACGAAACTGTCATTTATCCTGCTTATTATCCCAGCGTCAATAATGATAAACATTACGAATGGGAACATAATAATGCAGCCTCACCGCACCATAAAACTCAGTTCTTTATCACTACTTGCAACATTAGTTGCTTTTTCTACTACAGGGTATGCTCAGCAAGAAGTACCAGCGACGCTGGCAGGTCATGCTATTTTAGCCGTTGATTCTACGGTGCCTGCGCCAAAAGATGCACCACAAGACTTACACGTTAGCGGCAAGTATACGACGGGCAATCGTGTTGATGAGCTAGGCAAAGTGGAGGGCAAGTCAGCGGATCGCCCAACAGGTATGAGTGTGCCAATCAACGGTCAGCCGCTGCAAGGGCACTCAGGTATTAAACGTATGGCGGATGGTACCTATTGGGTGCTAACCGATAATGGTTATGGTAATAAAGTGAATTCGCCGGATTCGATGCTTTACTTAACGCAATATGATATTGATTTTAAGACAGGTAAAGCGAATCCACTAAAAACAGTGTTCTTCCATGATCCAGATAAAATCATTCCATTTCATATTATTAATGAAAGTAGCGATAAGCGTTATTTGACAGGCAGTGATTTCGATCCTGAAAGCTTTCAATTTGCAGATGGTGCGTTGTGGGTGGGCGAAGAGTTTGGCCCATACCTCATTAAGATGGATCTAGATGGCAAAGTATTAGCATTATTTGAAACTGAAGTTGATGGCAAAAAAGTGGTTTCTCCAGATCACTATCAAGTGACTACCCCAGGAAAACCAGCGGACAAAGTCAGTTTCCAAGTCAATCGTTCAAAAGGTTTTGAAGGAATGGCTTCTTCGCCTGATGGCAGCAAGTTATATCCGATGCTGGAAGGGGCTTTATGGAATGAAGAAAAACAGGATTATGAAAATGTCGCTGGAAAACGTGCGGCACGAATTCTTGAATTCGATGTTAAAAACCAACAGTGGACAGGTCGCAGCTGGTTATATGTTTTCGAAGATAATCAAAATGCGATAGGCGATTTTAATATGATCGATGATACACATGGATTGATTATTGAACGTGATAATGGCGAAGGAACGGCGGACAAAGCTTGCGCTGAAGGTGCTACGGATACCACAAACTGCTTTAATAATTTAGCTAAATTCAAACGCGTTTACCGCATTGAGTTTTCAGATAAAAACCAAGGTACATCGGTTGATAAGCAAGCTTATATTGATTTAATGAATATTAAAGATCCAGAAGGAGTCGCCAAGAAACCATTAAATAATGGCGTGTTTACCTTCCCATTCTTTACCATCGAAAACGTTGATGTTGTTGATAATGAACACATCATTGTTGGCAACGACAATAACTACCCATTCTCATCTAGCCGTGAGCCAAATCAAGCAGATGATAACGAGTTTATCTTGTTGAAAGTGCCTGCGTTGTTAAATCCTTAGTTTCCTTGTTTATTGATTTTGCTCGGGCTCATCACCCGAGCTTTTTTTTATTTTTTGACTGACAAAACAGGTGGTTTCATCATTAAAGTAAACATCAGGATCACAATCACGGGGGCTGCAATAATTAAAAATGCGGGGGTAAAACTATCGGTATAGTCTTTTACTGCCCCAGCAATAAAGGGGGCAAGACAAGCAACAGTAGAGATCAAATTGACCACCGAGAACAGCTCTAGATAGGGGCCGCGGCCAAAATAGTTTGACAGTAACACGCTGGAAGCCAAAAAAGTCATGCCATAGCCAATGCCTACGCACAGCACAAATAAGATCAACCATATCCATGAAGTGGCGATACTCAAGCAGATAACGCCAAATACCATGATAATCAAACTTCCGATGAGTAATTTTTTAGGCTCTAGCCACTCCCCAGCGGCACCACCAATAAATCGTGAAAAAGCATTCACAAAAGCCATTGTACTAAGCAAAGAAACGGCAACGGTCATACCAAAACCGCGCTCTTCAATGTGGGCGACGGCAAAGCTATTCACCGTGATCCCACACCATAAAAAGGATGTGTAAGTGGCGGCAATCAAATAAAACTGCCAAGTACGTAATGCACGACGTACCGTCCAAACTTCTTTAGTACGATAGATAGGCTTACTTGCATCACTAATCTGTTTTTGCATGATGTGCTTAGCATGCTGCTGTTCGCGTTTTCCTTCACGCAGTGCCAGTATGGTGATTAGGGTCACTACACTGAGGTAAATGGCACAGAGTACCCAATGCATGCGCCATGAGCCCATTTGATTTGAAGCGTAGAAATAGATCCAAGGGCCTGCAACACCACCTAAACCACCAATAGTGAAATAAAGACCAAATGCAAGTGATTGTTTTTCAAATAATCGGGAGAGAACATAAGTGCCCGGTACTGTAGCTAACAGGGTGAAGCCAATACCAATCAGGGCCGTACCCAGAAAATACTGACTAATCGTCACGGTTGAGTAGAGGCTATAAAAACCCGCAACAAATATTAAGGTACCTAGCAATAATGTTAGGCGAACCCCGATTTTGCGGATCAATAAAGAGGGAAGAAAACTGGCTAAGCCACAGGTCAAACCCAGTAAGGTGAACCCAAAACCTGCTTCAGTCCAACTCCATTTTAACTCACCTATCATCCCAGGTAGTACTACCCCAAGAGAGGTGAAGGTAGTTGCCGTGGCAAGGAAATACACCATTCCTAATAGGATAAGAATGCTCCACTGATACAGTGGGCTAAACAGTGGGGAATTTGTGGTTGCCATTTCAACTCCAGTCACACTACCGGTTTTATTGGCGAAAGCGGCAGCGAAGTAAAACGCAAGATGCCCGAAAAATCGGGCATTGTATTATCTATACTCTAAATAATTCGAGACGCAGCTAGACGACAAACGAGTAAGTCGCTAGGAGCAGACATAGGCATGTGGCTAAGTACGAGTGAGCAATAGCTCACCATACCTAAATACACAGTGCTGCATCTTGAAGTATGACGAGTGTGGCTATTTTCGCTGTTTATTTGCTTCGATACCAGCCTAATTTTGTATTAGCCCACTCAATGCCAATTTTATACTCATTTGGCAGCATACTCGCTAAGGACGTGAGAGTATTTATCAGCACTGAACTATCGCTGTGTGTTAGGTTTAAATGGCCCACTTTGCGAGCAGGACGCACTTCTTTTTCATACCAATGCAAATGGACTAACGGTAAGCTTAACCATTGCGCGTTTACTGCTGTACCAATCAAGTTCACCATAACGGATGGGCTAAACACTTCAGGTGATGGCATCGGTAAGTCTAAAATAGCGCGTAAATGTAGTTCAAATTGGCTAATCGAAGCGCCATTTTGCGTCCAATGGCCGCTGTTGTGTACACGAGGTGCAATTTCATTAATCAGTAATTTATCACCAACCACAAAACACTCCATTGCCATCACACCAATATAATCGAGCTCATTCATGACAGCGCTTAACATTTGTTGAGCTTGCTGTTGTTGTGGGTTAGATGTTTTAGGAAAGGCGACACTGGTACGTAAAATGCCCTCTTGGTGAAGGTTATGGGTGATAGGATAAAACACACACTCACCAGCGCGATTACGCGCACCAATCACAGAGATTTCAGCATCAAATGGGATCCCTTGCTCGACAATGCATTCACCGTAGATTTCATCGGGGAGGCTGGTTTCATCACCGGGGCGAACTCGCCATTGGCCGCGCCCATCATAGCCGCCAGTCCTACGTTTCACGATCAAAAAATCACCGAGTGTGGCAAATAGCTCAGACCATTGTGATTTAGACTCAAGTGCTGTCCAAGGCGCTGTAGCTAAATGTAATGAATCAAACAGCGTTTTTTGTGGAAGCCTATCCGCTAAACGTGGAAATATATCACGGTTAATGAATGCATTATGGCGTTCTAACTCTTTAGTTAATGGTGTTTCAGGCCAACGTTCAATTTCAGCGGTGATCACGCTTTGCTGATAAGGAACGGCTTCAGGCTCTGCATCTAAACCCACAGGGAAGACAGCGATACCAAGAGGTTCACCTGCTTGGCGCAACATTCGCCCTAACTGACCATTGCCAAGAACACAAACCGGTTTCATTGCGCCTCCCGAGGATCAGGGTTATTTAGCACATCATTAGTTTGTGTTTCACGCCATGTGGTTAAACGAGCAAACAGAGTTGCGTCAGTGGTAGCAAGGATCTGCGCTGCTAAAAGAGCCGCATTTGCTGCGCCTGCTTTACCAATTGCCAATGTGCCAACAGGGATCCCTTTAGGCATTTGTACGATGGAATAGAGGCTATCAACACCGCTTAATGCTGCGCTCTGTACTGGCACGCCTAATACCGGCACTAAGGTTTTCGCCGCTAACATACCCGGTAAATGGGCTGCGCCACCAGCACCTGCAATGATCACATCGAACCCATTATCTTTAGCTTGTTCGGCAAAAGAAAACAATTTGTCTGGAGTACGGTGCGCAGAGACTATTTCAACGTGAAACGGCAATTGCAGCTCAGTTAATACATCAGCAGCATGTTGCATTGTCGTCCAGTCACTCTTAGAACCCATAACAATGGCGATTTTTGCCGCAGATTGAGCAGGTACTTGGGCAGTCATGTGGTGTGATCCCTGTGGTTAATAAATTTTCACCGTAAGGTGGGAAAAATGAATTGCCCTGATCATATCATGGTAACTGAGTAAGGAAAACGTTTGCGTGGTTAAAATATCAGCAAACGAATGCGTGTTAGAGGGAATAATTTATTCAGGTTGGAATGGGAAAAAAATTAAATCGATACCTTGTTTATCGATAACAAATGCGGAACCCTCATGGTGCCATGCACCCAAAACACCACGGAAGCACTGTTTATCACCCACTGAAACTTCATGAATAGCAGGACGGTGTGTATGACCGTGGATCATCCAGTCAGCTTGATGGTGGTTTAAAGCATTAATCACGGCTTGTGGGTTCACATCCATAATGGATTCGGCTTTCATACTGCTGGCATATTGGCTATTTTTACGCATTTTTTCCGCAATACGGCGACGAATAAATAAAGGTAACATCAGGAAAATGCGTTGGATCCATGGGGTATGTACTTTTTTGCGGTAATCTTGATAGGCTTGATCATCAATGCACAAGGTATCACCATGCAAGATAAGTATCCGCTTTCCATATAATTCAAGTAAGGTTTCTTGCGGTAAGATTGTCATGCCACACTGTTTGGCATAGCGTTGACCCAATAAAAAGTCACGATTACCATGGATAAAGTAGCAAGGAATACCTCGTTCACTGAGCATTTTTAGGCTGTCTGCCACTTGCTGGTGAAGTTCGGTTTGGTCATCATCGCCAATCCAATAATTAAAGAAATCACCAAGTATATATAGGCTGTCGGCATGGATGGCTTGCTGATGAATAAAATTGATAAAACCGGCGGTGATCGCCGGTTCATCTTCACTCAAATGCAAATCTGCAATGATATAAGTGGACATGTGTGCCTAATTATTCACCGACAGTCACTTTTTCGATCAGAACATCTTCACGTGGAACGTCTTGGTGATAACCGCTATTGCCTGTTGAGACACCTTTGATCTTATCAACCACGTCCATACCTTCAACCACTTCTGCAAATACGCAGTAGCCCCAGCCATCTGGGCGCTCTGAACGGAAGTTTAGGAAGTCGTTATCAACCACGTTGATGAAGAATTGTGCTGTAGCTGAATGTGGGTCGTTAGTACGAGCCATTGCGAGCGTACCACGAGTGTTTTTTAAGCCGTTGTTAGCTTCGTTTTTGATCTGTGCTTTAGTGTCTTTTTGCTTCATGCCAGGTTCGAAACCGCCACCTTGGATCATGAAACCGTTAATAACACGGTGGAAAATGGTATTATCGTAAAAACCTTCACGGCAGTAATTTAAAAAGTTTTCGACGGTTACTGGAGCTTTATCGTCAAAAGTTTTAATAACAATGTCACCGTGATTGGTATGAAAAGTAACCATAATAGCTATCCTGAATAATTGTATTTTATACACCTTCTGAAGAAGGCGTTGTTGTCACAAAGTTTATATCACAGATGAAACGCGACTTGAAGTGACAGAGCTTGATCCGCTAATGAAAAATATACCCGAAATCCTTCAAGTGCAGCGGTGTTGACGACACTCAGCTAGCGGAATCACATCGTTTATCTATGCTTCTCGCCTATCTTCACTTGTCGTCTACCTGCAACGCGAATTATTTGGCGTATAGACGGATAAATACTGTGGTTAAATCTTGCATTATTACTGTGTTCAGGTTTGAATACTGTGTTATTTTATAAAAATTAATATCTTTTATAATTATAGCTATAATGCGCTCAAACGAGCGATGCTCTAAAACACACGTACAGATAACATGGAATAATCAGATGCTACAGATTTTTAATACACTGAGCCGTCAAAAAGAAGAATTTAAGCCTATTCACTCAGGAAAAATTGGGATGTACGTGTGTGGCATTACCATTTACGACTTGTGTCATATTGGTCATGGGCGTACGTTTGTGGCATTCGATGCTATCAGCCGTTACCTGCGTTATTTAGGCTATGATTTAAATTATGTGCGTAACGTGACTGATATTGACGATAAAATCATCAAACGTGCAGCAGAAAATGGTGAGTCTGTTGAAGAACTGACGACCCGTATGTTGGCTGAAATGCATAAAGATTTTGATGCATTAAATATCTTACGTCCTGATAGCGAGCCACGTGCAACACAGCATATTAAAGAAATTATTGAAATCACCGAGTTGCTGATCCAACGTGGTCATGCTTATGTGGCAGATAATGGCGATGTTATGTTTGAAGTTAAAACCGATGAAAACTACGGTTTGCTATCACGCCAAGATCTGGAACAGCTGCAAGCAGGCGCTCGTGTTGAAGTCGCTGATATTAAACGCAATCCAATGGACTTTGTGTTGTGGAAAATGTCGAAAGAGGGGGAGCCTAGCTGGGAGTCACCTTGGGGTCTAGGCCGTCCGGGTTGGCATATCGAATGTTCAGCGATGAACAGCAAAGCTTTAGGCAACCATTTTGATATTCATGGTGGCGGTTCTGATCTGATGTTCCCACATCATGAAAATGAAATCGCGCAATCGTCATGTGCGCATGATGGTCCATATGTCAATTACTGGATGCATTCAGGCATGGTGATGGTTGATCGCGAAAAAATGTCTAAATCGCTGAACAACTTCTTTACTATCCGTGATGTACTGGAATATTACGATGCGGAAACGGTGCGTTATTTCTTATTATCCGGTCATTATCGTAGCCAATTGAATTATACAGAAGAAAACTTAAAGCAGGCACGTACTGCCCTTGAACGTTTATATACAGCATTACGGGGTACTGATAAATCAGTTGCTGCTGCTGGCGGAGAAGTCTTTAAACAGCGTTTCGAAGAAGCAATGAATGACGACTTTAATACCCCAGAAGCCTATTCGGTATTGTTTGATATGGCGCGTGAAATTAACCGACTGAAATCAGAAAATAGGGTTGCTGCTGATGAGTTAGCAGCAGAACTGCGTAAACTGGCTAATGTACTGGGACTATTGGAACAAGATCCTGAAGCCTTCTTGCAAGGTAATGCACAAAGTGAAGGCGATGAAGAAGTGGCTAAAATCGAAGCGCTGATTAAGCAACGTAATGATGCACGCCAAAGCAAGCAATGGGCTTTAGCGGATGCAGCTCGTGATGAGCTGACAGCAATGGGGATCGTGTTGGAAGATGGCACTCAAGGGACTGTCTGGCGTCGTAAGTAAGCGCTTATATTAAAAAAAATTAGCCCGTTGATAGTGTTTGACACTGTCAGCGGGTTTTTTATTGGTATTGGCTAAATTTGCAAGCGAATTAACCTTGTTTAATAAATAATCTTATTAACAGAAGCGTAACAGGAGGTGCTTTTGGACGTTCGATTACTTTATTTTTCAAACAAGGATTGTCTATGTTACCGATTTCACATACATCGCATATCGCTGTTACTTCATGTTCCCCTAATCAGTCAAGCACTAAACCTGATTTATCCGACTCGGCATCATTTATAAATCAAGTCTCAGAGATAAAAAACACCCCGACATCTCCCCAAAATACAAAATCAGAAATGCCTATTTCGGGTTCTCTTATGCAAAGAAGGCAGAGAGCAGGTGGGTTAAAGCTAAATTTATTAAGTACTCCAAAAGTTGTTACTGACCAAGTGTCATCAGACTTTGAAAAACTAAAAGTGAATCTAGAGAATAATTACACTCGTGTTGACTCAAGCCGCTATCCTGAAGTGACAAATGCGAATAAAACCCAAGTGTCTTTTACGGATGAAAACACCAAGGAAACAGTAGGTTTAGCTGCAAATTATTTGCAAATTGCGGGAAAGAATATCGCTATTCGTACTCAATATCCTAAAGATGCAACGTCAGCCATAGAACAACATTTAAAAATGCTGATGGAAGAAAAACCGAGTGTGCTAGTGGTCATTGCTTCTCAAAATGATATTGATGGGGCAAATCTGCAAAGTAATCCAGAAAAAAGGTTGCCACTCTATTTCAATCATGATGCTAGCTATGGTTCTATTGACGTAAAATCAGAGAGTGGTGATACGTTGAAGTATGCTGATCAAGTGAATGCTGATAGCTATCAATTGACACTGATTAAAGCTAATCAAACGCTAACACTCCCCGTCATTCATATAACCAATTGGAATGACAGAACGACCATTTCAGCAGAGGCACTTCGAACATTAGCCATTAAGATTAATAGTAAAGGGGAAATGCCTGTTATCCATTGCCTTTCAGGATCAGGGCGTACTGGGGCTATTGCGGCAGCGATGCAATTAACTCAACCAGACAATCAATATTCAGCTTATCAAGTCGTTGAATCGTTACGTAATACCGGAACACCACATATGGTGCAAACGGAAGAACAGTATCGAACATTAACAGAGCTGGAAGGATAAAATCATTTTATATTATAGTCTATTTGAATGGATTAAATGATTTGAGTTATACAACTAATTGATATTGTGGCTAAATTTGAAAGCATTAAATTTAGCCATAATTAATAATGAGGATAAATAATATGTAATACAAATTATCTTATAAGTGTAAATATAGGGGATGATATGCAGGTAAAAATAAAAGTGGAATCAAGACCCATTCAACCACTCAATAAAGTAAATACGACGAGAAATGGTTTAGCTGATCATATAAAAAACGCTAAAAATGTGGCTGAGATAGATAAAGCACCTGCTATTTTTTCAAAAATGAAAAAAATAGTAGTGAGGTGTTTAAACACATTGATTAATTTTATTGCAGGGGTACATTCAGGGCGAGAAGAAAAAACGCAAAACCATCGAATAGACTTAACGACAGGTGAAGCTATTTTTGGATACTTAACACAGGGTAAGCGAGATAATCAAGATATTGACAGTCTTTATACTCAACCTAGCAAGCTTAAATCAGAGCCAATTGTTTTATCATCATCCCGCCCGAAATATTGGCCGAATGAAAACCCTATAGGCGATATTGCACCACCTGTCCCGATAAAAACGAAGCAAGCATATATGCTACCTCGATCCTAGGAAGGGAATCGTGAGGAAAAATAAATGATAACAATTAAAAAAACTCCCCCATGTAGGGGGAGAAAAAATACAAGTATTTCAATTTATACCAACATCAAATAAGACTTGCCATTTCTTGTTGCGCCTCTTGCGAGCTCGCTTTCTTGAGAATGGCATACAGGACACCAGACACTAGCGTACCAATCACGATAGCCAGTAAATACGTTAATACATGATTTATCGCGCCAGGGATCAACAATACAAATAAACCTCCGTGTGGCGCCATTAATTGGATACCAAAGTACATTGATAATGCACCAGTGATTGCGCCACCAATAATACAGGTCGGTAATACACGGATAGGATCTTTAGCGGCAAATGGAATTGCCCCCTCTGAAATAAAACATAAACCAAGTACAAAAGAGGCTTTACCCGCTTCACGCTCCGCTGGAACAAATTTGTGTCTTGCCAGCAAGGTTGCAACACCCATCGCTAATGGGGGAACCATACCCGCCGCCATAATCGCAGCCATCGGTGCGTAGGTTTGTGAACTTAATAGCCCGACCCCAAACGCATATGCAGCTTTATTAACAGGTCCTCCCATATCGGTACACATCATCGCACCAAGGATCGCACCTAAAATTACCGCATTAGTCGTTCCCATGGTGTTCAGCCAATTAGTCAACCAATCCATTAACCAAGCTACGGGATGACCAATCACATAGATCATCGCTAATCCTGTAAACAAGGTTGATATTAACGGTACAATTAAGATTGGTTTCAGTGCTTCCATTGTTTGCGGTAATTTCAATCGCGTACTTATAAAGTGGGCGCTATAACCCGCAAGGAAACCTGAAATGATCCCGCCTAAAAAACCGGCACCTAAAGTGGTAGCCAGTACACCACCTACTAAGCCCGGTGTTAAACCTGTGCGATCGGCGATGGAATAGGCGATATAACCAGACAAAACGGGAACCATTAGGGCTAGAGCTGTTTGTCCACCGATTAAACTAAGCGCCCAAGCTAATGAGCCTTCAACACTGGAAGCGTCTAAGCCAAATGCAAAAGATAAAGCAGTACATAGACCACCCGCCACGACCATCGGCAGCATGTAAGAAACACCGGTTAATAAGTGGCGATAAACGCCTCTTTTTTCACCTTTATTACCAGTTTGCGCTGTTGATTTGCCACCTTGAGGAGTAAATAGCGTGGCTTCTGCTTGGGCTTTATCGAGCTCTTGAGCGGTTTTCTTCAAGGCTGCACTGGTCGACGTACGATACATACGTTTTCCCGCAAATTTATCGACGTTGACCTCAATATCTGCTGCAACAATCACTAAATCTGCTTTAGCAATTTCTTCTTCAGTAATTTCGTTACCGACTCCGACGGAACCACGGGTTTCAACTTTGATGTTCCAACCGCGCTTTTTCGCCTCAGCTTCTAGCGCTTCAGCTGACATATAAGTATGCGCAACTCCAGTTGGGCAAGCTGTAACAGCAAGAACAGAAAAAGGTGCTGAAGTATCAGCTACAGGTTGTGCTGCTTGATATAGTGTGGCCTGTTGTTTCGCATGTTGTAGACATTGACTTGGATTTTGTACCGCATTTTCGATGGTATCGAAATAGACCTTTTTACCTGTTAAATCATAATGTTCAGGGATATTATTACCAACAACAATAACCATATCTGCTGTCGATAGATCTTCAGTCACAGTCAGCTCTTGAGCGGTCGCTGCGCTTTTTAATGCGTCAATTGCTAGCCAAGCCGCAGCAGGATCCTGTTGACGATTTGCTATGATGAATAGTTTCATGGTGTCCTTCCTTACTCAGGCTTGAAAGGTTGTAGATCAACACGCGCCATCATACGGGCAAGCTGTTCACGATCAGTGATACCTACATTCGGTTGTGATACAGCAAGCGCAGATACAGCGGTTGCAAGTCGTAGAGTATGCTCACTGGTTTGACTCATCATCAGGCCATAGATCAAACCTCCGACCATAGAGTCTCCTGCGCCAACCGTACTGATCACCTCACATTGTGGTGGTTTAGCAAACCAAGCACCGGATGAATTCACCCACATAGCCCCTTCGGCCCCTAAGGAAATGACCACATGTGCGATACCTTGTGCACGAAGCTGATTGGCCGCGTCAACAATATCTTTACGGGTTGGTAATGATCTACCCGCCCAAATTTCTAGTTCACGATGATTAGGTTTGACTAACCAAGGTGCGGCTTTTAAACCTGCGACAAAAGCTTCACGGCTACTATCAAAAATGACGCACATGCATTCATTACGTAATCGCATCATCCATTTAGTGAACTCTTCTAATGCCACTCCTTTAGGTAAGCTGCCACTAACACAAATCATATCGAATTGCCCAGCCCAACTTAGTGAATCAGCAACAAAGCGTTGCCAATCAGCTTTGGTGACTTCAAAGCCAGAAAAGTTAAAGTCAGTCACCTCTCCTGTTTTTTCAGTGAGCTTGACGTTGATACGAGTTCGCCCGTCAACCACTTGGAAGCGGTTAGCAATACCCGTTTCGCTAAAAACTTTTTGAAAGCCATCTTGGTTTTCTTTTCCTAGAAAACCGCCGACAGTGACATCAATACCAAGGTTTTTAAGGACTTTAGCGACATTGATACCTTTACCTGCGACGTGCAGGCCAGCAGTTTTTACTAAGTTCACCTCACCTTTATCAATTTCAGGCAATAGGCCAACTAAGTCGTAGGCTGGATTTAAGGTAATTGTGGCGACTCTACGGCTCATGCTACCTCCTCACCAAGCCCATCATTAATAGCTTGAGCAATAGCTGACATCGCTTCAGCGGCATCACTCCCTTGTGCATTGATGCGCAGGCGATGGCCTTTTTTAGCGCCTAAACTCACCATTTTCATTAAACTGCGTCCATTTACAGGTGTTGCTGAACCATCAAGGTTAGCCACGGTAACATTGCTTGCGAATTTTTTAATTGTGCTGACTAATATCGTACTTGGGCGTGTATGCAGCCCGTGTGGATTACGAACGACAAATTCTTCAGTAATACCTTCAGCTGTCTCAGTTTCAGGCTGATTACGGCCTGCTAATAAAGAAGCAAGTGCATCAGCGTCAGTCACTTGCAGCAGGGTTTCAATTTGTTGATGCTGAAGTATTTGATTCAGATTAGAAAGAAACAGTGCGACTTGGTCATCTGCATATGAGAGGGTGATTAGCATTTTAACAGGGTGTTCTTGGTAGCTCAGCGCTGATTGAGTTGTCGCTAAAGTGACAGCACTGCACAGATTTCCTACAGGGCTATCACTTAACCAAACACCTTGCCCAAGGTAATGTGGCGCTTGAGTCAAAACATGAGAGATAAATTCGGCATCGATGGCCTGATTATCTTGTAAATGAGCTAAATTCAAGACTTGTAATGAATTCAAACTATGGGCTTCTGCGTTTAATGTCACCATGTTGCCATTAAATAGGAGGGGCTGAATAGTTTTCTCACCCATTAAAAGGCTACGTAACAGTTCAGCTGAATCGGCCTTTGCCATCGCATCTGCAATGGTTTCATCACTGATGACATGTGTGAGTTGGCGTAGTAGTGCAAGATGTTCGTTAGAGTGTGCCGCAATACCAATAACAATATAGGCTACTTGCTCATCACCCCAATCAATACCTTTAGGAAATTGGAATACGGCAACCCCAGTTTTAATCACTTGATCACGGGTATCTGTTGTGCCGTGAGGGATTGCAATACCATTGCCAAGGAAAGTCGGTGCTTGGTGTTCTCTTGCGAGCATTCCAAGTACATAACCTTCTTTAACATAACCAGCTTCAGCCAGTGCTGTGGCGACTTGCTGAATAGCTTCCTCTTTACTATTCGCCGTCGCCGCAAGATGTATATCTTGTACTGACAGGTTAAACATAGTATCTCCTCATTGCTATAATGTAAGAATCGATTCAGCTAAAAAGTGGGTGATTGTTGTGAGTTTGACTTAAGGTTGATTTGTTATCGTTATCATTATAGCTGAATCGTTTCTATTTGTTTAATTAATCTACTCTAGTTTATCTTTGAATGACTAATGAATTAATGAGTAAATGTGATCGAAATCTAATTTTTACGCTTAAAATGTCATTTGGCTGAAGTTTGCTGAAGGGGGGCATTTCAGCTATAGGTAAAAGTACGTCAGAGATACATGGAATGGATGGAAGGTATTAATGATGTTGGTTTAGATTTAAAGCACAAAAAGGAGGGGATTTACATGCAGAGCGGTGAGTGAGTAAAAGAAAAGTAGCTGATATTAATATCAGCTACTTTTGTATTTATTCTTGAACTTTAATTTTTTGGTTACCCATAGAAACGATTTTTCCAGCGGGGATCTTGCAACGCTTACGAGTCTCAATGATGCCATCAACTTGAACTAAACCATCTGCGATCATTGCCTTAGCCATCGCTCCACTTTCTGCCCAACCTTCAATTTTGAGCAAGTCACACAGTTCAATATGTGGGTGGCCTTCAAGTTTGAAAATTTCCATTACTGCTCCTGATTAACTTAAATATCGTGATATTCTTCGCACGCTTGTAGCGTATTTTGGATAAGTGTGGCGACCGTCATTGGACCAACACCTCCTGGAACAGGGGTGATCCAAGATGCATGTTTTGAGGCTTCATCGAAGTCAACATCACCAGTGACTTTACCATTTTCAAGGCGGTTAATACCGACATCAATGACGATGGCACCTGGTTTGACCCAGTCACCAGGAATAAAATTAGGTTTACCTACAGCGACCACTAACAAATCTGCATTACGGACATGTTGTTCGAGATCTTTAGTGAAACGATGAGTGACGGTTGTGGTGCAACCTGCAAGCAGTAACTCAAGGCTCATTGGTCGACCAACAATGTTTGATGCACCAATAATAACGGCATTCAGCCCATAAGTATTGATACCATAGCGATCTAAGAGTGTGACAATTCCTCGTGGTGTACAAGGGCGCAGGCGTGGAGCACGTTGACATAAGCGACCAACATTGTATGGATGGAAGCCATCCACATCTTTGTCTGGGTGAATACGCTCGATGACTTTGACATTATCGATGCCAGCAGGAAGCGGTAATTGGACTAAGATACCATCAATTTCAGTGTCTTGGTTTAAATCGTCGATCAGTTTAAGAAGCTCTGCTTCGGTTGTTGTATCAGGCAAATCATAAGAGCGAGATAGGAAACCAACTTCTTCACAGGCACGGCGTTTGCTGCCTACATAAATTTGAGAAGCGGGGTTTGCACCGACTAAAATAACAGCCAGACCGGGAGCACGTTTACCTTGATCTAGACGTTGTTGTACTTTTTGGGCAACTTCTTGCCGAATTGTCTGCGCAATCGTTTTCCCATCAATAATTTTTGCTAACATCTGTAACTTAATCCATATATGAGGCTTTGGGGATATAGCTATTTTGTCAGAAGTTAGCACTAATGTCAGTCCCATCTGTAACATAAAATGAGCAGATAGTAATTTTAGTAGAGAAAAGCCATTGACTCAGCGCGTAGCAACCGTATAATTCAACGCCATCAGCCAGATAGGTTGAAGCATTTCCCTAATGCGCCCTTAGCTCAGCTGGATAGAGCAACGGCCTTCTAAGCCGTAGGTCACAGGTTCGAACCCTGTAGGGCGTACCATTAATTTTCAATCAATTACCATCATTTAAAATTCTCCACTTTTGCTAACTGGGACGTATTTGGGACGCAAGTACCGAAAATAGTGTTTATTTGCTTCGCGTGCTCACTTAAATGATTGGGCGCTAAATGAGCGTATCGCCTTACCATTACTACTTTGATAATGCCATGGTGCTACTATCAATACCTGAAGCTAGCTATTGGATGTACATCAAAGACTGACCACTCCCAACAATACCAGAGGCTTTAAAGTGTTGCGGATAAAAAAATAAAAAATAGATAACCGTTAAATCCAATATGTAAAATAATAAAAGCACTGGAAATTATATATTTTATCGATAATTTTTGTGTTAAGTGATAAATAAATCCAGATAAAACACAAGCACCTAAAATAACTTTTAAAAGGTATGAGGCTAGTATTGAATATAAAAGAGATTCGCCGGGATGAGTGATAAACCCAATTGGAATTGTTTTAAATAGAGTGCTAATTAAGAATTGAGTAATAAACCAAAAGATAGCAACATTTAAAAGAGGATATTGACCTGTCACAAGTTTTTTAAATGGATTCATATGAAGTTATCATGATTAAGTGTGAAAATGAAAAATACTATAAATTAACATCTAACGCAAATATTAGAACAGTGGAGCTAACAGTGAGTGATAAATTTGAGTTAATATGACTGAGTTAATGACGCAAGATATATGGAAATTTTTTATTAGTAGGGTGCATAATGTCATTATTTTGTGTAATTTCATGTGGTTGCTATGGAGGGTTGCTTAAAAAGGGAGTCATAATATTGCGAATCGAGCTCGTAAATGATGAAGATTTAATCTATTATAGAAACAAAAACGCTAGGCCATTTGTGGAAATTTTAATTTTCATGGAACTGCTATCATTACATATTCCTGCTTAATATTAATAGTGAAAATATTAATTGATAAATTAATAAACAAACAGAAGACATCTACCTTCAAAAATCCAATCTCAAAGGCATTATCAATATTCTCTCAAAAGTAACAAAAGCCGGAAAGCCTTACCGAATCAAAATCATGAATGGCTAATGGATAAATGGAAACTTGAGCGACTAAAAGTTAACAAGCCTCATTAATATCATATCTTAATTAATCCTCTTTGGTGGTTTTGTAAACCTAATCAAAGTAATACAGCCGCTCCTTGGCGTGATTGATGGGAGATATGTTTGATGATCTTTCTTAATATCATCAGACATATCTTCTGAAGGACGTCAATCGTTCTGGCTGGAAATATAAGTTCGCCATAAGAGCCAAAGGTCTAATCAAAATATTTTTAACGTAGTATTTAGTGAAAAAATGAGTTTAGAAGTTGATTTAACGATTGATATTTGATTTAACTTGTTGAATTAATTTAATTTTTGGTTTTTTGAATATTTTGGGGTAAATGTGAAGTGCATGAGAAAATTTATTTTTATTTCAATGACGCCATAATGAAAGTAATATTATCAACTTGTATTTCTATATAACATGTATTAATTGTATCTATATTTTTATTTCAATATAGCATAAGGAATAGTTATGGAGATGTTGTTCATTTTCTTATTAATAGGGTGTGTTACTGGGGTTTTAGCTGGTTTGCTTGGTATAGGCGGCGGAACAATCATAGTACCTATTATTATATACACAGTGACACAGCAAGGCATGCCTTATGAATTGACAATGAAAATAGCCTTAGCTACCTCATTCTCTGTTATCATTTTTTCTACTGCATCTTCTGCCTATTCTCACAGCAAGCATAAAGCCATTCTTTGGAATGAATTCCCATATCTATCTGTTGGTACCATTATTGGGGTATTTTTAGGCTCTTATTTCGTTCATAAAACTTCGGATATTATCTTACAGGTTATTTTTTGTCTTTTTATGGGATATACCATTTATACTTTATTATTTTCGAAAAAAAATGAAGCTGACCGAATCGAAAATGTAGATGATCCTGTTATAACAAAACCTTGGCTATCCGGTGGTGGAGTATTTATCGGGTTTATTTCCAGTTTTATCGGTATTGCAGGCGGAGCTATTACAGTGCCTCTTCTGAGTACATGGGGATTTAATACTCGAAAATGTATAGCGACATCTTCAATGCTGGGTGTTGTTTTAGCAACAATTGGGGCTATATCAGGGATTATTTATGGTTGGAATAAAACGGAAATCACAGATTACTATCTAGGTTTTATTTATCTCCCAGCGTTTGTTGGTATTGGTATAACCAGTGTTTTATTTGCTCCACTTGGTGTGAAATTTTCCTATAAACTTCCAGTTAAAGTGATCCGTCAAATATTTGCGGTATTTTTAATCTTAGTTGTGAGTAAAATGATCCATCTGATTATATCTTCTGGTTCAATCTAATTCAGATTATTATTATTGAGTGGGGTTTTGAGGGAGTTATTTCATCATTTAATTTTATCAGTGCTCTGATATTGCAGAAAATGGATATCTTTTTATATTAAAATTCAGAGAATTAATTAATTTTAGTGTTTTGTCACTCGATGATAACTGAAACTATGATGCTTATATTGCGCTAATCTCATTAAGATTTTTTATATGTCAATGTATGTGTTTTGACGTATATGTTTATTGAGTGTACTCTTAGGCTATAGATAGTAAGGAGCATGTATGGAACCATTACAACTGTTTAAAATTTTAGGGGATCAAACCAGACTCGATATCGTATTGCTTTTGAAAGCATCTGGTGAGCTGTGTGTTTGTGATATCTATACGGCCTTAAATTTATCGCAACCAAAGACATCTCGACACTTAGCAATGCTTAGAGAGTCGGGTCTTCTATTAGACTCAAAACATGGGAAATGGGTTCATTACCGATTATCCCCAGCGTTACAGCCATGGGTTAAAAATATTATTGACGTAACCTATGTTACAGAGAAAAATAGAGTGGCAAATTTACTCAAAAGCTTAGAGACAAAAGAGTCTGCGAGTAGTTGTTCCGCATAAAATTTTTTAAATTAACATATATGGAAAAACATATGTAAGGTTGGGTTATGAAAAAACTAGAAGTATTTGATCCCGTATTATGCTGTAGCACTGGTGTTTGTGGAGCGTAAGTCACTCCTGCATTAGTAGACCTCACAAGAGATCCCGACAGGTTAAAAAATAAGTTAATGCAAGAGCCTATACATTTTTTTATAACAAAAAGTGGGGGTATCCTTGAAATCTCAAGAGCCGATTCATTTGCATTATTGATTTTAAAACAAGAAAGGGTGTAAAAGCACCTTTTAAACGAGGTAGTTATGTTTATTGCCGCATTAATTTTTATTTTAACGATCACCTTTGTTATTTGGCAGCCCAAAGGACTGGGTATTGGCTGGAGTGCTACAGCAGGGGCTGTATTGGCACTGATCTTTGGTGTGATCAGTTTTCAAGATATTCCGATTGTTTGGAACATTGTTTGGAATGCCACTGCGACATTTGTTGCAGTAATTATCATTAGCTTACTTTTAGATGAAAGTGGTTTCTTTGAATGGGCTGCATTACATGTTGGCAAGTGGGGCGGTGGTAAAGGAAAGCTGTTATTCAGTTATATCGTGCTACTTGGTGCAACGGTGGCGGCCTTATTTGCTAACGATGGTGCAGCATTGATATTAACGCCCATTGTGATTGCGATGTTATTGGCACTTGGTTTCAACAAAGGCACCACATTAGCATTTGTTATGGCTGCTGGGTTTATTGCAGATACGGCGAGCTTGCCGCTGATTGTTTCGAACCTCGTGAATATCGTTTCTGCGGACTTCTTTAATATTGGATTTACGGAATATGCATCAATTATGGTGCCAGTGGATATTGCTGCAATTATCGCAACACTCGTGATGCTGCATTGGTTTTTCCGCAAAGATATTCCTAAACAATATGATGTTACCAAACTGAGTGAACCGACTTTAGCCATTAAGGACATGACAACGTTTAAAGCTGGTTGGCTGGTATTGGTACTGCTACTTATTGGTTTCTTTGTCTTAGAACCATTAGGTATTCCAGTGAGTGCAATTGCAGCTATTGGTGCCTTAATTCTTTGGGTGATTGCAGCCAGAGGCCATACGATTAATACCAGAAAAGTGTTACGTGGCGCACCTTGGCAAATCGTTATTTTCTCTTTAGGGATGTACTTGGTGGTTTATGGTTTAAGAAATGCAGGGTTAACCGATTATCTTTCTGAAACGCTCAGTTACCTTGCAGACAAAGGATTATGGGTTGCCACTCTAGGAACGGGATTTATTACCGCATTTTTATCATCCATAATGAACAATATGTCAACGGTATTAATTGGCGCGTTATCTATTGAAGGAAGTGAAGCGACAGGGTTAATTCAACAAGCGATGGTTTATGCCAATGTGATTGGTGCCGATTTGGGTCCAAAAATCACACCAATAGGTAGTTTGGCTACATTGCTGTGGCTGCATGTTTTATCGCAAAAAAACATGACCATTACATGGGGATATTATTTCAAAACCGGGATTATCATGACTATCCCTGTGCTGATTGTCACACTCGTTACTTTAGTACTTCGACTTTCACTGTTAAATTAAAGGTAACCCCATGAATGAGATCACTATCTACCATAACCCCAATTGTGGCACTTCGCGTAATACCCTTGCAATGATCCGCAATAGTGGTATTGAGCCAACGATTATCCATTACCTAGAAACGCCGCCGAGTAAAAATGTTTTAGTACAACTCATTGCGGATATGAACATCACGGTAAGGGAGCTATTACGAAAAAATGTTGAGCCGTATGAGCAATTAAATTTAGAACAAGATAACCATACAGATGAGCAACTCATTGATTTTATGTTGCAGTACCCGATACTGATTAATCGACCAATTGTCGTCACTCCGCTAGGGGTAAAGTTGTGTCGGCCTTCTGAGGTGGTGCTAGATATACTTCCTAATCAGCAACAAAGTGAATTTATCAAAGAAGATGGCGAGGTTATTGTTGATAAGCAAGGGAGTAGAGTAAAGTAAATGGCTCTTTAAAATCATTGCTCTTGGTTAATGTTTATCCGTGACAGGCCAGTTTTAATTAAACTGGCTACTTGAATTATACCCTATAATTCAATACTGATATGCTTAATGGCTGAGTTATATGTACAAATTATCTCGTTGAGTCTGAGTTGATGTCTTAGGTTCCTAAAAACAAGTGCCCTAATTTATTGTGTATAGCATGTTTTATTGTAAGTTAAATTCTGTGTTTTTGTGGAAAAAATTGTTGGTGTATTTATTGATATAAAATTATACAAACACAATTTTAAGATTCTTTTTTCTCATTTAATGTAATAAAAATTAATATAATAAGAGCTGAATGCTCCCATGGCATAAGCTTTAATGTATACATAAGATACATTATTATTACTCATTGTTGTTGTATTTTCATTTGGTTATGTAAGAAGTAAGTATCTATTGTAGCATATCTCATCGTATTCGATTTGGCTGGATTGCTATTTCAATAGTCCAGATTTAATTAAAAAACTCATTAGGTTACTTGTTGCAATGTTCATGCTTAAGGTAAATTTATTTATTAGTACAATAATGAGTTGTAATTTATTTTGGTGCTTAATTCTATCAAGTTAACTTTTGATGCTCTCAAATTGTACATTGTTATTTGTTGGTAATATAATCAACTAAATTGGCTGATCCTCTTATGTAGTAGAGTAGAGATAAAAAATTGTAAAATTTTACAGCTTATATGATTAAACCAATTGTTTAAACTTATTGCTTATATTAAAAATATACTGCGATGTGCATTTACTACTATAATGATTAATATCGTTAAATATCTCTTGATAATGGGATAGTCGTATGGAAGATTTAATTCTAGGGGGTACGGTTTTTATACCCGGGATTGCTTTGGTATTTTTTTTAGGTTTCTTTTCATGGTTATTAATTAGAGTAGTTTACGCAAACTTAGTGAGCAAATATGAATATGCAGGGAGCTTATTCGACATTTCTATGCTGTTTCTCTGCATTTTGGTCATGCATTTCATTCTTAATTCATGGTTGGTAATATAATGAATATAAAGAAATATTTATTAATTGTGATATCTGTATTCATCATTGTTTCGTCTATATATTTATTATGGAACCATTATGCATTAAGCCCATGGACTCGGGATGGTAGAGTAAGAGCTGAAATCAACCAAGTGACAGCAGAGGTTTCAGGGAAAGTTGAGCAATTGATGATCATCGATAACCAAGAAGTCAAACAAGGTGAATTATTACTTGTCGTTGATCCTACTGACTATGAAATCAAACTACGTCAATCTGAATTAGAACTTAATGATTTAGTGGTTCAATACAATTTTGCCAAGAACCAATTAGCAAGGCGTACTAAACTAAGTCAGGTTGCGATATCTAAGGAAGAGCTAGATGATGCAAAGTCGCGCCAAGAAAGCTTAGCCAAAAAAATTGAATTAGCAAAGGTGAAGATTGAAAAAGCTAAACTTGACCTATCAAGAACACAAATTTATTCACCAGTAAATGGCTTTATTACTAATTTGAATTTGCGTACAGGGAATTATATTAATGCAGGCTCCCCTCTATTTGCGATCGTTGATAAAGATTCTTTCTATGTGATTGCTTATTTAGAAGAAACTAAAATGGCCAATGTTGTTGTTGGTGATAATGCAAATATAAAGTTGTACGGCAACAATCATGAATTAAAAGGCAAAGTACAAAGCATTGGTCGAGCAATTGACGATAACAACTCTACGACAGGAAGCCAGCTACTTGAAAATATACAACCTAACTACCCATGGGTTCGATTAGCACAAAGAGTACCAATTAAAATATCATTAAATGATACTCAAGGAGTAACCCTTATACCGGGTACGACTTGCACTGTATTTATTGAAGACTAAGTGATGAAACTAAACTGGATATTTGCAGTTAAATATATGCTAGCTATTCTATTGGCTTGGTATATTTCTTCATATTTTGGTTTTGATAAGCCTTACTGGTCAATGATGACTGTCGCAATCATTGGCTACCCTGATCCATCATTAAGTTTGGCTAAAATGGCGGCACGCCTTGTAGGAAGTGTTATTGGTGTTATCGTAGTAACATTAATCGCTAACATTAGTCTCAGTGATCATTGGTTGTTTACCTCTTTGATTATTATTTGGTTGTCAGTTTGCTTATTTATGGCGTTAACTTCTCGCTATATGATGCCTTATATGTTTTCGCTATCAGGGTATACTTCTGCGATCATTGCCTTCGGTACATCAGTCTATCCATTGCCAATGACAATATTTAATTTGTCTCAAGAAAGGCTAATGGAGGTTATGATAGGCATCATTATTTACACATTTATTAGTTATGCCTTACCAAATAGGTCTAATGTGCCACAAACAGTTCTATTGAACAGGAAAATAAGTACGGATAGAAAAAATGTGTTATCAAGTGTATTCAAAGGAAATTATGATAATACAATGAAAAACCTATCTGTTATCATTGCAGATAGTATAGCCTATGATGAAGTGAGTAAATATGAAAGTCATTTTTTATCTTTTAAAAAGGCACACAGTAAGGCATTAAAATTACCAATATTGGTCACTATATCTATTATTGGTTTAGTCGATCGCGCATTTTTACGCTATGAAAAATATAATCAATTATTAAGCTTGAAGAAAGAGATTAGTCGTCCCTCTATCTTTCAGTCTTATGCATTTTTTGATTGGAAAGATGCTTTTTTAAATACGTTAAGACTAGTTGTAAGTTTAGTGATTAGTGTTATGTTCTGGCTTAATACTGGTTGGGAGTATGGTTATATTTTACCTGTATTAGTGAGTATTTCTTTTACCTTTGGGATTACTATTCCCAATGCTAATAAGCTTGCTTTTATTGTATTTATTGTTGCTCTGTTAGTGATCGCGTTTAGCTATGTATTGAAATTTTTCTTTTTAATACAGGCATCAAGTTTTATGCAAGCGGCCTTGATTATGATCCCTATCTTTATGCTTTTTGGTGTCTTGAAAACGGTAGGTAAGTTAGCATTTTTGATTTCACATATTATGTGTATTTCTTTAATATTTCTAATTAATTTTACTAATCCAATGAGTTTTGATTTTGTTTTTTTTGCTAATACTGCTATAGCGCTTATTTTTTCTATCATTATAGTGATTTTGATGTTGTATATCATACCATTGAGTAGTGCACAGCAGATAGAAACACGTAAAGTTAATTTTATTTTACAGAAAATAAATACATTACCGTTAAATGAGTTAGTTCTCATAAAAATTCGTAATACTTTGCTAATGAATGTGAATTCATTATATGAACATAAAAATATTAACCAGTTTTACGTGTTAATTGCATTGATTAGTTTATATGAATTATCAGAATCAGATCAGGTAAGAGAACTGATGGTCAGCATTATTAATGCGGTATCAATAGGAGATGATAAAGATAATATATTGAAATCTCTTAATGGTACTGAAACAATTTATTCAGATTCTAATGTAAAGTATGCCAAAGATATTATTGGCTTTTTGTTATAATCATAAATATAAGAGGTGGTCATGTTTGAATTATTAACTGCAATAGGGATTGGGTTGGTGGTATTGTTACCATTATCAAACCCACTAACCACAGTTGCATTGTTTCTTGGTTTATCCGGTGGAATGACAATTGAGGCGCGTAAAAAAACCATAAAAATGACGCCTGTATATGTCTTTTTTATTATGTTGGTCTCATGGTATTCAGGACAAGCGATCATGAATACCTTTGGTGTGACTATTCCAGGTTTGAGGATTGCCGGTGGTTTTATTGTTGCCTACATTGGTTTTCGTATGTTGTTTCCTGTCGCCGAAAATAGTCGTCATGATGAAGGGGAAAAAACAGTAGATAATACATCGAGTGTTGCATTTGTTCCTTTAGCTATGCCAAGTACTGCTGGACCAGGTACTATAGCGATGATTATTAGTATGGCTTCATCCGTAATCACGAATGAAAGCGCTTATCCTCATTGGGTTATTATTGTTGCGCCACCGTTGGTATTTTTAATTTTTTCTGTAATTTTGTGGGCATGCCTAAAAAGTTCAAGTCTTATTATGAAGTTTTTTGGTAAAAGCGGCATTGATGCAATATCTAGGCTGATGGGATTTTTGCTAGTTTGTATGGGTGTACAATTTATCATCACTGGTATAGGAGAACTCACGCGTTTTGGTTTTTTTAGCTAGTTTTGAACAATGTTATCGTGAATTACTCTGATTTAATGTATAAATAACACCTGAAAGGTTATTACTTCTCAACTGAATAAGGTGTTACAGCGCTTTTCTTTTTCTGCGCCAGTCAGCAACGGCGATAAATTAATATCAAGTAATATTAATTATCTTTACCATCTTCATGTTGTTTTAGAATATATAAATAACATGTTAATTAAGTGTTATTACTTAATTTTTGAAATGTAGATACTAGTAAACTGCCATTTGTATGCAATGCAAAAAAAGAATTACCTGTGTCTACGTAAATACTAAATTTAGTTGACTTTATTCATCAAAAACTTATAAATTTCAGGTAGATACAGAGAAATGCTGACAAATAAAAACGCTGCAATAAAATAGATGTTTATCGATTCCATCGTAATCGTTGTTGAAAGAGTCGCGATCGCTAAAATGCCTACAATGATACGACGACTATTTATAGACATCACATGCGTTAACTCACTAATAAATGATTCAATAAATCTAAACATAACAATTCCTTTTCATAGTTACGTGAGAAGTGTATATGATTTAAATATAATATTGAAGTTTTTATTAGCTATTTGTGCTATTAATTTTTAATGTGAGTTTAAAATGATTAAATTTAATCTTTTTGAGATAAAAAAAAGCATTTAATAATTTAAAAAATTTATTGATTCGATAATTTATTTAAATTTAATAGATGAAATATTACATTGGTTAATTATTTTATGGTTTCAATTTGTTGATATTATTGTCTTTTTATTTTGTGTTTTCTATTTTGTAAATTAATACAATATACAAGAGTAAATAAAATATAAACATATATTAAGTATTAACACGTAGTGGTGTGAAAATATGTGAGTTAGCTCATAAATGAGTAATTAACTTAATATCTTTTACTTATTCTAATTATGAAAACGATTAACACCTATTAAGTTAGTAATAATGTCTATTATATTCTAAATAGTTTAGGGGAGAATAGAGGATAAGTGAGTGAGTTACTAGAATATGGGACAAATTATGTGATTAGTACAAGTGGGCTTAGTCACTATAAGCCTAAGACCCTAAAACTTAATGTATGATAAGTGTATTCTGATTGAGTGCTGTCAGAGGGTAGTTTACTCTAAAAGAAAATAGGAGAATACGATGCCAGCATATGATCCCATAGAGCTACTCGGTAACTCTATCGCAGCAACGATAAAAATGGTTTATTCCCCGTTTGAATCGCTGTATCACAGTAGTATCATCGGCGACCTTAGTTATATTATGCTATTGCACTTTGCGAATTAATGACTCGCTTTTCAGCTAGTCTACTGTTTTCTTTGAGCTTCGGTAACTAGCTGATTTTATTCATGTTCAAATTTTTAATATAATGTTGTTCTATCACAGATGTTCCCCATTGGCTCCCTTCCTGTTCTTGAACTAAGTTAAATCCAGCTTGTTGGTAAAGTCTAGCGGCAGTATTTAACCCTTTAAATGTCCAAAGCTCTATAGCTTTAAAAGATTGTGTTTGGCAAAAAGAGAGCGCTTTATCGAGTAATAATCGGCCTATCCCCATTCCTCTGCATTTTGGATCAAGAATGAACCAACGCAAATGAGCATGGCCACATGCCAAATCTTGCCCATCTATCGCAATAGAACCAACAATATGATTATTATGTATGGCGCTCCATATTTGGTTGCAGGGTTCACCAATTCGATTAATAAACTCACTGACATCCATTGCTATTTTTTTTCAAAAAATTCACCAAAATTGGCATGTTCGAAGTAAAATTCTGCATGAATTTGGGTTATTTTACCGATTAATCCTGAACGATAACCTTCTTGGATATCAATGAATTGAGCTGTATCATTAGTTTGCTTTAGGCGATGTTGTTTGAGCGCATTCGCGTAAAGCGTGATCCCTTCAGCGACGGCTTGCTGCTGCTTAACTGCTAATTGTTCTAATGCGAATATAACTTGCTGTTGGCCAAAACGATGGATGCCATTAACTAAGTTTTTACCTTTGGCAGTAAGGGATAAATTTTTAAGTCGTCCATCTTCGATGTTTGTCGATTCAATTATTTCACCATTGCGGAGTAGCTTTTGAATTAGACGACTGATGGTTGATTTTTCTAAGATTAAGAGTTCAGCCAGCTGTGCTGGGGTAATGGTGGGATTTTGTTCGATTTCAAGCAGGGCGTGAATCGCTGAGGGACTATAATTAGTCGCTGCGAGAGTTGAGCGCATAAAACCTAATTCACGTACCATCATTCTAGATGAAGAACGAATTTGCTCGGTTAAATCAATCTTATTATTCATTGTACCTCCCAAAAGCAACTTGTTGTAAGCTACAACCAGTTGCTTCTCTTCGTCAATCCGATTTTTAAATAAATAAGAAAAACAATGGGATGAAGTAATATTGAAGTAAAATAAGGAAATAAGGAAATAAAGGATAATGTTGAATTGATTACATTATGAGTGACGCAGAGTGGGAAAGTATTCTTAATCCCAGTTTAGTAATAGATTCTAAATACCAATTGTCTATCAATCTTTATAAGTCGTGGAGTGGGCGGGGTGTTCATGGCAAAAATCATCCCAAATATTATTAAAGTTTTCGTTTGGGAATCTATTTTCTTCAGTATTAATTAAAGGAATAGAAACGACATTTCTACCATCCTGATGCATGTAGGTTTTGACTAAAAATCGCCTGTAACTAAAGGATTTTTCATTTTTAAATACTAGCACTTCACCGCAAACATAGCCCAACATACCGTGATCAAGCGTTTCCCTCACTGAGTAATAGTGAACATTTTTATATTCAGCTGTTTCAGGAAAGGGGAGAAAGTCTTCAACGGCCTTTTGTGATTTTTTTACGATATCAAGATCAGGTGTGTAGTTTGCCATCATACCTGCGACAAAAGAGCTGCTCGCAATCAGCGCAATAATTAAATATGAAAATATGTTCTTTTTCATGATATTACTCTTTTACCTGTTAAGTGATAGAAACAAATCATTATTGGACCGTCATAAAGTAGCATGGATAAAAGTATGGTTATATGGTCTAGAAATAACAAGAGTTAAATAAAAACAAACAATTACAATTTAAAATGAATTGTTATGTTGAGTTTATTTAAGCCTATTATTATCTACTAATTTTTATTTTTTATAAAAAGATTTTTATATTAATTTATCTCGCAAATGGAGAATTGTTAATTTTATTGTTTTATTTTTGTTGATTTTGCCACATTAATCGCTTTAGCTTGATGTAATGGAAAAATTTACATTATCTATGATAACTCAATTCCCACCCATAAAGAGTACAACAAGCAAGAAAGATTTCCAGCTAAACGATAACCTCTCTTCACACAGCGGAAATAGGTGTTTCTCAGCGTTGAATGCTCTTACGATAACTCGCTAAATAAAGTGATTAAGGCAACGCTGATTGTGTTACGCGTCTAACCAGAAGAAGGGTGATAAAATGTAGATGTATTGAGGCTTAGATGACCATTTTTTGTTTTGTAGTTGGTAAAAATAGAATAGAGAACAAAAATAACTATAATGGGGAAGTGATATGGGAACACTTATTTATTATCCTATTAGATCACTAATTCCTTATATAACGATAATATTATTCATATGAACAATATTAAAATAATTTGTCTTGCTATTTGTATTTCATTGATTTGGGGAAGCAGTTTTCCTATATCAAAAATGGCTATTGAAAAAATAGGTGTTTGGCCTTTTCGTTTTTATGCAGCGTTAACATCAGTTGTAGTGCTAATATTGTTAGCGCTAATAGCTTTCAAGCGCAAGTTTCACTTCTATGGCTTGATTATGTGTATTCCATTGGGGTTTTTAAATGTTTTTTTAGTGACTCTTCTCAATAATATTGCCTTGGGATATACGGATTCAGCTAAAGCATCTGTGCTGATTTATACTATGCCAGCAATGACTACAGTGATTATGATGATTGCACATAAACGGATTACCTTGAATTCAATAGTAGTATCATTAAGTTGCTTAACTGGGGTATTTATTTTTACGTCCTTGAATCACTTTGGCTTGGGCGAGATGATTATACTGCTGAGTGCTTCTATGTGGGCCTTAGGGACGTTTTTAGCAGAAAAAATTCCGACTCAGTTAGATTTACTTTCTAAAGTGATGTATCAAAATATCGTCTCATTCTTTCTTATCTTATTGATTACACCATTTATTTCATCCAATTTGGATATATTTGATTATCAACAGGATCCTCTGCATTACATTAAGGATGTTTATTTTCCTATCTTATTTATAGGGATCGCTGGCGGTGTGATTGTTTTTGTACTGTGGTTCTACATGATAGAACAAGGGGGGGCTGAACTCTCTTCTTATGCGGTATTAGTCGCTCCGATAATTAGCGTTGGGTTATCTCATTATTTTCTAGATGAAGTAATTTCTTTCACTATGCTGATTGGAATGGTTCTGATCTTGTTGAGTATGCTGATTTCATTTATAGGAAAAACAAGATAAATAAGGTACAAAAAATTGAATCGATTCAGATTTGCATTTAGTTAATTAAAATTTAAAAGTAAGTATTTTATTTATTTGAAATTCTTTATAGTTAACCATTAGTTATAACTTTAATTTTATTTCAATAATTTATTGAAAATAATGTCTAATTTGATTTAATTTTGTTTTTTATCTGTGAGTATCATGGTGATTGTTTTAGTTTTAAATGGAATAATAATTAAATTGGCTAATGCTTTCCTATTTTATTTTGTGTTAAAAGGCTAATTTACCTTAACGTAATATGCTTTTGCTTTTTTTTGTTTTTATTTTTGTCTTTTTTGCTTTTTTTTGCTTTGCTTCGGGAACATATGATTATTATCACATTAAACTAACAATATCTAAATTAAAGTAAATGCCATGAGGTAAAATGGCATGAAAGCAGAAAGACATAAAAAAATAATCAGTTTTTTAAAAAATGCAGGCTCAGCAAAAGTTTCTGTTTTATCGAAAGAGCTTAATGTCACTAAAGAAACCATCAGAGCAGATTTAAATTCTTTGGCAAAAAAAGGAATTATTAGCCGTTGCCACGGTGGCGCATTCATTGAATTTGAGACCCTAGATAAAGTTGCCAAAAAAGAAATTATACAATTTCTAGAGTGCAATGAAAGCCTTAATGAAATAGTAAATAAGGATGATTTAGTGAACGGCAAAGTTTGTGTTTTAGGTTCGTTTAATGTTGATATGATTAGTTATTTACCTCGCCTTCCTGAGGCAGGTGAATCATTGTTATCAAATAAATTTATTTTTTCACCGGGTGGTAAAGGTTGTAACCAGGCTCTTGCTGCAAGTTACTCAGACTCTCAAGTACATTTTATTACTAAAATAGGTACAGACCAGTTTAGTGATTATGCAGTAAATTTTATTTCATCATCAAAAATAAAAAGCTCAACCATTTACCAAACAGAAAAATTTCAGACAGGTACGGCATCTATTTTTGTTTCAGAAAATAGTGGTGAAAATATTATCTCCATTTACCCTGGCTCGAATATGGATATTAGTGCTGATGAAGTCAAAATTCAGAAAGATAAAATTATTAACTCAAATATTATCCTATTACAACTCGAAACTAATATTGAAGCATTAAAAGAAATTATTGCGATAGGTAATGAATACAATATTCCGATTATTTTAAACCCAGCACCTTACAATGAAATCGCAATAGAACTACTTGAAAAAGTTGATATTTTAACACCAAATGAAACTGAGGCAAGCTTACTTTCGGGAATTAATGTGATTGATTTAGATTCCGCAAAACAAGCTGCTGAAGCGATCTATCACAAAGGGGTGAAAAAAGTCGTTATAACATTGGGAAGTAAAGGCTCTCTTGCCTATGATGGCAATAAGTTTATTTACTCACCAGCCTACACTGCGGTTGTTAAAAATACAGCAGGTGCAGGGGATGCATTTAATGGTGCTTTGGCTGCATCGCTAGCGAAAGGAAAACAATTCTCTTACGCATTGCGCTATGCCTCTGCATTTTCATCTCTTGCAGTTGAAACCAGTAATGCTTCAGAAATGCCTGAAGATATTAATGTGATGTATCGTATTAATCAAACAACCTACTCTCAGGTTGTGACTCAATCTCCTGAATAACGTCTATTCTGAAAGAGGAATAAAAATGAAAATTTTATTTATTGGTGAATCATGGCACATTCATATGATCCACACAAAAGGTTACGACAGCTTTACATCGAGTAAATATGAAGAAGGCGCAACATTTTTATTAAGTTGTTTAAAAAACAAAGGTGTTGAAGTTGATTATATGCCAGCACATGTTGTGCAAATGTCATTTCCAAAAACAGTCGAAGAACTCGAAAAATACGATGTTATTGTAATTAGTGATATTGGTGCAAATACTTTCTTACTGCAAAACGATACTTTCTATAATATGAAGGTGTTACCAAATTCACTGCAATTAATTAAACAATACGTTATTAATGGCGGTGGGTTATTGATGATTGGTGGTTATTTATCCTTTATGGGTATTGAAGCTAAAGCCAATTATAAAAATACCTTACTTGCTGATGTATTACCTGTCGAAATGCTTGATGGCGATGACCGCGTTGAAACACCTGAAGGCGTATTTGCGTCCGCAGTTAATACGACTCATGATTCAATTAAAGGGTTTGGTAACTGGCCAATGTTCTTAGGTTATAACAAAGTACTGGCGAAGAAAAATAGCCAAACCGTACTGAATATTGGTGAAGATCCATTATTAGTTTTTGGTGAATATGAAAAAGGTAAAACAGCCTGTTTTATGAGTGATTGCTCGCCACACTGGGGAAGTAAAGAATTTATGGCTTGGGAACATTACTCAGATATGTGGGTGAATATTCTAAAACAAATATCTAAGTAATTAGATATTCGTCATCTTTCAAGTTGCAGGGTTTTCATTAAAACATAAGGGGCGACGCGAGGCTTGCCGAGTCACATAGTTTATCTATGTTCTCCGCCTATCTTCGCTTGTCGCCTACCTGCAACTCGAATTATTTAGAGTATAAATAGCAAAAAATAAAATAGTAAAAATAAAAAAATAAGTGTGGGGAGTTTTCCTGCACTTTGTTATCCGATTTATTCGATTACAAAAAATAATGACTCATATACTCGTCATTCTTCAAGTTGCAGGCTTTTCGTTAAGGTATGGTGATTGCACTCAATGGCACTAGTCACTGTGTTTTTTCTGTCCGTCGCACTTGAATGATTTAGAGTACAGTCAAAATTCCAAAAGGAATATTTTATGAGTACAAAAAATTATTCTACACCTTTACTGATGATAGCAACGGTTTTAGCCGGTATGTTATCGCCAATGCAATCAGCCGTTAATGGGCAACTAGGGGATGTATTAAAAGATGGTAATGCGAGTGCGGTAATTTCATTCGCGAGTGGCCTTGTTGTAATGTTCTTTATTATTATTGCTAAAAAGCAAACTCGCCAACAATTTGCAGCTATTCCGAGCTTAATTAAACAACGTAAAATACCTCTATGGAACTGGTTTGCAGGCCTGTGTGGCGCGATGGTTGTATTCTCTGAAGGTGCCTCTGCAAGTGCATTAGGTATTGCAACCTTCCAAACCGCTTTAATTTCAGCACTGTTGTTATCGGGTTTATTGTGTGACCGTTTTGGTATTGGTATCGATGAGAAAAAACCGTTTACTACATTCCGTGTGATGGGCGCTGTATTTGCCGTTGTCGCAACACTATTTGTAGTTTCACCACAATGGCATTCTACATCCGCAATCTATTTAGCTATCCTGCCATTCTTAGCGGGTCTATTAGCAGGGTGGCAGCCAGCAGGTAACTCTAAAGTTGCTGAAGCGACAGGTTCTATGATGGTTTCTATCACATGGAACTTTATTGTTGGTTTCACTGTATTAACTGTTGCGCTGATTATTCGTATGGCGTTAGGGCATATTACCCTTGAATTACCGGGTGTGTGGTGGATGTATTTAGGTGGCCCATTAGGCTTAATGTCGATTGCATTGATGGCAATTTTAGTTCGTGGGTTAGGCTTATTAATGTTAGGTGTCGCATCGACAGCAGGGCAGTTATTAGGCTCCGTATTGATTGACCTGTTATTACCATCTTTAGGAAATACCGTCTATCTAGTGACTATCATTGGTACATTATTTGCGCTGGTAGGGGCGATTATTACCACTATCCCTGAATTTAGAGAAGCAAAAGCTGCGAAAACAGCAGGAGTGTAAAAATGAAAGGTTATATTCAGACTGTCACAGGACCGGTTAAAAAAGAGGATATGGGGTTAACCCTCCCACATGAACACTTATTTAACGATTTATCAACGGTAGTCGATGAGCCTTATTATGATTTCTCACATGTCTTAGTCGATAAAAAAGTCAGTGCAGACATTCAGTGGGGACTTAAACACGATCCGTATTGCTGCTGCGACAATATGGATAAAAAACCGATTGAAGATGTGATTTATGAGGTAAATAACTTTAAAGAGCTCGGTGGTAAAACACTCGTGGATGCCACAGGCTCCGAAGCGATTGGTCGTGATGTACGTCAACTGCGTGAAGTTGCAATCAAAACAGGTATTAATGTGGTTGCTTCATCTGGGTTATATATCGAAAAATTTGAAGGTGAACGGTTAGTTAGTAATATCGATGTCATGGCCAAAATGATCGATGACGAGCTAAATATAGGTATTGATGGTACTGATATTTGCGCAGGTATGATAGGCGAAATTGGTGTATCACCATTCTTCACTGAAGGTGAAAAAAATAGCCTCAGAGCGGCGTCGATTGCCCAGCTAGCCAATGATCATGTATCAATGAATATTCACATGCCTGGCTGGCAACGTCGTGGTGATGAAGTACTGGATATTTTAATCAAAGAAATGGGCGTTAATCCTGCTAAAATTTCGTTAGCACATTCAGATCCATCAGGAAAAGATCTCGATTATCAACGTCGTATGTTAGACAGAGGCGTATGGCTTGAATTCGATATGATTGGATTAGATATTTCTTTTCCTAAAGAAGGGGTTGCCCCTACTGTCACTGAAACTGTTGATGCCGTCTATAAATTGATTGAATTGGGGTATGGTAATCAAATCGTGTTAAGCCATGATGTTTTTCTAAAACAGATGTGGGCAAAAAATGGCGGTAATGGCTGGGGCTTTGTGCCCAATGTTTTTTTATCCCTTCTCGCGAAAAAAGGGGTTGATGAAGCCATTATAAGTCGCTTATGTATTGATAATCCGGCTAATTTGTTAGCCTAATCAAGTTGTAACCCTTTGTTATTTTATGTTCGACTTTGCGGTAATAGTCTATGGCTATTACCGCGTTTTGTTTAAAAGAATGCAGCCATCGGCATCCAGTATAAAACTAAGCCAGATGTAACATAACTGACAAAAAACGATAACAACGTAGATGCAAATAGGATACACTCTCGCGCAATAAAATCAGAACAGATATGACGGAAAAACGTTGCGCCTGCACGCTCGATTTCAACAATTTGCCGCTTATCTTGCCCTTCTTGCTGTAGCAATGCTGTTTATTGCCCCATTGGTTTCAAAATCAATGATGCACATGACTGATTGTTCACTCACGGAGGGCATGACAGCCCATTCGATGGATCATTCGCATCAGGATATGCTATTGCCTGAAGAATGCGCAACCAGCACACCTATGAATCACTTTTTAATGTCGGGGGTTGGATTATCGCCCATGGAAGACATTGCGTGTGGTTACTGTCAGTTATTGGTTCATTTTCCCTTTATCATTCTCTTTGTTGCCATTGCTATTCGCCTATTGGCAATATTGACCTCCTGTTTAGCCCTTGAACCTTGCGTTCGTTTATATCTGTTCCGGCCTTGGCTATTACGTTGTGCCCGCGCACCACCTATATTCGCCCTCCTTTAAGTTGTAGGGCTTTGTTAAGGTATGGTGTTTTTACTCAGCTCACTGAGTTACAGCATTTATCTATGCTTTCTACCTATCTTTGCTTATCGCCTATCTGCAACTCGAATTATTTAGAGTGTATGCACTTTCTATTAATTATTTAATTAATAGAAAGTAGCTAGGTTGCATTTGCCGTTTTGAGTGCACTAAGACGTTTTATATCTTGAATTTGGATAATCCATTCAGGCGGCATTGTTACGTCATAAAGAAAAGAATTAGGCACAACAATGAACAAAGAAAAGTTTGTAATCGCACCTGTTACATTTTTAGTATCGACCGTTTTAGTTTCTTATAGCGCATGGGCGGAAGATAAAAATCAAAGTCTATTTTCTGACAGTTCAGTCATGATCGTTACTGCACCAGTGGACTCACCATTGACGATCAGTACATCACCTAAAACACCTAGGCAACCTGTTCCAGCAAGTGATGGCTCTGACTATTTAAAAACTATTCCCGGTTTTTCTCAGATCCGTAATGGTGGTACTAATGGTGATCCCGTTTTTCGCGGTATGTTCGGTTCTCGTTTACGTATTTTAACTAATGACAGCGAGATGCTAGGGGCTTGTCCATCACGGATGGATGCACCAACATCCTACATTTCACCTGAAAACTTCGATCTTCTTACCATGATCAAAGGGCCTCAGTCGGTACTATGGGGACCAGGTAACTCAGCTGGAACGATCCGTTTCGAACGTGAAAAACCGTTATTTGATAAAGCAGGCATTAAGGGCAATGCTAGTGTGTTAACCGCATCTAATCAGCGCTGGGATGCCAATGCTGATGTGAGTATGGGGAATGAAAAAGGTTATTTACGGTTGGTTGGTAATAAATCACGTTCTAATGATTATAAGGATGGTGATGGTAATAAAGTGCCATCAAAATGGGATAAGTGGAATGCTGACGTAGCGATTGGTTGGACTCCTGATGAGTATACTTTACTGGAGCTAACCGCAGGTAAAGGTGATGGAGAAGCACGTTATGCAGGAAGAGGAATGGATGGTTCTCAATTCAAACGAGAAAGTTTAGGTATGCGTTTTGAGAAAACTAATATTGGTACTGTACTCGATAAAGTAGAAGCCAACATTTATTACAACTATGCCGACCATATCATGGATAACTATTCATTGCGTGAAACCAGTGGAACAATGGGAAGTGGTTCTGGTCATATGATGGGAAGTGGTCACGGTATGATGAATATGCCAATGAAAATGCGTGTAGATCGTAAAACGGTTGGCGGTAGGGTGATGGGCACTTGGATGTGGACTGATTATGAACTACGGGCTGGTGCCGATATGCAAACTAATACCCATCGCAAAGAGAGTGATAATCGTTGGAACAAAGACGCACAATTCCAAGACTATGGCGTGTTTGGGGAGTTAACGTGGGAAGTTAACGACCATGATAAGGTCGTGACGGGGGCGCGAGCAGACAGAGTTTTGGTTGATAATGATACAAATATCGGCTCTTCGGGGCGTAATACAGTCATGCCTGCTGGATTTGTACGTTATGAACATGCTCTTTCTAATATGCCAGTAATGTTGTATGCGGGGGTTGGTTACACAGAGCGTTTTCCTGATTATTGGGAGTTGTTCTCGCCGACTTATGGGCCTGATGGAACAACCAATGTGTTTGATCATCTCAAAACAGAGAAAACCACTCAGCTAGATATTGGTGCTAAGTACAGTAATGAAAGCACAAATGCATGGGTTTCTGCTTATATTGGTCGTGTTGATGACTTTATTTTATTCCGTTATAACCCTCACAATGTACGTCAAAGCCAAGTTGAAAACGTCAACGCAATGATTATGGGCGGTGAAATGGGGGTAGCATATAAGTTAACGGACGAATGGAAAGCGGATGCTAGCCTTGCTTATTCATGGGGAGAAAATCGTAGTGATAGACAGCCATTGCCTCAAATGCCGCCGTTAGAGACACGTTTTGGTTTGTCGTGGGAAAAAAATGATTGGACGACAACAGGGTTGATGCGAGTAGTGAGTAGTCAACATCGAGTTGCGATTAATGATGGTAACGTCGTTGGTAAAGATTTCAGCAGCAGTGCAGGATTTACCATTTTTTCGGTTAATACAGCCTATCGTGTTAATGATCATATGAAATTAAGTGCGGGTGTGGATAACTTATTCGATAAGAATTATAGCGAGCACCTTAACTTAGCTGGTAATAGTGGGTTCGGTTATTCATCTAACCAACCAGTGAATGAACCAGGTAGGACATTCTGGGCGAAAATGAATGTAACTTTCTAAGTTATTATTGAGGGCTATTTTTCAAGCTGTTCTCGTTGTAAAAATCACCAGCCCCTAATATATCCCCCCATGATAGGGGGGATATAATCAGTTATCGGCCAATATTGCGTAGCGAATTACCTTTCATTAAGTTTTCTTCAATATGCTCTAAAGAAACATTTTTGGTTTCTGGTACAAAGTAGAGTGTGACTAAAATAAATGCCGCATTGAGCGCCGCATATAGCCAAAATGTATGTGTATCACCGAGTGTCGATAACAGTGTTAAGAAAGTAGCACTCACTATCATGTTAGCAACCCAGTTTGAAGTGGTTGAGCAAGTAATACCAAAATCACGCCCTTTAAGTGGTTGTATCTCAGAACAGAGAACCCACATGATAGGGCCTGCGCTGACAGCAAAGCCAATAATAAAAATAAGTAGGAATGCAATGCTAGCATACTGGATAAGTAAGGTATGAGCGTCGAAAGATAATAAATAAGCGAGTAGACCAATGCTTATTGCCATAACACTAAAGCCAAAGACTAATAATTTTTTACGACCGAAACGGTCAATAATTGAGATGGCAAGAAAAGTTGCAATCACATTGACCAATCCAACCAGTACCGTACCATACATTTGTTGAGTGGTAGTTTCAAAACCGGCTAATGAGAAGATTTTCGGGGCATAGTACATAATGACGTTGATGCCGGTTAGTTGTTGCATAAATTGCAAAGAGATCCCTAAAAATACACTACGGCGGAAATTACTGTTATTTTTGAATAAACCAAAACCAGATTGTTTGATTTTGAGGCTATTAAAAATATCGTCTAATTCTTGTATTGCTTCAGTTTCTGAATTTCTGAGTTTTAATAAGATAGTTTTTGCATCATCGGAACGGTTCTTACTGGCCAGCCAGCGTGGACTTTCAGGTAAAAAAGTGACGCCAATAAATAGCAGGACAGCTGGAATTGCAGTGATCCCTAACATCCAACGCCACGCATGATCATAGCTAAACCCAGTATCTGAAATGAATGCCAGTAAAATACCTATGGTGATCATTAACTGATACATAGATATCATTCCACCCCGGATCTTTTTGGGGGCTATTTCGGATAAATAGGCGGGTGTTGTAAAAGATGAGATACCAATTGCTAGACCTAATATCACGCGTGAGCCAATAAGAACCTCGGCATTTGGTGAAAATGCAGAGCCTAGCGCGCCAATAATAAATAGTATGGAACTAAGCAATAAACTTCTTTTACGTCCTCCCCAAGATGATAGCCAACCACTAATAATTGCTCCGGCAGCAGCGCCGAACATCATAGAACTAACAATGAGTTCTTGCTGAGTCGCGGAAATATCAAACTGCTTACTAATAAAAGGAAGTGCCCCTGAGATAACACCAGTATCTAAGCCAAAAAAGAGACCCGCTAGTGCTGCGAGTAAACCGACGAAGATAACCATTAGATTGGTTGATTGGTTTTTTTCTACCATTAGCATTAATCCTTGATAGTAATATTAGAAAATCTACCTAGCTATTTATACGTAATTCACATAACTCAAATTCATGCTAGCGCGATCTTCATTTGCTTTCAATGCGAAATAAATCAGGAGGGATAGGATAATGGAGGGTAATTTTTACACTTTATATGATACAGGTTTTTATTTAATCCATATTTGAGTATCAAAATTAAATTTTATTTATGAGAATTAGAAAATAAGACATTTTTTCTAGAGAAAACTTAAGAATATTGATTTTAGGCAAAGAAAAACTAACTAAAAAAATAGTCAGTTTTTCTTCTGAGAGACTAAATAATAACAGGAATGCAGTAATTGAGCTCTTTAAGATAAAGTCTAGAATTTTCAACAAACTGTTCGTAACTTGGTTTTGATTTCAAAACATAATTTTCGATATCAGAACCTTCACCTCGGACAATATCCATGCTTGCAAGTACTTTTCCATATACGGTATAAATTATATCGTTAT
Source organism: Providencia sp. 2023EL-00965 (assembly GCF_033550225.1). NCBI lineage: Bacteria > Pseudomonadati > Pseudomonadota > Gammaproteobacteria > Enterobacterales > Morganellaceae > Providencia > Providencia sp. 2023EL-00965. The sequence continues at coordinate 13,228 of NZ_JAWUEH010000006.1, read as the reverse complement.
AGTCGATACCATGAAGTTCATCGCAGGTAAATTTTATTTGTAAATAGTCACCTGCTGGCAACGTCATAATTTTGGGATTAGGCGGAACGGGGTCGATATCTCGCTCATCAAGTGCGGTGGTATAGCAAAATTGGCCTTCTTGAGCATCTACCGAATCAACACCATTGATTGCATATAGATTTGTCGTGACATATTGGATCTCGGTGAGAAAATCACGCCAATAATGACGACGCAGTTCTTCTGTTTTGAAATTCCACTCATTAATACCTTGAGTATAGCGATGTTGCTTACCTATTAGCTTAATAGGCTCTAATTTAATAAGGTTAACCTCAACGCTGAACTCTTTGCTTTCTCTAAGTGGTAAACAAAACCCTTCTATTTTCCAGCCAGTGCGTTTGCGATATTCAGATGGTGTTACATTAAATTGTTTTTTAAAAGCACGGCAAAATGTTTGCTGCGAATCAAAACGATAGCGTAGAGAAATATCCATTATGCTGTCATTGGTGAGCCTAAGCGCAACCGCAGAACAAGACAAGCGTCTAGCTCGAATATAAGAGCCAAGAGCAAGGCCTGTTTGATTTTTAAACAGACGCTGAAAATGCCATTTGGTATATCCGGATTTTTCGGCAACAGTATCTAAAGATAGGCGAGACTCTAAGTTTTTCTCGATCCAGAGAATGATTTCCCTGATAACACTTTCTTGAAGCATAGTTACCCTTTTAAATCGGCTTGGTCCAAGGTGTAGAACAAAGAAGTGATACGTTTTGGACTTATTACTAGATAAAAGCACATTTCAGTCGGTTGCAGAATAGCATACCGACTGATAGTTTTTTAAAATTGTTGTGAAGTTAAGTAAGTTTTATCATCACAGATAATCTTAACTCAAATATCTGGCCTAATTTAAAGGATATAATCATAAATTGATAGGCTTTATATTCCAAATTTGTGTCGCATATTCTTTAATCGTCCTATCTGAAGAAAAGAAACCCATATTACAAATATTTTGGGTAACTTTAGATTGCCATGCGAGTGGGTCTTGATAGAGCTTATTAACCTGTTCTTGGGTATTAATATAGCTTCGATAATCTGCAAACAATAAGTACTGATCACCACCATCTAATAAGCTATTGGTCAGATCATGATAAAAGTTAGGAGCATCAGGTTTAAAATAACCATCGTTTATCTGATCTATCACCTGCTTTAGCTCAGCATCATTGTCATAATACCAACGTGGATAATAGTAGTTTTGCTTGATCTGCTTTACTTCTTCAATGGTATGGCCAAATATAAAGATATTTTCATGACCTACGTGTTCGCGTATTTCAACATTCGCGCCATCTAATGTTCCGATCGTGAGGGCTCCATTGAGAGCAAATTTCATGTTACCAGTGCCTGAAGCTTCTGTACCTGCAAGTGAAATTTGTTCCGAAAGGTCGGTTGCGGGGATGATTTTTTGTGCCAAACTTACACCGTAATCGGGAATAAATACGATTTTAAGGCGATCACCTATACGCTCATCATTATTGATGACTTTTGCAACATCATTGATCAAGTGGATTATTTTTTTCGCAGCACTGTATGAAGAAGCCGCTTTACCTGAAAAAATAACGACTCGCGGTACCCAATTTTTGCTGGGGTTAGCTAGAATTCGGTTATAGTGAGTAATCACATGCATTAAATTCAATAGTTGTCGCTTGTATTCGTGAATACGTTTAATTTGTACATCAAATAAAGCTTCAGGGTTAATGACAATTCCTTGCGTCTGTGCAATAAAAATTGCGAGTTTTTGTTTGTTGCGCAGTTTTACTTGTCGTAACTTGTCTAAAAATTGCGGGTAATCAGCCCATTGTTTTAGCTCATCTAACAGCGGAAGGTCTGTGAGCCATTGTTGCCCTATATTTTCTTCTATCATTTCAGTGAGTTCAGGGTTAGCAACGGCTAGCCAACGTCTTGGGGTAACGCCATTCGTAATATTGCAGAATTTATTGGGAAAAATGAGTGCAAAATCGGCAAATAAAGCATCGACCATTAGCTGACTATGTAGTTTGGAAACACCATTTACTTTATGGCACACGATCGCTGCGAGCCAAGCCATTCGTACCTGTTGGCCATAATCTTCATTAATGATTGATACTCGGCGAGGGAGTTCATAGTCATGAGGAAACTGCTGAATAACTTGCTGTAAAAAATCATCATTGATTTGATAAATGATTTGTAAATGACGTGGTAAAATTTTACGGATCATTTCTACCGGCCACGTTTCCAACGCTTCGCTCATTAATGTGTGATTGGTGTATGAAAAGATTTTATTGGCGAGAGAAAAGGCATCCTGCCAACTAACCTGATGTTTATCAATTAAAATACGGATCAATTCGGGGATTGCTAAAACAGGGTGGGTATCGTTTAAATGGATTGATACTTTATCGGCTAAGTTATCCCATGTTTCATAAACCAGCCAATGTCGATAGAGAATGTCTTGTACAGAGGCAGAAACAAGGAAATATTCTTGTTTGAGGCGTAATTCTTTTCCTGAATAGGTTGAGTCATTAGGGTACAGAACTCGTGAGACGTTTTCAGACTCATTTTTTTTCTTAACGGCGGAGTAATACTCCCCATCATTGAAAATTTGTAGATCAAATTCGTCACTGGCTTTAGCACTCCACAATCGTAATGTGTTTGTTGCTTCGGTTTTATAGCCAGGAATAATTTGATCGTAAGCGACAGCAATAATATCGTTAGTTTTTATCCATTGCTGGCACCCATCCTCTTCAATAACATGACCTTCAAATTGTATTTGATAACGGCTTTCTGTACGTGGAAACTCCCAAGGATTACCATGTGCTAGCCAGTCATCGGGACATTCGATTTGTTGACCGTTACGTATGGTTTGTCGGAACATGCCATATTCGTAGCGTATACCATAACCACAGCCAGGTAGGTTCATGGTTGCTAGAGAATCTAAAAAACACGCAGCAAGTCGGCCTAGGCCACCATTGCCGAGGCCGGGATCTGTTTCTTGCTCTAATAATTGTTCAAAATCAAAACCAAGTTCAGTGACTACTGTGACTAAATCATCATACATATTCATTGAAATCAATGTATTGGATAATGAACGACCCAGTAAAAACTCCATTGATAAATAATAAACTTGCTTGAGTTGTTGTGAATATTCAGCACGGTTAGTGGTCATCCATCGGTCAACGATCCGATCACGTGCGGCTAATAAGATAGCTTCTAACCACTCGCGCTGTGTTGCAATATAGGGTTCTTTGCCAATCACAAACTTGAGTTTATAGATGATGGAGTTTTTGAGTGCTTCATGGGTGACTAATGGTGAATTACATTCATAAACAAAATGAGAGTTCATGATTTCATTCCTTATTTTTATTTATGTTCTCTAACATATCTTTTGTGACCAGAACGATTCCCTGTTCTGTTCGATAGAAACGCTGGCTATCTTCTTCTGGGTTTTCTCCGATAACAGTATTTTCAGGAATGTTACAACCTCTATCGATAATACAGCGGTGTAAGCGTGATGAACGACCAACATTAACACCGGGTAATAAAATAGAAGACTCAATATTACAAAATGAGTTCACTCTAACTCGTGGAAATAGGACTGAACGCATCACAATTGAACCAGAAATAATACAGCCACCTGCAACTAATGAATTCATGGTCATTCCGTGGCTTCCCGAACGGTCTTGAACAAATTTTGCAGGGGGTAATGGCTCCATATAAGTGCGTATAGGCCAATTACGATCATACATATCTAATTCAGGCGTTACAGAAGCCAGATCCAGCGTCGCCGACCAGTAGGCTTCAAGCGTTCCAACATCTCGCCAGTAAGGGGGGATCTCTGTATTGCTTGTCACACAGGAGTATTCAAAAGGATGTGCTAATGCTTCACCACGAGCCACTATTCGAGGAATAATATCTTTGCCAAAATCATTACTGGATTCAGGACAGATATTGTCATCCTCTAACATTTTATAGAGGTAATCACTGTTAAAAATATAGATCCCCATACTAGCTAAGCAATGATTAGGATCTTCTTTTAAAATTGGGGGATGCTCAGGTTTTTCATGAAATTGAGTAACCCAGCGATTATCATCAATTTCCATCACGCCAAATTGGTGAGCTTCTTCTTGTTTTACTTTAATACAAGCAACCGTAAATTTTGCATCGTTGGTAACGTGATCAAGGAGCATGCGTGAATAATCCATTTTATAGATGTGATCGCCTGCAAGAATGACAATGTACTCTGCGTTATAATTACGGATAATATCCATATTTTGGTAAACGGCATCTGCGGTACCTTTATACCAATGGTCGGTCATTTCGCGTTGTTGAGCGGGAAGTAAATCAACAAACTCATTCATTTCTTCATTAAAAAATGACCATCCTCTTTGTATATGTTGAACTAAAGAGTGAGATTGATATTGTGTAATAACGCCTATACGTCTGATCCCTGAATTCAGGCAATTTGATAATGCAAAATCGATAATACGAAATTTACCGCCAAAATGAACAGCGGGTTTAGCACGTTTTAGTGTCAAATCTTTAAGGCGTGTACCTCGGCCCCCTGCTAATATTAAAGCAACGGCTTTTTGAGGCAAATGACGCGCGAGCATCATCATACTATTCATATCATTATGAGACATACCTTAGAACTCTCCAAAATAAACAACGGTTATTCAAAGATCCCCAGTTGGTGTATATACTCGTGATATTGCAAGTTACGGTGTATCGCACTAGCGTATGAAGATTATACCCACTCGCATTAGTGACGTATTTTGTTAGCGAGCCTGACATTTATCGCCTAGCCGTATCTTGGATTATTTAGAGTATCTTATTAAAATTTCAGGTTTTTCTTTTAATGAGAGTAACTATGTTATTTAAAAATCTTGATTTGTAGATGTTACTTTTACCTGAAATATTCAATCATCGTAAATTCTTAATACAATCATTTAACGATGTTTTTTAATCTAATAATGATAATTATTTTTTATGTTTTATAATTATTATCCCTAATAATATACTAGACTTCAGAAATTAAAATATGACATTAAATGTTTTTTTATTAAGAAAAATAATAGTCAGAAATCAATCGACATAAAATGTCATGATTTTTAACAATAAAAATTATTTTATTTGCCGATAATATAGAAATAATCTTATAGTCACCTGTGAAAATAGTATTAGAATTAGATTATAAAAAATAATAAAGCCTATTAAATTAGTTAGTTAATGTCATAAAAAGAGGTTCTTTGTTCGAGTAATCCTAAGTTAGGATACATTTTTTTTGTGATTAATGTCACTATATGAAATTAGGTAGTAAAAAAAATAATATTTTTATTTTTATTTTAATTCAATATGTTAAGGTTTTTTGTTGGTTTTTGGTCTTTTTTAGATGTTCTGTATATGATTGTTTTTTTAACACTGTTTTTTAATTTAAATCAATTAAATTATGGAGCCAGAATGTTAATTTACGCATCGATAAAACTAACTTCACTTTGATTATATTTTTAGGAGTTTATTATGCACAAAGATAATATTGCAAAAATGCTTGGTATTAGAATTCGCCAGCAAAGAGAGAGTCATAAAATGTCGTTGAAACAAACAGCGAGATTGATAGGCGTATCAGAAGATGAGATGAATCGTTTCGAAAGTGGTGAAAGCTGCATTGACGTTGATTCTTTATTCCAATTCGCATGTTTATTTAACTTGGAACCAACCACATTTTTGTATGGTGTTGTTAACGTTAACCTCGGAACACGTTGTACCATTCACTAAAAGGTGATTAAAAACAAGGAAGAACAACAATTATCTAGTCAGTAGCATTAACAAAAGAATTAAAACAAACATAGCGAGATACTATGAGCAATTTAATCGGACCGGAAGAAATTGCAGGGTTACTCTATTTGTAACTTGCTTCTTCCGGGCTTGATTGGAAATAGGTAATTTTAGTTAAGTAATAACACGTGAAATTGTAAAACTTAGTTTTTATTAAAAATAATCATCGAAGTTATAATTAACAAGATTATTGATTAGCCTTGGTTAATTTATACGGTTTAAATGAATTGGTTAATTGTAAGGTGAGTTAAAATTGACTCAGTCATTGTATTTACGTGTATTAACTGTGAAGTTATCACTATTTTATTTGCTTTATGTAAGTTTAATATAAAATGGTCAAGTTGCTTTATAATAAGAGAATTTTCATCGGCTATTAAGTTTTGATTATTGGAAATTAGAAAACTCTCAAACTGAAGATCATGTTGACCTTGTGTTAAAGATAATTGATCAGATGTATTACCTGTATTAAAGAACAATTCTAATGAAACGAGAAAACCAGTTTTATTTTTTAGGTGAATGATTAGTACATCTCCATCTTCAATAAATGAAAACGGTCGAGAATATTGAACAGATAGCGACTCAAATTGAAATTTAGGGAGTATCGAGAGAAGTAATGATATTTTTCCAGAAATTAAGAAACGTAATTTATCATGGGATAGATAATCATCTTTATTGATTTGTCGGTGGGCAGATAATCTCAATAAACCAGTATTAAGGGTATTCTTATTGGATAATAGTGATTTTATTTCATCGTATTGTGGAGAAAAATAGAGCGCATTATCAAGGCAGATGTTCACATCATTATAATGCGCTAATTTAAGCAGCTCATTAAGTTCATTAGTTCCATAATTTGGAACGTTACTGACTAAAATATGTTTGCCTTCATCAACGGCTGCTCGAATAATAAATTTGAGTAATTCATCGCTATATATCGATGTGACAATAATGGTATTTACCGCATCATCTTCAATAAGCTGCTCTATCTTTCTTTTTTGACGTACAAAATAGCTGGCTGAGTGAGTTGGAAAATCAAGGCTACAAACTGATTTGAGCTCACAATGATGCTGGCTGTGTAGTATCGCTTCTGTATACCATAAGTTATGGGTGGAACTACCGATTAAACCTATACCTGCTTTATTGAGTGAAATAAGGTTATGTTGCTCTTCAAGTAAGCGCAAGTGACCAAATAAATAGAGGAAATGTGCATTCATTGTTGACGCTCCACACCAAATTTTTGGTTATATACTCGTCATACTTTAAGTTACAGCGCTTTGTCTCAAGTTATAGTGACTATATTCATATTCGTCATCGAGTCTCTATATTTTTAGCAATTTGTTCACTGGTTACTTAGCTGCACTTAGTATGATTTTGAGTATAGGAATATTTACATTATCTCAACATAACAGCGTGAAATAGTAATTTCATTAATAATTTTATTGAAATTACTATTTTCTGACTGGCTTCACAATTTTAATATTACGAGTACGACTGATAAAATTAGATGATGTAGTGAAGGGATTATTGGATAGGGCAATGCCACTCGGAGGTGTTTGTAGACAAAGCCCAATAACAGTTAAACCAGTTTGCTTCCTTGGCGGTAGGCTAATGCAACAGTCAGTGATTGAGCAAGGCATAAGGTTGCTGATTGAGAGCGAAATGCATCCACTTGTGCTTCTTTGATCACAAAACAAACGTCACTAAAGCTAGCTAATGGACTAATTTGACTATCTGTAATCACGATTTGTTTTGCGCCAGTTTGCGCTGCTTTTTCGCTAACCATAATGGTCTCTTCTGCATAAGGCGTAAAACTGATTGAGATAACCACATCTTTTTCGCCAATTCGGCTAATCTGCTCTTTAAACATACCGCCTAGGCCATCGATAAGCTGTGGGCGACATTCTAAATGGCTCAATGCATAGCTTAGATAAGTTGCAACACTAAATGAACGGCGCAATCCAATGATATATACGTTATCGGCTTCAACCAGTAAGGAGACCGCTTTTTCAAGATCTTCGGCTGGGGTACGAGCGGCCATTTGTTGCAACGCTTGTGCATTAGAGTGAGCAAACTCTTTTAAGATTTGAGCTGGATCATCACTAAGTTCTTGCTCACTATCCATTTCTCTGAATAAACGAGCACGATCCGTGTAGCTAGCCGTTTCTTCCACTAAATTCATACGAAATAATTGTTTCATTTCGTTAAATCCACTGAAATTAAATGCATTAGCAAAACGGATCAAGGTTGATGGCGGTACATTCGCTTCTTTAGCGATGACAGCAACAGTATCAAATGCCACGCTATTGGTATTATCCAGTACATAGCGCGCAACTTGTTGTAATCGTTTACTTAGTTCATCGTAACGGGAGCGAACTTGCTCCTGAAACTCATTCAAATTCGATGCAGTTGACATAAAACCTCCGTGACTAGGGGCTGTTGACCTTTGATGGTCAATTTTCATTCGAGTTAAAGCCATTTTAGGCAAGGCGAAAAATTCGCCACCTAGTGAAATAGGCAAGAGCCTCTCAACGTCGCATCAAATGAGAGAAATGTGCTTTAATCGAACCCGCAGGGCAACATTCAATCACAATATTTAACTCAAATGATAGTGAGTCAGCCTGATTAACACATCAATCAATTTATTAGGCTGTTTTTTGACCTTGTTTAGTCGTAAAAATCAGCAGCAAAGGTCAATAGCCCCTAGGTTCTTGATTGTAGTTATTTTCAGCCGTTAGTCGAATCTTTTTGAAAAACGAATCTGACTAAATGGAATAATTAATTCATATTACCTACTGTACTGAAGGCTGATTAGAACGATTTTTGAAACACCTGTCTTTATCTTCAGTCGATAATTTCATAAAAACTCAGGCTGGATCACATAAATTGAATGTTATTTCAGTTTTAGTTGAAAATGAAATGAATATTTCATATATCTTTAGCAACAAGGTAACTCTATCAGCTAAAGAGAGGCAACATGCAACAGATTCAGAATTTCATTGGCGGTGAACTGGTATCTAGCCAAAGTGGGCGTTTTTCACCCGTATATAACCCAGCAACAGGTGAACAAATCGCTCAGGTTGTGTTGAGCAGCGCTGCTGAAACGAAAAAGGCAATAGAGGTTGCTCATAAAGCGTTCCCTATGTGGTCAAAACTTTCACCATTAAAACGCGCTCGGATCTTATTTAAATTTAAAGCATTACTCGAATTACATATGGACGACTTAGCGCGCTTAATTTCTAAAGAGCATGGCAAAGTTTTTTCGGATGCGGTAGGTGAGCTAACTCGTGGTTTAGAAGTGGTTGAATTTGCATGTGGTATCCCGCATTTGCAAAAAGGTGAGCACTCAGCCAATGTTGCAACAGGTGTTGATAGTCATTCTTTAATGCAACCTCTAGGGGTTTGCGCAGGTATTACACCGTTTAACTTCCCTGCGATGGTACCAATGTGGATGTTTCCTGTCGCACTCGCAACGGGGAACACCTTTGTACTTAAACCATCTGAGAAAGACCCTTCACTCGCACTGGAACTCGCTAAATTGTTAAAAGAAGCGGGTCTTCCGGATGGTGTGTTTAACGTTGTGCAAGGTGATAAAGAATCCGTTGATGTGTTATTGAGAGCACCTGAAATTCAGGCGGTAAGCTTTGTCGGTTCAACACCGATTGCAGAATATATTTATACAACAGCCTCGGAGCATGGAAAACGTTGTCAAGCTCTGGGTGGTGCTAAAAACCATTGTATATTAATGCCAGATGCCGATATGAATTTAGCGACCAACGCCATTATGGGAGCGGCATTTGGGGCAGCCGGCGAACGCTGTATGGCTTTATCTGTGGTTTTAGCGGTTGGTGATGAAACGGCAGATACTTTAATTGCTAACCTTGAGCAACAAATTGCCAAAATGACAGTAGGGCCGGGTATTGTTGATGGTAAAGAAAATGATATGGGGCCAGTGATTTCAGCACAGCATAAAGCAAAAATTTGTGATTACATCACAAGCGGTGAAAAACAAGGTGCTAAATTGTTGGTTGATGGCCGTGATTTCAAAGTAGCGGGTTTTGAAAATGGTTACTTTGTTGGACCAACGCTGTTTGATAATGTTACGCCTGAAATGACTATCTATAAAGAAGAGATTTTTGGTCCAGTACTGGCGATTGTGCGTGTACCGGATTTTGAAACAGGTTTGAAACTGATTAATCAGCATGAGTATGGTAATGGTACTGCGATCTTTACCCGTGATGGCGAAACGGCTCGTGAGTTCCAAGAAAATGTGCTAGCGGGTATGGTCGGAATTAATATTCCAATTCCAGTGCCGATGGCATTCCACAGCTTTGGTGGATGGAAGCGTTCTATCTTTGGACCGCTAAACGTGCACGGTAATGATGGTGTTCGTTTTTACACACGAATGAAGACTGTGACGAGCCGTTGGCCTGCAAGTGTTCGTTTAGAACATCATGAAAGCAGCTTTACGATGCCAACAATGGAATAAATGGAGACCCATATGAATAAGCAGACAATGACCACAGCTCAAGCACTCGTTAAGTTTCTTAACCAGCAATATGTTGAAGTTGATGGTGAGCAGTATCCGTTTATTCAGGGAATATTTACCATTTTCGGCCATGGTAACGTGGTAGGTTTAGGACAGGCGCTGGAACAAGCGCCTGGACATCTACAGGTTTATCAAGGGTGTAACGAGCAAGGAATGGCGCATATTGCTACCGGTTTTGCAAAGCAAAAGAAACGCAAGCAAATTTGTGCGGTGACTTCCTCTGTTGGGCCGGGAGCGGCGAATATGGTGACTGCGGCGGCAACAGCAACCGCTAACCGTATCCCTTTGTTATTACTGCCTGGTGATACATTTGCAACACGCCAGCCAGATCCAGTTTTACAGCAAGTTGAACAATATGGTGATGGAACGATTAGTACTAACGATTGCTTCCGTCCCGTTTCGCGTTACTGGGATCGCGTTTCTCGCCCAGAGCAATTGATGGCAGCAATGATCAATGCCATGCGAGTTCTTACTGATCCAGCTGATACTGGAGCAGTAACCATTTGTTTACCTCAAGATGTTCAAGGTGAAGCATGGGATTATCCAGACTACTTTTTTGCTAAGCGCATTCATCGTATTGAGCGCCGTCCGGCGACGACCGTAAGTTTAGCTGAAGCAGTGGAACTGATCCGCCGTAAGAAAAAACCATTACTCGTGTGTGGTGGTGGGGTCCGTTATTCAGAAGCGCACGACGCATTTCAAAAATTCGCTGAGCATTACGCGATCCCATTTGGTGAAACACAAGCAGGTAAAAGTGCAGTTATTGCGAGTCACCCCCTAAATGTTGGTGGTATTGGCACGACAGGTGGGTTAGCCGCTAATTTACTGGCCAAAGAAGCTGATCTCGTTATTGGCGTTGGTACGCGATTCACTGACTTTACGACGGCATCGAAATCATTATTCAGTCACCCAGATGTCGAGTTTTTGAATATTAACGTTGCCGAGTTTGACGCAAGTAAACTCGATGCATTGAAGCTGATTGCGGATGCTAAAGAGGGGTTAACTGCACTTGATCATCAATTGCAAGGTAGCGGTTATCAGGCTCAGTGGGGCGAAAAAATTCAACAGGCCAAGCAACAGTGGCAATCAGAATTAGCGCGATTGTTTTCCATCAAATATAGTCCATTGGATTTTGTTCCTGAAATCGCAGGACATCTTGATGACAAGTTGGCTGAGTATCGAGAAGTCTTGGGAACAGAGCTGGCGCAGACTCGAGTATTAGGATTAATGCAGCAACATATGGAAGATAATGCCATTATTGTTGGTGCAGCAGGCTCTTTGCCGGGGGATTTACAGCGTATTTGGCTACCTAAATGCTCTGATACTTATCATCTTGAATACGGTTATTCATGTATGGGGTATGAAATTGCGGCGGCTGTTGGTGCAAAAATTGCGGCTCCGGAGCAACCTGTTTATGCCATGGTTGGCGATGGTTCGTACTTGATGCTGCACAGTGAGTTGCAAACAGCGATTCAAGAAAACTTGAAAATCACCATTTTATTATTTGATAACGCAGGTTTTGGCTGTATTAACAACCTACAAATGAGTCAAGGTATGGGAAGCTTTGGTACTGAAAATCGCCATCGTAACCCTAAAACCGGTCAAATGGATGGGGCATTGGTGAAAGTTGATTTTGCTAAAAATGCAGAAAGCTATGGTTGTAAAAGTTATCGAGTGCATGATGAAGCACAATTGATCGCGGCTATTGAAGATGCAAAACTACAGACAGGCTGTGTATTGATCGATATTAAAGTGCTGCCAAAGACGATGACCAATGGTTACGAAGCATGGTGGCGCACAGGTACAGCTCAAGTCGCGGATAAACCAGAAATTGTTGCAGCAGCAGATAAAATCAAAGAGATGGTAGAAAATAAAGTACGTCAGTACTAAAACACGGCTCTGTAGGGAGAGTTGTGGGTAAATGGCCGAAGGCGTTTTTACGCTTTCTGGCTATTTATTAAGGTATAAGATGATTTATCGGGAAGTTTGCAAGGATGCATTGGTTATTATTTGGTCGTTAATGTGGTTAATCTTGTTCTATATTTTTTGCCCAGCTTTGCTGGGCTTTTTATATTTTATAAAAATAAAATTATATAAAGCTAATTATTTAATTAAAAATAATCCCTCTTTATATTAAAAGAGGGATTAATAAATAGGTGCTTACTTCCACAACTGAACAATAAAAGAAGAGGAAAAGGTGAGGGGCAATAATTCCCCTCACTTGGCATTACCTTATTTCGTAGAAAAGGGTTGCTTTAACTGTCGTATTACCACTCACAAAATTGATTGAACATAGTCTATCATGTATTAACAGTGAAATTCCAAATACGGTGATACAGATAGCCACTAGTGATATTAGCATATACTTAGTCATTTCCTCTTGACCTCTTATTTGTTAAGAGGCACTATCTCAATTGTCTTTATTGGGAATGTGCCTCGATGGTTGAACATAAAAACTCAATCATCGGGGCTTTTCCATTTTGGGCTATGAATAAATGCTTAAACCCAAAAGGGTTAAGCACCCGCCAAAAGATTAGCAGATTTAGCAAATATGGTATTGTGAGGCATTCTGATATTCGTCTGATTTTTAATTAGCAAACTATTATATAAGGTTATAATGATTATTAATTAAAAATAATCCCTCTTTATATAAAAAGAGGGATTAATAAATAGGTGCTTATTTCCACAACTGAACAATAAAGGAAGAGGAAAAGGTGAGGGGCAATAATTCCCCTCACTTGGCATTACCTTATTTCGTAGAAAAGGGTTGCTTTAACTGTCGTATTACCACTCACAAAATTGATTGAACATAGTCTATCATGTATTAAC